>NZ_RCCA01000001.1:3600000-3911042 GCF_003663845.1 Chryseobacterium sp. 7
TAGTAATTGTATTACGACTTAATTTAAAATGCATTGCAGTTTGTATATTATTTAGTTTATTTTTCTTCTGATAACTAAGAATCTCCAAGACCGTTTTTTTATCATATGATCTCAATTTTTGATTCGTGATTTCGTTATCTGTTTCAAATAAAAGTTTATTTAAAGTAATAACATCAAGAATGCTCATATATTCTTTATTTAAGATATTGCCACATAGCTCAATTTTACTTGGATATTTAGCAAGTACCATATCTGTATACATCTTTTTATAATTTGGTCCTTTTATCATAATTTATATATTTAATTTTCTAAAACTTAATTCTTCCAAACCGTTTTACCGTTTTTACATTTTCTACAATCTCATTACTGAAATAGATAATGAGATATTTTTTCATCCCTATCCAATTTGAACTCAAATAATAAGTCCATACATCCGCAGGGTAATGATTAAATTCACTGCCAAATTCCAATAATATCTCTTTTTTGTATAACCCTATTAAATTTTGAAACTCTTTCACCTTCATATTCTTGATATTTTTAAACTCTCAGTTTCGGAGAAAATAAAGCCCGGCTAAAATTACCGGGCTTATTATATTTGAATGTGTAGTAATAGATTTGAAAATAAGATTTACTTCACATACCATTGTATATACCTCCCCTCTCCGCTATTAAAAGAGTGTGGTCTCAAACTACCTGAAGCACAAGTTACTGTACTAAAACTATTATCATCAGTAGTACACTTTCCAAAATGATGGTTCCCCTGAACTTCACCAAAATATCCGAACATATTGTTAAAGGTATTTGCGTTTATAGAAGTACCGTCGGGTGCAACTATCATCCCGGAGATACGTCCTCCTGCATCCCAGTGAGAAGTATAGCCACTATTAATGTAAGGGCACGATCTTCCTGCAGTAGCAACATTATTATAAGTAGCATTATTGGTACGGCCATCATAAACATATCCAAAAATCTTACCCGTAGTAGGAACATATGGATGCTCACAAGTTGATGAGTTATTAACGATATAATCATACCCGGATGTTGGCTTTGCATTGAAAAAGTTATTATTACCCCAGCTATCATTCATATTGGTTGGGCTATTGGTAATCTGAACCCTATAATCACCTAAAGTAGCGCTTTTGGAATTCTGCATTGCTGTAAGAGGTATTCTGTAGCTGGCATAATTCATTACTCCTGCTAAAGCTGTAACAACATTTTGCGGTGAGTTGGTAAATAAGGCAGCTCCTGTAGAATTCCCGGAAATATCCATAGAATTGGCAGCACCATAAATTCCGCCACCTGTATAAGCTGTCTTTTCAGAAAATGACCAAAGCAGGGTGTAACCACCATGAGTCATATCGCAATAGGTTTTAATAGGGGTAGCATCTGAAGAACCGGTTTTGATCCAATACTCCCCATCTGTTCTTTTACCAAGATTGTAAATATCCAAACATCTGTCTGCCGGATCTGCGAAAGTACCTTTGGTAGTATCAAATGTTACAGAAAATGTACAGCTTTGTGAATTGGCACCATTAGTTGTAAAAGTATAAGTAAATACACCCGCACTTGTTGGAGTTCCGGAACCATGCAGGGTAATTGAAGTGCTTCCAGTGGTGATGGTTTCTGTATCTGTGAAATTAACTCCGTTATTAGATGAACTAATAATAGTTACCTGACCTCCTGTATCTACATTAGACAAAGGTATTGTAACCGTATTGGTAGCATAATCCAAAACAGTTTGTGCATTATAGGTTCCGTTTACAGTTGCACTCCCACAGGTAATACCATAACTGATCTGTGAACCGTTTACCGCTACAGTTACCGATGTACATGAAGTATCAATAATTCCATCATATTCAAAAGATACAGTATCTGTCTGAGGGCCTGCACTAGGAGCTCCGGAGCCAGCTAATGAAATGGTAAAGGTTCCCGCATTCGGAAATACTCCTGACTTTTCAAAATAATATCCGTTGGTTGTTTTTGCAATGATATGGTAGGTTCCGGCTGTTGTAACTGTAACCGGCATTGTGATATAATTACTAACGTTAAGGGAAGTACCTTGAGTATACGTTCCAAAAACCTTTATTTTACTACAGTCTACAGTATAAACAGCCGGCTTGTATGTTCCACAGAGGCTTAGCCATGTTGCATTAGCCGCCTGATAATAATTATAACATTTTTCATCAGTATTGTAGATTGTCAAACCATCTTCTGTACTTGCCAAACCAGTGATAGCGTTTCTTTCCGCAGATGTTAAACGGGTTAGTAAAGTTCCTGTATTTTTATTTTTAGAAACAACTTCAAATGCAGATTTACTATTTGGATTACTTGTATTAATTCCCACTTGAGCATGCGCTTGAAAGGGAACTATCATCATTATGAAAATGAGTAATATATATTTTTCATTTTTTGTTTTTTTTATTTTAATTAATTTGTTACTGTCCGAAGAATAGACTATTAAATACTATTTTCTTAGTATAAGGAGGAGGTCTTGATAATGACATTTTTGTTCTTGTCAAATGAATTTTGCATTTTATTTATAATGTATTTTACTATTAAGATTTAGTTGATAAAACAAAATTTAGAAATCTATGATCAGGGGGATTTTCTTACATGCAGAATCTATAATCGTCATTATTTATTTCCAGATATAATGTCATCTCTTAGACCCAAGCAAACAAATTGAAACAATCACATTAAAATAAATGAAAAAGTGATTATATTCAAATTATTTAAATGTAACCTTAAATTAATCTTAATAAAATCCAAGTAAATAAATTATTTAGCTAAAATAATTTTCAAAATAATTTTTAATGTTTATATCTTTGCAATACAATTTTTCAAACACAGTTTTTTTTCGAAAGACATATACAGGTGCAAATGTAGGCTGAAAAACAAATCAAATAAATACAATATAAATCAAAAACCCTAAAATAACTTAAATTACACAAAGCATTAATATTCAGCAAACTACAAAAATCATTTAGTAGTAAATAACTTTCAAAATAACAAAATGACTGCAAAAAAAAATATAATTGATAATATTGACAGATTGAAAAGAGAATTATTAGATAAATATGTATTGTTAATGATAACCCTATTAATTATCTATGCTTCCATTTTCTATTTATATTTGTATAACAAAACAGTTATCATATATTTAGTAAGTGGAATATGCTTTCTATCTTACGGGTATATTATTGTAAGAAAAAGATATTCAATAAAATCAATTGTACATACATATTTAATAACAGCTCCTTTATATAATCTTTATATTATACTTTTTTTTTGGAAGAGTTCTGTTGCCAGTTTATGTTGGCTCATACCCATACCTTTAGGATCCCATATCTTCTTTCAAAAAAAACAAACAATAATTTATACCGGATATTTAATATTCTTAGTCATCATCATTTATCTTATTGCTGAAAATTTCTCTTTTAATTTTCAACAATATTCACAGTCACAGATCCTTATTACAGATATTTTACTTTTTGTATCCAATATTCTGATAGTATGTCTATTAGTATATTATAAGGATTTGATTAGAAAACAGGAAATAAAATTAGAACTGGAAGGAAATAAAATAAACATCTCACCTTACAAAGCAAAGAAAAGGGAAAAGCATCTGATAAACAACGATATAGATAGTGATTTTTTGGAAAATATTTTCAATAAAATTGATGAAAGCATGGAAAAAAACTCGTTCTTCAAGGATAGCAAATTTAACCTTTCTTCATTAAGTGCTGCCTTACATATTAATCATCATTATATTTCAAAAGCAATTCACAATAAAGGATATTCTAATTTTAACAGCTATATCAACAACTACAGAGTTAATCACATTAAAAAATTATTAGACGAAGTTGACTTACAAAAGACAACATTGATGTATATTTATACTGAAGCAGGGTTTTCTAATCAACCCACATTTAATCGTGTCTTTAAACAAATTGAAGGCATTACACCTTCTGATTATATTCAAAAGAAGATCAATGAAATCGGAAAATAATTACTACTCACTACAGACATACCATAAATCATTACCAACAACTTATGTAAACCACTCATATACAGATTGATAAAAATTAAATGATTTTACTGAATTTGATTGATATGTATATTTTCTGATTTATCTGAGAGCATAACTTTGCAAGGAGAAATAAATTAATTTCTGGTAGTAAATCTGTAAACTATTAGCATTTTCAGATTTATTATTATATTTTTTCGGAAAGAGCTATATTGAGTATCAGCTCTTTCCGTTTTCACCAATGAAATAAGATATGAATCCAAAGGAAATAATTAATGCATATTCAACTTCTATTTTTGAATACTTTTTTATAGCAGGTGCCTTCTATATAATCTGCTATAAGATATTCAGTAATGCGTTAAAAGAGTCTAAGATTCAAAATAAAAATTTAAATAGTCGTGATATCAGGAGAGAGATTGCCAATTCACTACTCTCTACATTTATTATGTCATTAATAATTGTTACTGTTATTACTACTGATTTGGTAAAATATACCAAATGGTATACAGATATCCATCAACATTCATTATGGTGGATACCGGTAGCTTTTATAATAAGTTTAGTAATTCATGATACTTATTTTTATTGGCTGCACAGGTTGCTTCATATAAAAAGTATCTTTAAATATGCACATCTAACCCACCATAAATCAACAAACCCAACCCCATTTGCATCCTATTCTTTCCATTTCCTGGAGGCCATTGGAGAAGCTCTTATTGTACCCATAATCATAATTCTACTCCCATTTCATCCGATAAGTTTATTACTATTTCTTGTCTCGTCTTTAATTATCAATGCATATGGGCATTTAGGTTATGAAATTGCTCCAAAGTGGTTTAGAAATTCTTTTCTATTTAATATCATAACCACATCCACTTATCATAATCTGCATCATTCTAAATTTAAAGGAAACTATGGGTTATATTTTAGATTTTGGGATAAAATGCTGGGTACAGAATATGAAAACTATGAAAACGTTTACAATGAAATTCAAAACAAAAGATTTCAATGAATATAACTACAGAAATTGTATTCAATATAAAAAAAGGATGGAAACTATAAGAGAATAATTAGATAAACGATTCTAAAAACACAATTCTATTCTGGTAAAGATTCTCATTTCTCAGATATGCAATTCTATCTTTATTATTTCTTCGGTGCAGGGTCCTTCCCTCAAAAATTAATCAAAAAACCTGCATCGGAGACAAAATATAAACACAACTATTTACATTTTATCGTATCAAGTCGTAATGGAATATAAAAATATTAATATCGGTGAATTAATAAAAAAAAGGGTTCAATATTTAGGTATTAATTCAGACCGGATATGTTCTTTCATGAAAATAAATGAAAAAGAAATCGAAGAGATGTATCATCATAACAATATAGATACTGATGTACTTTTAAAATGGAGTAAGTTACTTGAATATGATTTTTTCAGGCTGTATAGCCAGCACTTAATTCTGTATGCTCCTCAAACCGCGGTAAAAAAACAGACCTTAAAAGAAGGACTTCCTCAATTTCGCAAAAATATATACACCAAAGAATTAATAGATTTTATTTTAGACTTGATAAAAAGTGAAAAAAAAACAAAAACTGAAATTATAGTTGAATATCGCATTCCAAAAACAACTCTATACAAATGGATTGCGAAAGACGGTATGCTTAATAATGATATTAATTGATACTGCATTTTAAATGTAAACAAAAAAGACAGCATCTCTGCTGTCTTTTCCATTTTTCATTTTATTTATTAAACCAGATCAAACCTGTCAAGATTCATCACTTTTGTCCATGCTGCTGCAAAGTCATTTACAAATTTACTCTGCGCATCAGCACTTCCGTAAACCTCAGCAATTGCTCTTAATTCAGAATTGGATCCGAAAACAAGATCAGCACGCGTTGCTGTCCATTTTGGCTGACCAGTTGAACGGTCAGTTCCTATGTATAATTCCTTATCATCAGACATCGCTTTCCATTGCGTTCCCATATCCAAAAGGTTCACAAAGAAATCATTCGTAAGCGCTCCCGGGCGGCTTGTGAATACTCCATGTTTAGAACCGTCAAAATTGGTATCTAGAGCACGCATTCCCCCTATCAATACTGTCAGTTCAGGGGCAGTAAGCGTTAACAACTGCGCTTTATCAATCAGTAAAGATTCTGTAGAAACCGTGTATTTTCTTTTCAGATAATTACGGAATCCATCAGCAGCGGGTTCCAGGTATCCCATAGATTCTACGTCTGTCTGCTCCTGAGAAGCATCCATTCTTCCTGGTGCAAAAGGAACTTGCACTTCCTGACCAGCATTTCTTGCCGCTACTTCTACCGCAGCATTCCCTGCTAATACAATTAAGTCTGCTAATGATATTTTTTTACCTCCGCTCTGGGAATCGTTGAATTCTTTTTGAATTCCTTCCAGTACTCCCAATACTTTGTTCAATTGTGAAGGATTGTTCACTTGCCAGTTTCTTTGAGGTTCCAGCCTGATTCTGGCTCCGTTGGCACCACCGCGTTTATCACTTCCTCTGAAAGTAGAAGCAGAAGCCCACGCTGTAGAAATCAGTTCAGTATTGCTTAATCCTGAGTTTAAAACTTTTGATTTTAATGTTTCTATGTCATTATTGTCAACCAATTCATGGTTCACTTCTGGAATAGGATCCTGCCATATCAATTCTTCCTGAGGCACATCCGGTCCCAAATAACGGGCACGCGGTCCCATATCTCTGTGCGTTAATTTAAACCAAGCTCTTGAAAAAGCATCGGCAAACGCATCAGGATTTTCATAAAAATGTCTTGAAATTTTTTCGTAAACAGGATCCAGTCTTAACGAAAGATCTGTTGTAAGCATTGTCGGTTTATGCTTTTTAGAAGAATCGAATGCATCAGGGATAATATCTGCACCGTCTTTTGCTACCCATTGGTGAGCTCCGGCAGGGCTTTTTGTTAATTCCCATTCATTTTCGAAAAGATTTTTAAAGAAATAATTACTCCATTGAGTCGGAGTTTCTGTCCAGGTTACTTCTAAACCACTGGAAATAGCATCTCTTCCGCTTCCTGATTTATATGTACTCGCCCATCCAAGTCCCTGTTGTTCAATTCCCGCACCTTCAGGCTCTTTGCCTACATGATCGGCAGGTCCTGCACCATGGGTTTTTCCGAAAGTATGTCCTCCGGCAATCAAGGCAACGGTTTCTTCATCATTCATCGCCATACGACCGAAAGTATCACGAATATCTTTAGCCGCAGCAATGGGATCCGGATTTCCGTCCGGACCTTCAGGATTTACATAGATAAGCCCCATCTGTACGGCTGCCAATGGATTTTCAAGATTTCTTGAATGAATATCCCCATCTGCATTATCATCTGTAGGGAGTACTGCTGAATGTCCTTCCGGTACTCCTTCCGAACCGTGAGCATAACGTAAATCACCTCCCAGCCATGTTTTTTCTGATCCCCAATATACATCGGAGTCCGGTTCCCAAACGTCTGCACGTCCTCCCGCAAATCCGAATGTTTTGAAGCCCATAGATTCAAGGGCAATGTTCCCGGTAAGAATCAAAAGGTCTGCCCATGAAATGTTTCTGCCATATTTTTGTTTGATTGGCCACAATAATCTTCTTGCTTTATCAAGGCTTACGTTATCCGGCCAGCTGTTCAATGGCGCAAAACGCTGCTGCCCGGCTCCTGCTCCGCCTCTTCCGTCACCTACACGGTATGTTCCCGCGCTGTGCCACGCCATACGGATAAACAAAGGGCCATAATGACCAAAATCTGCCGGCCACCAATCCTGTGAATCTGTCATTAATGCATGAAGGTCTCTTTTTACAGCTTCCAGATCAAGGCTTTCAAATGCTTTTGCGTAATCAAAATCTTTATCCATAGGATCAGAAAGGGAAGAATGCTGGCGCAGAAGATCTACTCTAAGCTGATCTGGCCACCAATCTGCATTCTGGGTACCGCCACCTGCTACATTCTTCTTCATTGTTCCGTTATGAAACGGGCATTTACTGATGTCATTCAAATCTTTTTCCATTGTCGTTTATTTTATTTTTTATATTGATTAATACAGTTTAAATTCTCTGTTGTAATAACAAGACAAACCTACAACGTTTGATCGATAAATACAATCTATTAATTTTTATTTCAACGATAGTTAAAAACTATAAATAAATATTTTTAACAGCATAAGAAATTGGATAAAATTGAGGTATTAAGTTAGTCATTTTTCAGATTAACTTCAATAAAAACAGCAGTATACCACGCAATTTAGAATTACTCAACGTAAGAATTTGAGAAGGAAATAAGCCGGATGTTGAAGGAGGGAAATTTAATAGCATTATGAAAAATAACTTGATCATTTCTGAAAAAATATACTATTTAAAGAATTTCTAAAAGAACTTCCAGCTTCCATCACCCAGATTCCATCATCCTCACTAAAAATAAATTAACTACCTTTATATTATACAAATATGAAACACCGGCTATGAAAAAAATAATTGTTATCCTTCTTGTTGCATTTATCATCATTCAGTTTTTCCCGATTGATAAAACGAATCCGTCACCTACCCCAGGTATGGATTTTATGAAGATTAAAAACACTCCGGAGAAAATTGCACGTACTCTTAGAACGTCATGCTATGACTGCCATTCCAATGAAACAAAATATCCCTGGTATGCCAATATCTCCCCTACTTCGTGGTGGGTAAAAAATCATATTGATGAAGGCAGAAAACATCTTAATTTTTCTACCTTTGCAGTATATGAACCTAAGAGACAGCTTCATAAACTGGAAGAATGTATAGAAATGGTTGAGAAAAAAGAAATGCCGCTTGAGTCTTATTATTTAGGGCATCAGGACGCCAAACTGTCTGATGAACAGCGTGCAGATCTTATTCAATATTTCAAAAAAGTAAAAGAAGACACAGAGCGAGGAATCATGTTTAATAAGTAAAGCGATGGAAAACTGGGAAAATAAACATATTGTATTTTTTGACGGAGATTGCGGAGTTTGCAATTTCTGGGTGCAGTGGATTTTGGAGCGGGACACAAAAGACCAATTTATGTTTGCTTCTCTTCAATCTGATTTTGGGCAGCAGTTTTTATCCGAAAGAGGATTAGAAACTAATGTCTTCAATACCATGTATCTGTGGAAACCGGGACGTTATTATCAGATAAAATCTAAGGCTGTACTTGAAATTGCCAATTTACTGGGAGGAGTTTATAAACTTTCTTTTGTTGGGAAAATTTTTCCTGCATTCCTCAGTGACAAAATGTATGATGTTATTTCCAGAAACAGGATGAAACTGGCCAATCAGAAGTGTTATTTACCGGATCAGCATCAGAAGAAAAAGTTTATTCAGGTGTAATTATTCTGACAATTCATTTAACTTATAAAAATGCCATTCCGTAAGAATTTCCTGCAATATTAATTTTTTGACAGGTTCCTACGGAATGACAAATAAGACATATAGTTGTTTTTGTTTAATGTTTAATTAATGGAAATTAAACTGAAGAACAGTCTCTTACCAGCTTAATCAATTATCAATTATCAATTATTACCCATTGCTCATTACTTATAAATTAAGCGACCATACAGAATAAGAATTCGGCGGACACTGGATTTTCACCCATTTGTCTCCCTGAGTAGTTGGATACCAGTTTGAATTTCCAGTAAAATCTTTGATCTGCTGGCTGCTCCAATTGGTTTCTATCCATCTTTCCTGCCAACTGGAGGAAGTGTTAATGTAAACAACAAGTCCGGGATTTCCATTATATCCGTTACGTCTTGCGATGTATTCGTCATTATCGGTATATAGAATGGAAGTTGTTCCGGTAGCTTTATTATTATGAATCCATATCAGATTATTCAGTTTCTCTTTATTTAACCATTCTTCATAATCTCTGTAGAAAATGGTAGGATAACCTTCATGGGTTAAGATATAGGCATATGCAGGCATCTTGTTGTAAATCACATCTGTGTCATGATTGGCCACAAAGGTTACTGCTTTGTACGGATTTCTTTTCCACATCATATCATCATTCAGAGCATTTAAGTTTCCATTATCAAAAGCTTCATCCATTTTATAATAAGCGGCAAAATCAAATACGGAACTGTTGGCATTGTTTGCCCACCACTCCAGAGTATTTACGTTAGAATCCCATAGTTCTCCTACAGAAAATCCTCCTACATTAGAATTCCATGCATTAACAACCCATGGGCCGAAACCTTTCACATAGTCGAATCTCCAGCCGTCAAATTTCATGACGTTTTTATAATATTTTGCCACAGAATCGTCTCTTCCCCACAGCCAGTCCTGTACATAAGGGTTGGCATGGCACAAATCGGGAAACCCGCCAAAGGCCCCTTCATCATTATTTCCGTAGGAATTTTTATAAAAATCATTATAACTTCTTGGAAATTTCCCTGATGCTACTCCTGAAAAATTAGTCCAGGTATTGGTACCTGTGTAAGGATTGGCTTCAGATTGTCCGCCACTATTGTGATTAATTACAATATCAGCGTATACCTGCATATTTTCGGCATGTGCTTTGGTAATTAATGCTTCCAGTTCGGTTCTGGATCCGAAGCGGGTCTCTACGCTTCCATTCTGGTTAAAATTTCCAAAATCATAATAATCTGTAGGATCATACCCCATAGAATAAGCTCCGTTCTGTGCTTTTGATGCCGGTGGTAACCATACAGCACCAATTCCTGCATCAGACCAGGCTGTCAGCTTATCCTTAACGGTATTCCACCAGTTGCCTCCGTCCGGAACATCCCAATAGAAACCTTGCATAAGCACTCCTCCGCCCGGGCCGGATACAAATTTACCCTGCAGAGATCCGGATCCGTTTCCGGTACTGAAAGGGCGGCCGTCATGATGGGTTACATTCACGGTTTTGTTGTGAACCTCTTCCTGTTTGGAGGGTTCTGTCATCAATTCATCACTTGTACGGCATGAGCTTACTAATGCTAAAGCCAGTAGTGAAAGGAAAAAGTTAGTTTTTTTCATCGTAATAATTAATTATCATTCTATTAAACAATATACAATTTTATTGAAAACAAATTCAAACGACAGGGAAATATTTTAATTTTTCACAATAAATAAAGTAGAAAAGCATTTAGATTTTTCATTAAAAAATCATAAATTTTTAAGATTCTCGAAGTCATTTTTCTTTTAATGCATATATTTGCATACTATGGAATACAATACCCAAAAAACTCAGCTTCATATGCCGGAATATGGCAGAATAATACAACAGTTGGTTGAGCGCTGCAAAGAACTTCCTACCAAAGAGGAAAGGAACGAAATGGCTATGGCAATCATCGATTTTATGGGTCAGAGAAACCCACAACTTCGCGACGAAGAAAATTATAAACATAAACTTTGGGACCATCTTTATATTCTTGCTAATCATGATCTGGATGTAGATTCTCCTTATCCGTTCCCCACTATGGAACAATTAGCAGAAAAACCTAAAAGAATGGAATATCCAAAACTTCAGGGTGACTTTAAGTTTTACGGAAAAAGTATTCTTCAATTGATAGAAAAAGCAATCGAACTGGAACAGGGTGATGAAAAAGAAGCCCTTATCGAAGTGATTGCCAACAATATGAAGAAATCTTATAATGTCTATAATAAAGAACATGTGACGGATGATGTAATTTTCCGCCACCTGAAAGAACTGTCTGAAAACAGGTTGGATCTTACAGGAATAGATTCTCTTGAGAAAAGTAAAATCTATTACACCAGCAATAACAACAACCGAAATAACAACAATAACAACAACAGGAATAACAACAATAATAAAAATAACCAGCCTAATAAGAGAAGGCACAATAACAATCATAAAAACAGGAAATAATGAGTGGAACATTTCAAATAAGAGGAGGAAAGAGACTGCATGGTGAAATCACTCCACAAGGAGCCAAAAACGAAGCTCTACAAATTTTATGTGCTGTTCTTCTGACGGACGAAGAAGTAAGAATAAAAAACATTCCGGATATTCATGATGTTAACAGACTGATTGAAATTCTTGGAGATTTTGGAGTAAAAATTACTAAAAACGGACAGGGAGATTATACTTTCAAGGCAGATCAGGTTAATTTTGATTATATTAAATCTAACGAGTTCAAAAAAGACGGAGCAAAACTGCGTGGATCCATTATGCTGATGGGACCGATGCTTGCCCGTTACGGAGAAGCTTATATGCCAACTCCGGGTGGTGACAAAATCGGAAGAAGAAGATTAGATACCCACTTTCAGGGACTTGTAGAATTAGGTGCTGAATTCAATTATGACGAAGAAGAATATTTCTATTCTTTAAAAGCTAAAGAACTGAGAGGAAAATTCATTCTTCTGGAAGAAGCTTCTGTAACCGGAACTGCTAACATCGTAATGGCAGCAGCTTTAGCAAAAGGAAAAACAAGAATCTACAACGCAGCGTGCGAACCTTATCTTCAGCAATTATGCAAAATGCTGAATAGAATGGGAGCCAATATCTCAGGAATCGGATCTAACCTTCTTACGATTGAAGGAGTTGATTACCTTAGAGGAACGGAGCACACAATGCTTCCGGACATGGTAGAAATCGGATCCTGGATTGGTCTTGCAGCCATGACAAAATCTGAAATCACGATCAAAAATGTAAACTGGAACCAGCTTGGTGTCATCCCGAATACATTCAGAAAATTAGGAATTCAGCTTGAGCAAAGTGGTGATGATATCTACATTCCTGCTCAGGAACATTATAAAATTCAGAAATTTATTGATGGTTCAATCCTTACTATTTCTGATGCACCTTGGCCAGGATTTACACCGGATTTATTATCGATCATTTTAGTGGTGGCTACTCAGGCAAAAGGAAGTATTCTTGTTCACCAGAAAATGTTTGAATCCAGATTATTCTTTGTAGATAAATTAATCGATATGGGTGCTCAGATCATTTTATGTGATCCGCACAGAGCTACAGTAATCGGATTGAATCAGGAAGCTCCGTTAAGAGGAACAACAATGGTTTCCCCTGATATCAGAGCCGGAAATGCCCTTCTTATTGCAGCACTTTCTGCAGAAGGAAAATCTATTATCCACAATATCGAACAGATTGACAGAGGATATGAAAATATTGATGGAAGACTGAAGGCAATTGGTGCTGACATCGAAAGAATCTAAAAATATTTTATTTAATGATAGAAAAGCGTTCAGAAGACTCTGAACGCTTTTTTGTTTAACCACCCCGTCAAAAATTCTTTGAATTTTCGACACCCCTCCAGAGGAGGGGAATTTTGTACCAATCGATTATCTGCTTTTAGTATAAAATAAAAAGTGCCCGGTACAAGGAACCGGACACTTTGAGTAATTAAAACTATATGAATCTCACTTAAAAATATGTTCTGCAGGTATATTCTACCGTCGTATTGATAAGTTTATTTTTATTCAGATAGACTTCAAGCTGTTGAAAATCTTCTGAATTGACATTAATATATAACTGTACTGAACCGAAACTGTATCCGTTCACATACTCCACATTAGCTGACAACACTCTATGACAGATGCCCAATTGATTGTAGATGGTATTCATTAAATGCTCAAATTTCATTTTGCCATTCAACTCTATTTCCAATAACAATTCTTTCTTAGGCAGGTTTATTTTATTTTGTAAAACCTGCAGGCCGGGATTAGGTGTAATCATCGCTAAACATTTTTTGGTTAAACATTGTCAGATCATCTTGCGCTCTGCATGTAAATCTGTGACAAAAATATAAAAAAATATTAGTCCACCAAATTAGTAGACTAATATTTTCAAAAATTTAACATAAAAAAAGAAGCCTGTTCAGCTTCTTTCAATATTTTAGAAATTTCCTACTCTTTCCAGTTTGTCAGAACCGGCAAGTCCATTAGGATTGCAACCTGGCTCACCTTCAGGGACTTTCAGGTTTTTCTTGTTGTAAAATTCTTCCCAGAAAGTGTTTGTTTTTCCTGTTTTCGGATCAATAAATGTCATGGGTTCCAATTTGAAAATATTTTCTGCCCGAAAAGCTCTTTCCACAAAATCTGAACAGTAATAAGAACTTTCATCCAGAATATAGTTGAAATTGTAGGGTTTTCCCAACATCGAATTGGCCTTTGTAAGAGCATCAGGAATTGCTTTCTGATATTCCGGCTTTAAACGGTAAATGACCACTTCCTGCCCTTCTTCCTTCTGGCCTTTAATAAAATCTTTCAAATCCTGTTTCTGGGAACCACCTTTTGGAGCAGCGTGCAGAACAAACATCTTCCTACCCTCTTTTTCCAGAATTCCTATATGATCAAAAGAAGCTGCCTTTTGTTTTTGAGTTACATTATTAATCGCTCCGGAAAGGCCGGATTCTTTGGCTGTAACAAAAAGGAGATCTCCATTTTTGAGTTGTATTTTACCCGAATTATGATGACACTGAACCAGCAAAATCATTAAACATAACAAAATCCCAAAACCAATAATTTCTTTGATTTTTTTGCTAAAAAATATTTTATATTCAGACATTCCTTTCTATTTTCGGTGCCAAAATTACAAAATAGAATTCATTACATTTGTGGGAATATTGATCTATTCTTCACACCAACCCAAACATTTCCCAAACTCTTATGCCACATATTTTATTAGTTGAAGACGATGACAGACTTTCTAAACTGATTACAAAAGGATTTCAGGAAGCTGAATTTGAAGTCACTGTAGCATATGACGGAATCACAGGACTGAAGCTGGCGCTACAAAATCATTTTGATCTGGTTGTGACGGATGTTATATTACCCAAAAAAGACGGCCTGGAATTCTGTCATGAAATCAAAACCTTAAAACCTGATCTTCCGGTCATTATGCTTACTGCATTGGGAACTACAGATGATAAACTTGAAGGATTTGATGCCGGAGCGGATGATTATCTCACCAAACCTTTTGAAATGCGGGAACTGGTAGCCAGAATAAAAGTGCTTCTGAAACGTTTTTCACAACAGATCCATCAAAAAATTTCAGTTCTTAAATATGAAGGAATAGAAATGAATCTGGAACAGAAAACCGTGAATCGCGATCATACTCCGATAAAATTGACGCCTAAAGAGTTTAATCTTTTAAAATTCATGCTGGAAAACGCTGAAAGGGTTCTTTCCAGAAGTGAAATTGCAGAGAAAGTATGGGAAACTCATTTTGATACCGGTACCAATTTTATTGATGTTTATATTAATTATCTCCGAAAGAAAATAGATAAAGATTTTGAAACCAAACTGATTCATACCAAAGCCGGCATGGGATTTATTCTGAAAAAAGACTACGAATCAGGCACTGTACAGTAATTATTACGATTAACTAAAAATCCGGATGAAAATAAGAACCAGACTTACGCTGCTTTTTACTCTAATCACTGCAATGCTGCTGGGCATTTACAGTGTTTCGATCTATTATTCATCCAAGGAAGCCAGAGAGAAATCTTTTTACAGCGAACTTCAGAATGAAGCGATTGCCAAAGCTGATTTATTTTTCCGAAGTTCACTTCCCGAACAGGAAATGCATAAACTTTATAAAAACAATACCAGAACTCTTAATGAAGTTCAGGTTGCGATTTATGATGTAGATAAGAAGCTGGTGTACCACGATGATGCCAAAGTAGATTATGTAAAGGAAACTCCGGAAATGCTTTCTGAGATTTTTCAGAAGAAGAGAATTGATTTCTTTCTCAATGATCTTCAGGTAATCGGGATGGTATATCATTTCGAAGGAAAAACTTACGCGGTAACGGCTGCGGCATATGACCAATACGGATATGATTATCTGACTCACCTTCTTACCATCAGTATTATTTCATTTTTCATTATTCTGATTTTGATTTATCTGGCCGGAATATTTCTTTCCAAGAAAGCATTGAGCCCAGTCAGTGAAATGGTTACTCAGATTAAAAAAATTACAGCAGGAAAACTTCAGTTGCGCCTAAAAACAACAAAGGAAAAAGATGAACTAAATGAGCTTGCCCAAAATTTCAATGGAATGCTGGAAAGACTCGAAAATTCTTTTGATTCGCAAAAACATTTTGTTTCCAATATCTCCCACGAATTAAGAACTCCTCTGGCCGCCATTATTACTGAGCTGGAACTGGCTTCTGCAAAAGATAAAACCAAAGAAGAATACAAGGAAACCATCCAATATGCACTGGAAGATGCCCGAAATATGGTAACCCTTTCCAATAGTTTGATGGATCTTGCCAAAGCGAGCTATGATCCCAATGAGATCAGTTTTTCGGAAGTGCGTCTGGATGAAGTTCTTCTGGAATCTTATACTAAAATCACAAAAGAAAACCCAGGATATAAAGTTTCGCTAAACATAGAAGATTCAGTAGAAGAACATCAGCTTATTATTCAAGGCAATGAATACCTTCTTCAGGTTGCTTTTAATAATCTTATTGATAATGCCTGCAAATATTCACCGGAACATACCTGTTTGATAGATATAAAAGCTAATTCAAAAATTCTTTTAATACATTTTACGAATACAGGAAATGTTATCAGTGAAGAGGATCTAAAGCATATCTTCGAGCCATTTTACAGAAGCGAAACTTCAAAACAGGAAAAAGGTCACGGGATAGGATTATTTCTCACCGAAAAAATCATTCTGCTCCATCACGCAAAAATCAACGTTGAATCAGAACATAATAAAACTGTTTTTACAATAGTATTTGTGATAAATAAATTAATTGGTCAGAAACTTCATTCAAATTGACTTGAACCTTAACCTTCTTAAAACCTTCATTTACTTAATGATTCGCTTCTCTAATCATGAGAAAGAGATTTTTTATTGAAAACAGTAGTTCCAATACTGGCCGCAATCACACAGGCAATAGAAATCCATTGTAAAAAAGATAATTCCTCAGCAAGAAAAACCAATCCGGAAAGTGCTGCAAATGCAGGTTCCAGACTCATCAGAATACTGAACGTTTTTGCCGGAAGTCTTTTCAAAGCCATTATTTCCAATGAAAAGGGCAATGCACTTGAAAGAATAGCCACGCCAAGCCCTTTTACGAAAATCGTTGGAGTAAGATTGAAAACAGCGCCATCCCATATGGCAAATTAAATAATTATATAAAATACTGATTATTAAACTTTTACAAACACAAACATAAAATAATCTGAAATTTATTTGAAATTTCAATTTTTAATTTTTATTACTTTGGTGTTCTGGAATCTTTCCTTATCCACTCAATGCCTACTAAAGGATGGTCTTTTGTAAGGATTAAATCCGGTTTTATAGGTTTTTTTAATACTATCTGTGTTTCCTGCTTTTTTCCGACTGAAATACCCCTTAAAACTATTTCAAAAGTCACCTGTTCGCCTACGTTCAGGAATCCTGCTCTGAATGCAAGCTTGTTGTAACAATACACATCTAGAACCTGCGATTTTTCAAAAGAGTTTATGCGAATGATTCTCTCTGTTAAACCATCCTTTTCTGTTTCTAAAAAAATCTTTAAAACTGTTCCGGATATTTGCATAATTAAATTTACAACTTTCCGGCAAAGCAAAATAAGTAAAGCGACAGAACTTGACGCATTAAAAAAGTTATCCACAAAAAATCCCCGGATTTCTCCGAGGATAAAAAATGAATTTAAAAATAAAAACGGACTATACATTAATATTGTTATATAGTCCGTTTGATGTTAAATTAGCTGCTTGTGCAAACTTTTCACAAATTAGTGAGAATATTTTACCATTTACTATTAAAATTTGTTTGTTTTTAATTATAATAGATTATAGTGTTTTAATACGTCAAGTTTTGTCGCTGCCTAGCTTGATATTTGTTGAAAAGTAATAAAAGTTAAAATATTGTTTTTTTGAACTAATTCACTACTTTTGCAAACTTTTTGCTTTTTGAGTAAATAATTGTATATTTAAAAAAAATAAATGCTATGTATAACTGCTTTGATGTTGCAAAACAATTTCTAAAGTTAGCTAAAGAAGACGGAGAGGTCCTAGAGCCAATGAAGCTTCTTAAGCTTACTTATATTGCGCACGGTTGGTATCTTGGCTTTTACGATAAGCCTTTGATAAAAAATAGTGTACAGGCTTGGAAATATGGCCCTGTAATACCCGAGTTATACCATGTCACTAAGCGTTTTGGCCACGGTAATGTAGATATTGAAATTGTTGATTTATATTCAGAAAACAAACTATCTAACCAAGACAGGACTTTCTTAAAAACTATCTGGAACGCCTATAAAGGATTTACTGGACTACAACTTTCTACTAAAACACATATGGATAATACTCCGTGGAAAGAAGCTTATGACCCGAAAGTGTATCATAAAGTTATTACTAACGAAATAATTAAAGAGCATTACAAAAAACTAATTGATGAGCGAAGATAATACAACGCCAAACAACCATGAAAACCCAACTTCAGAAGAAGTAACCGAATTTTTTAATGAATTTAATCCGGAAGATGAAGCACCTGGAGAAGAGGAAATAAGTGAAGCTTCTGGAGAACTGATTGTCGATACAGATACTTCCACTGATTCTAGTAACTTTATTAAGCACGAGGAACTAAGATTAAAAGTTTTAGAGTTTAAACTCAAGAAAAAAACTCAACTAAAAGAAAGTCATTCAAAATTCAAGGATAAAAAAAACGAACGAAAACTGAGAAAAGAAAATGCTAAAAAAGCCTTTTGGTTCTCTAGCATATGGGCTGTATTTATTGCTTTTTTTATACTCTTACACGGCTTCAAAGATTTTAAGATACCTCTTATTTTTAAGACCATACACTTACAATTTAAAATCACAGAAGCTGAGTTTATGTTTGTATGTGGAACACTTACAGCGTCCATTCTAATTTTCTACCTCACAGTAATAAAAAATTTATTCCCCAACAAAATAGAAGACAAGCAGACATCGGAAAAAAAAGATAATTAAAGCCTCACTTAGAGGCAATTTTTATTTAGAATTTTTCCCAAGCAAAGTGCATCCAGTCATAATTCTTTTCACGTCCAAGGCTTACAAAACCATGCTTATAGAATATATCAATCATAGGCTTATATTCCGGACGTGCAAATCTAGCCGTTATGGCTGTTTCTTTTAATTTGTTCCTGGCTGGGTCAAGGTCAATAGCAAGTCCCCAGGCGTGCACGGAATAACATACCCCTCCTCTCTTTTGGCGGAAATTAAAACATCCACCGTACAAATCGATTCCAAGCTCCTTTAATCTTTCATATCCGTAAAATCCCAAAAGATCATTAAAAATCGCCTTTAATGGCTCAGCAATATCTTTATGGCAAGATATTTTTTTAACTGATTTTTCGACATCCCAAGCAATGCGCATTGGATATGGCAAATCAATGGTTACAAGATAGCCGGATCCTGTCTCATTTGGGAACCCGAATCTTTTAATATATTGTGATGTTGTTTTCATTATTAATCATCATTTTTTTCTTTTATATCCTTTTCTTCTTTTTTGATCTTTAACAAGTGAAGCCTTATCTGAAGAAAAAGTAAAATGCACCCTCCGATAAAAAGGATAGATTTTTCAACGGATTCAGTTGTTATAATACCGGCACCAGTAAATAGATATGTTAGCATGTTCATTGCTTTTTCTTTGATTTCTGCCATTGTCTTTTTTCAATTAAAATAATACCTACGATACATACTGAAAAAGGTATTATGGTGTACATTCTACTATATTCAAAATCAAAAAAGAATTTTAATACAACGTATATTAAAATACTTATAGATAGCGAAATACCTATTTTACGCACAACACTACTCTTGTTTTGCCAGAAAAGTAATAGCAACGTTAAGTAATTCGCTATAAAATATAATCCACTCCAAATTTGATTATTTGGATCTCCTATTGTTGAATATATCAAAGTAAAGATCATCAATAGTATTAATGGTATTTCGCTAGATCTTATCATTTTAGAATCCTTTTCCGGGTGTTACAGCTCCATCGTCTTCCGCTAATCTTGACGTTACGGACCTATTATTATTTGTATTCCAGAATTTAGCAAGAATGACAGATCCTATTCCGTAAATTAATTTTACGGCATCTTCATTGTGAACTAAATTCTCTACTATTTTAAACTGCTGGTCTAATGCAATAGATAGTACCCATCCGATTAACGCCCAATTTTTTGCGATAAACTTTTTCATTTTTAATTATCATTTTTTAGCAGAGTTTCTTTGTATACATTACCTTCGTTAGTAATCTTCACATAGTAAACCCCTTTATTCATAGATTCAATATTAACTGGCTCCGATTCGTTTAAACTCTTGCTCAGAATTGTATTACCTAGCATATCATATATTTCAACCTTACTACTATTTTTTAGCTTTAAAGAAAAACTACTTTTTGCCGGATTTGGATATAAAATGTAACCTTTAGAAACTCTCTCTGTTTCGGTAGGATTTAGATACAGTCTATTTACTGAATCATCTTTAATACATCTTACATTACCACCTCTTGGCTTATACATTGAATTTACCTGTAATGATTTTGTAGAACCAGGTATCCCGCCTGACCAGTAGAAAACCAAGGCAGATACATAATTCAAATAGCCCAAAGATGTAGTACTCCAATACATTCCGGAAGCATTATTTGAAGTCATTGTTCCTCCCACATTTTGAGTTCCTGCTGCAGGTAAGAAAAGAGAGTTATTAATCAGAATACCGCTTGTATGTCTATTATATACATCGTATCCGTCCTCATAGAAGTTTCCAACCCATTGAACAGAGTTGTTGGCAATTATACCTTTCCATTCTGCACCCGTTGGGATCCTATATCCAGAAGGGCACGGATCATTAGCTGTTTTTGTAGCATCACTCAAGGCATTATCAGGTGCTGAAACATTCCAATCAGTTGAAGTATCTACTTTGTTGGAAGCTCCCCATTGAAACTTATCACCTTTAATTCCAAGCGAAGGGGTTGAAGCTGGCAAAGATGTATCTGCACCAATATTGTAATCAAGAAATGTCCTCAAATCACCAGGCGCTACATAAGCTTGTTGATTTTGTGAATTACCAGCAATGCTAATTAAGGATAGCATCAATCCTAAAAATAGATTTCTCATTTTGTTAAAATTTTAATTATTATTATTTCTAAGAATGTTTACTATTCTATAAGCAGTAAGCGATTTTGCACCACTTCTAAGTCTTAGCGTATATCCAGCAGTATTATCAGATGTTTTCACAGCAAAAAACCTAAATGATAATCTTTGATTGGTTGCGGCAACTCCATCTATGTTAATTCCCTTAATATCCTGATCAATAACCACTCCGCTAGGATTAACAATTGAAGCCTCTAAAGTACCGTCAGCACCGCCCCCAGCGTATGAAACTTCAAGTACTATTCTAAAAATATTTAAATTTTTGTCTGATGTATCTAAAATATTTCCTGCAGCAGATATTAATTCTGATACCGTAGCACCTGTTTTAGAAGCTAATGTATTCACTACCCAAGTAGAACTAGTATTAAGATTAATATCTACAGTAGTATTAGTATTTAAAGCACCTAAAGAAGCACCTGAATTCGTTAGTAAAATCGTTGATATAGGATTAGTCAATATATCACCGCTTCCAAGTAAAGAAGTACCGTTTATAGTTTTTATATTCGTTCCTGAAGTTAGTAATGTTTGTTTAGGTCTCATATTACCTATGAAATCCATATCTGAAACTACTCTTCTAACAATCTTGGTTGAACTTGCTCCTCCATCTCCATTATCTACTCCTAATAATGTAACCATGACTCCTGCAATATCATTGTTCCATATAGGAGATGCGTTTGACGCCTTTGGAATAAGAATGCTAGTTACAAAACCATTTTTAATAACGTTAGATAAAGTTGAAGTTGTTTGATTTAATCCGTCCGTTTGAGTTGTAATGTTTTGAGCTAGCAGTTGAGCAGAATGTATTCTGACCTCAAATAATGGAAGAGAAGGGGCTGCTTGACCATAAGTATATGATACTCTCAAGATATAGTTTGTGGCATCTTGAGTATAATCTATTATTTTTATAGATGGTATTACTCCTCCCGCTGTAGTTAAACTTGTTTTATCTTCCCACCCAAAAGTACCATCTGGCTTTGCTATAATCTGCTTCGTATAAGTTGAGTCACCTTGTAATGCCGTAGCTTTAATACCTGCTACCGTAATAGTATTGGTTGTTACAGGATTTCTTGTTGTTACTGTTTGCAGGGTGTCAGCTTCACCAGGAGTCATATCTATATAAGCGCTTCCAGACCATCTATAAATTTTATTAGTATCTAAAGCCAAATATATTTTTCCAGATTCACCAGGAACAGGAAAAGCTGCTAAATTAACTCCCTCAATTACATCATCAACATAACTCGGAAGCTGTGAAGCCGGAACTTTTCCACCAACTAAATCTGCTTTGTTCAACAAATCAGATTCCTGCGCAAAAGGATCAGGGCTCTGGTTTTTAAATGCGGCCAAGTCATATGCAGAAGGATCAAATGTGCCGCCTCCTCCACTTGATCCTGGCTTAAAATTTACCCATCCCTCAGAAACTAAAAAATCAATTGCAACCTTCGGATCACTACTTATAGAACCTCCATTGTATAACAAAGAATCTAACGGTCCTGAGTATATTACATCAGTTACATTAAGAACATAAACGACATATTTATTAGCCCCTGCTATTAGTTCATTTTTTATTTTTATCCCTGCTTGTGATAGGTAAACAGTATTTCCATTATTCCCAATCACATATTTAGCACCGCTACTTGTTTTTCCTATTTCAAATGCCATATTTTATTATTAAATACAATTATACGTTTGTGATACTCCAGTTATCTGTCCAGTTACTGGGTTTACATCATAAATAACATTACCGCCTGGTAATCCTGCAAATCTTATCCATCTAATTCCATTACTATTAAACCCAGAAGCACCTCCGCTATCGAAAGACGACAAATAACCTGGCGTTGCAGGAGTAACACCGTCCATTAAAAATATAAATGGATTTGATGAAGGATGTCCGGATAACTTTACCTCTTTAGTCCATTGATTTCCGGTATAACAAATACTACTACCTATAACATTGGGGTCTATTGGGCTGGAATATCCGGCTGGGATTGCTTGCACTGGATTATATTCAATGTAATTACAGGTATCTAACGCATTTATATATCCATCAATAACATTTCCATTTAGTCTTACTATTGGAGTTCCTATAAATGCGCAAAAATCAACCGTTGGATTTTGAATATCCCCTACAAGCTCCGAAAAAGCCTTATAAACACCATATTGAGGTGATCCTTGTATGGGCTCTTTGCATCCGAAATACTCTATCTCAAGCAAATCTGTTGGCTGGAAAGTAAATACATTTATGTAATGAAACTTACACTCAGGCGTATTAAAAGAATAGACGTATTGCCTTAATACATTAGTATATGTTTTATTATTATAAATATCCGTTATTTCTACTCTTAAATAATACCAACCGGGTGTATTTATTTGGGTAAAAAATATAGTATTCGGAGTCGGATTAGTATTTCCGTCAATCCAATTTATTCCATCTGTACTATATTGAGATTTTGCAGTATTAAAAACAGACGATCCACTTGTTATTTTATAGATAGCAAGATTACTACTTGCAGTAACACTTCTCAATATTTTTGTTCCATCGGGCCATGTAAGATCACTTTCGATTTCAATGTCTGCTAATTCCAGAACATTAGGCAAATTCGGATCTGTAATATCATTTGATATTTGCAATGAGTTTTCAAAAACATCAGCGAAAATTTTAATTGTTAAAACATCACCTGGCACAAAGCTATTGGTTGGAATAAAACTGGTATTAATAATTGATGATGGGAATAATACAGAACTAGTCAAGCTACTTTCTAAAATTCCATTCCTAAATAATTGACCAATATTTACAACCCCATCTTTAACCTTAACAGCATGATTGAATTCAAATCTGAATCGAATACCTATAGATGTTAAAGTATTAAAGTCAATAATTTGGTTATTTTCGTCAATAGGTACAAAACTAGGATTGACAACAGAATCTATATTGTAATATATTTTTTTTACGAATGGTTTTGTGTTGTCAAAAATATTCGTCGAATCTAATGTGATATTATTTCCGTCATTATCTAGAACATTTACAACCTTCAATACTCCGGTTGCATTTTTATCAGTCCTTTCAATTTTCTCACTTAATGATTTTTGTATTCCATCTATAAAAAATAGATTATTCCTTCCAGCATTCTCTATAAAATTCAATATATTATTGTCGCAATCAGATGCTATTTCATAAGTTGTCACAAAATCAGAATAAGATTCTTTTACTTTTTTTGAAGAAACGCCACCTATACGATTATGTTCTAATTCTAATTCAACAGATGTTTCTCCTAAACAATAAGCCGGAATAGTAGTATGAAACCAACAATTTTCATCATCAAAAGGGAATCGGTTAATACTATATGAATGCCTGGACGACAGAGTAATATATTTTCTTCCTAAGCCATCGCTGCTATCAACAAATTTAACCTCATTACTTACAAGTATTTCGTTGCCTGTATCCTTAATCACTAGTCTACCGCATAAAAACTCATCACATTTAAAAGTAATACAGCTTATTTTTTCATTATATAAATCAAAAATAGCTGACAATGGATAGTCGTTGTTTCCAGACCTTAAATAAAGCTTTAGTCCTATTGTTGAGATTGCATTACCCCAATTACTAGGAATAGGGAAGCGATGAATAGCGTTTATCTCCAATTGGTAAGCATTTAAGAAATGAATATCTGCTCTTTTACCCCAAAAAACAGTATTTTCGGGATTATTCATATCAGTAAGGTAGCTTTCATTTGGGTAAAACCTTACAGGTGATAAATAAGGAAACATTTGCATGAAACAAAAATATTTTACAAATGTTTAACTGTTTATCCTGAAAACAAATAAAACTAAAGCTTATTTTTTATATTATTAGTAATCAGAAATGTAGTAATATACTACTCAAAAAAAACGAGCAAATAGGCATTAATACTATTAATTTAGTCTTTATACAAATTAATAAAACATATGGCATGGTATATATTTTTATTCTTTAATTTGTGATTGACAAAAGCAGTCAGAAGTAGTATTTTGTTTTTTTTTCACATTTACCATTAAAGTATTTTTTGTATAATTTATAATGTATGCCATTTACTATTAGTTAAACAAATTTTTCCCCTCATGCATATATTATAAATTGCTTTCTTCAAATACTTTCCGGACTGTCTAGTTTTAATTAGCAGTCCGTTTTTATTTTATAATGTAATAGATTCGGGATATGTTGCATACCAAGGAATATATATCGGAGGATTAATTTCTATAACTTCACCAGATGAAGAATATATTTTTACCTGGCAGAATAAACTATCTGCTCCATTCCAATCCCTAGAACCAATATATTTAGAAGGGTCCATGAATGCGTAAACCCATTGATGGTTAATTGTTACTGAAGAGCTCGGAGTAATGTCTAAAGTCTCGGTTATATCTGACCATATATTTTCACCAATAGCATGGAATTTTCCCCTTACCTCTATTTTTGTAATGAAAGATCCATCATATGTTGTTATTTGAAGGTCTTTTATTTTCGTCTGACCTATTCCATGACTACCACTATCTCTCTTGTATATAGTCTGTGTGGTAGCACCTGGGTTCAAAACATTTATACTGGAACCGTTGCTATCACCAGTATACTTAAGTATATTAGATTCTAAAGTATTACCTTCCGAGTCGGTTAAAACAGCTTTATAACTATGAATCTTATTGGTTACTGAATCGCTGAAAGTATTATTGATAGTATTGCTTGTAAACAATAACCAATCACCGTCATTAATTTTTTTATAAATTTCTACACTTACAACATTACTTTTCAAATCTGAAACCTGCACAAAAATATTATATGTACATTGATTTTGTAAACAGAATTTATCATCAGTACCCCCGTAAAGATCATTCCATCTTAACCTAATATAAGGTACTTGGCTCTGAATATTACTTTTTATCTTTCCGGCAATTTCTAATTCATTATCCTTGTTATAGTACTTTATACTGCCGTTTCCGAATGGATAAATCTTTATAATTTCATCATGAAGTTTTACAGAGACATAGCCCCTGGATGTTTCACGATTGAAAGAACCTGACTCTAATTTCCCATACCTCCAATTATTCATGAAACTCATATACTCATAGAATGTTACTCCGCTTAATCTAACTGTCTGCATGCCATTGGTAAAGAAAGAATTTCTTTGAGATCTCATTGCTCCTAAAGTTACATTATCCTCAAGGGTTATTTCTCCACGAATGCCAAATCCGTACAATTCAGGTTTTGTTTCAATTTTCACCTTTCCATTATTTTTATACTTCAATGTCTTCAAAAGCTCGGTATCTTTTTTCTTTTCAAGCATTCCGGAAAAGAAAGGATACCATCTTGCAAGTTGATATTTTGGATTATGAAGTAAATTTGAGCTAGTATTTGGATTTAAAACATTTATAGCTGTTATAAATCCCTCATCAGCCAATCCTACACGACTTTTTATTACTGAAGAAGTAAATCTGTATTCAATTTCTGCAAAACCTTCACCTGTCTCAATATTATTGGTTTTATTAAGTTTTATTTTAGTAGGGGTAATTTCTAAAATTTTATAAGTGCCCTGGTTTAGGCTACTGTTTATAATAGATAAGTTTTGATTCGGTACAATTGGTATTGTATCCCATCCCTGCTCATATTGCTGAATCCATAAGAAACCACCACTATTAAAATGCTTTAGCTTTTTAAATGTTCCACGATCAGTAAATCCTTCTTTTTCAATGCAATCTATCAATATAGTGTCATCATCGTTATTATTTGTTGATGATGAATTATCCAATATTAGTTCTTGGATCTTTTTTTCATCAATAATTAGTTCACTCTGAAGATCTAAAGTTTTTCCCTTTGATACAATAGGCGTCTGAACCTCCGTATAAGTATTGAAATTTTTTATATCATCTTGCCTTTGTGTTGAGTACTTCTTACTTCCTGTTTTTATGCTATTGTAGCAAAGGTCATTATCATTAGAAAAAAATGTCTCTTCCTCTATAAAATCCTTATCCGTAAAGTCGTAACTTTCTACATCTTTAAACCAATATTGTAAGTCTTCAACAACAATTTTACCATTGTACACATCATATCCAAGACCTAATAATTTTGAAGCGCCTTTTTCAAACAATGTCTCAAAACTTACCTCTAATTTCTTTTGCCCTAAAAAATGATTGAATACCTTACCTCTTAAAAACTGGCCGGTAGTGATATATTGATGATTGAAAATACCAGTTGACAAAACATTACTTTCTATCCTGATTCCATTGTCGGTAATATTTTCACTTACCTTATCTATAGCGTCTTTTAAATTTACCCATTCAACCCTACGTGATGGAGGTGCGGCATTGATACTTGCTTTAATGGAAAATGAAGTATTTTTAATGAAAAAAGTACATTCCTGATCAAAAATATAATCACTATCATTTTTTATCATGATACGAATGTGCTCATCTCTATTTAATGTAGTCAAAATATTTGGAAAATTAGCTTTAGTTAGTATTAGTTCGCTATTTTCTGCATTTCCTGTGGCATTCGGATGTTTTGAAATATCCAATTCAGCCCAATTAAATCCATTTTCATTATTAACTTCACTAGACATTATAACCTCTTCTGATAGCATTTGATAATTATTCCTATTATTACCTATTCCCTTAATAAGATACATGGTAAAAGGCTTTGCACTGTTATCCTCTATTCTTCTCGATCTGAATATAAGATTTGATATGGTTATAGTAATATCATTATAATCACCATCAGCATACAGCATAGTTCCCCATTCTTCATCTAATACCATATCGTTATTTTTATAAGGTATAATCGATTTTACTTTACTTCCAAAATGCTCATAATATGCGCCTAACTGACTGTCATCACTTCTGCGCATTCTGGGGAAATATGGGTTTGTAGGAAAAAATAACGGACCATAATTATTTTCATAATAAAGCAGATCGTCTTTATCATAAAAACCGTCATAAAACCAGAAGCTTTCCAATGTCCTATCACTTTCTTTATATATACCTTCAGTTGGCTCTATAGGAGAAATATCTTTATTATCAATATTTTTAGTGGCAAATAAATCTATAGGCTTGTCTTTTCTTGCATAGAACTTGTTTTGACTCTCCCTTTTCTTTACCTCAAACTCAATATATTTACCGCTTTTACCATATCGCTGAACATACTTATTAAAGTTGATCTCATAATCTTCATTTAACAAGTCTAAAGCGTCACATCTCTGAAATCTATTTCAGTAGATTCAATATTTGCAGATTCTCTCTGCCAAGAGTTCGTAGCAATATATTTCAATTGAACCCCCAGTCCCGAACCTGCCATATCAGCTCCGGTTCTAACTTTGTAGAGCTTTTCAAGGAATGAAGCTTCATAAAGCCCATAAGCCCCATTTTTCTTCCTCTTTACGATAACAGTTCCATCTTCCATCACAAGGCCAACTCCATATCCTTTAAGATCATATAGTTTTGCGATTTCATTCTGAAAACATACACCCTGATTCCACATAAGATTCCAGCCTTTGATTCCTCCTCCTACGAAGATGTCTTCCTGGAATGTATTAGAAGCATATTGCGGATCTTTGTCAGCATCTTCGATACTATCGTGATTTGGAAAGAACATAAGCTTTCCGGCTTTGATATAATCGGATATTTGTTGTAGAGTTGTTGATTTTGAAAACTCAACATCCATTGTACCAATAAAAAAGTTCACTACCTTTTTATTGCCACAAAACAAACCACCTAACGACACTTTTTTAAGTGTCACATCACATGAATTTTCTATAAATGACATATTAATTACAATTTTTTAATTCGTTAATTTTTTCCTGATCAATACACCCTGTATTGAATTCAATTTTCATCTGAAAGTATAATACATCAAGCAGATAAACATATTTACTATTGGTTCCGGATTCGTTATTTTCACGCATATTATCAGATATATTCTGATTATATAAATAGCGACCAATTTCATTAAGGCTTACTGCGGAATTCTGCCTTAAGTATTCTACAAAACTATTAGCAATTTCAGCCAGCTTTACTTCTGTAGTTTTTGCTCTTGTAATATTTGACACATTATTTATTGTGTCAACTCCGAAAAACATCTCAATATCACCGCTAATAATACCATTAGACTTCATATCAATTCCTTTAGGATAATGAAACCATAGTATTGGATATACTCTTCCGGTTTTGTTGGCTACTTTATTTCCTGATTCATCATACTCCCATCCAGTTTTAAAGGCATTTTCCTCTTTCCTTTTGCGGATAATATGTTGGTTGAACTCCTTTTCATCACCTCCGTAACCATAATTTAAAACTGTTCCCGGAAATACTCCAGATGGATCAAAGTCTTTAATCAAAGCAAGTGTATATAGGTTATATGGTAAAAATTGGCTTAACATTATATGCTCCAGTAGTTTTTCGTTATATCTTTACAGGTGAGATCTTTATTTGGGGACCAATTTGGAAATAAGTCTGAATGATCACGCAAAAAGGTGAACAATGAAACTTTGCTTTGCTGTGAGCAATGCTTTGTTTTTGTTACAAAACTATTCCATGCCATGTGCTCCTTTACAATACTGCTGCTAGGAAGCGTATTCTTTGCCTTCACAATAGTTTCTCCGGTTATAGTTGTGCTGCTTCTCAATTCAATGAGGAAGAAATAATACACGTAGTCAATGATCAAAGAAGTATAGAAACCTCTTCCATTAGGATATTTGTAATCTCTGTAAATATTTTCCACCAGAAGACCTTCCCAATGTTTGTCACAATTACCGCCATTACATCCACAATTACAACCTCCGAAATTTAACCCTATAGTATTAGGCAAATTATTATTATATTGGTATTTATGCCCATAAACAAGATATTTCCACCTGTCATCTGCATTATCTTTCACTTTAAACCTTTCCTCGATTGCATCAAACTCCATATTTGCTTTTAAATCATCATACAGGCATTCACCCAATACGTTAGATAGGCATTCGGATTCTTTCTCTATCAATAACTGATAAAAATCGTCTCTTTGACAAAGCCCTGCTATATCAGGAACTTGTCTGCTGTACAAATTAAAGTCTGATGCTACGAGTAAGTTTGCCATCGTTATTTTTTAATTTCGGTTGCTTTCTTTCTCATTTCTGAGTACGGATCATCTTCCGAACCTTTTACAAATTTTCCAGGATATTTGGCAGATAAAGATTCGAATAAGAATTCTCCCATGGTGTAAGCTTTACCTGTTACATAATCCCCTACATTTTCGGTCACTGTTACAGAAATTTTCTTAGTGGCATTGAAAGTTTTTTCTTCCTGTCCTGCTTTTTCAGTAAGTTCCTGAACGGCTAATTTTTCAACTGTTTCTGGTGATTTTTTTTCTGCCATTTTATTAATATTAAAGGGTTAATGATGCTTTTACGTTAGTGAACGTATCTTCTACGATAGTTAACGCTCTGTTTTCCGGTAGATAAGCTATGAAGTACATTACAAGCTCGGATGTCCAGATATTTCTATCAATACCTGCGTTAGCTTCAGGCGTGTTGCCTAATGCGTCATAATAATCCAACTCACCGTTAATACCTACTCTTAATTCAGAGAAGTCACCTAACTGGAATGTATCATACGTTAGTGATTCGTCAAGTTCATACTGGATTTTGAAACCAGCGAAATTCAAATAAGAAGATCCATTCTCTGTAGTCACCATTGCAATGGAATTACCATTCTGGTGGTTATAGTTTCCGGTAGTATCTTTATTTGTTACAAGATCAAACCAAGTAACCTCATTGAATCGGATAAGCTTTGGCATCACGCCATTGAGTCTTTTGTATGAAGCAATTGATGCAGCAATACAGTCGTACTTATTAGCATTCGCAATAGGCGTTAGATTAGGTACTGGTGTATAAGGTACTGCAACCTCCGTGATTTTCTTTAGAACTTCTTTTGGAAGATTCTCATCAAGTAATCTGGCAATCTTTTGGCGGATTCTGTTTGCAATAGCCGGGAACCATTTTCTTAAGAAGGTTGTAGTTCTCCAAAGAATTGCAACATGGCTAATGTCTTCAGTCTGTACCGACCCGCTGTATCTAGCGTATGGTTTTAATTCACATTCCTTTAAAACCTTGAAATCTGCAACTACGTTATCATTCCACATTTTAACCTGCACGCCTCTTAGGTCTTCTAATGTCACATGGTCCATAATCATAGATACAGGCCTTGGCTTTTCAAAGTAACCAACAAAATAAGCGAAAAGAGACTTAAATCCTTCGCCTAAAGACGTTGAACCGTTTGTTGGATATGTAGCAGCATCTACGTCGTTTACGGTTAAAGTGTCTAAACTATCAAATGCTTTAATTACAACCCCTGGTCTTCCACCTTTCAATACTTTGAATTCAGCTTCTTTGTATCCTTTTTCCTCTTCATCACCAAGATTCAAACCTTTATATCCATGATCTTTGAAAACCTCTGCAACTTTTCCGATGAATCCCTTTAATGTTCCTTTAGCTGGAGCATTAGACAAAGACTGTTGCACTAAAGCTTTTAGATTTTCCTCAGCCTTGTCTACCAATTCTTTGATGGTAGCAGCGTCTTTTTCCTCTGCTTCGTCAAGTTTAGTTTTTAATGTTTCAAGATCCTCCTCCTGCTTTTCTATTTTAGCGGTCATAGCGGTCTCGTGCGCTGTCTTTTCTTTAAGATATGCCGTTTGCTCTTCTGGTGTCATTTTCTCCACCTCTTCGGCACTCTTGTAAACAAACTTTTTCATTTTTAAATGAGTTTAAATTAATAATCTGTTAATACGCTGAGTGCTGTTAGGCGGCTCCTCTTCTGTTTTATGTTTTGGAGTGGGTTCCCCCGGCTCACTTTTTTCGTTTGGCACTGTCATAGTGACAATATTACTAGCTCGTAGAACCGGACTTAGATGATCCAGTTTAGCTTCAGATATAGCGAAGAATAATCCGTCTTCTTCAGCCTGATCTTGATTACCGAGTTTATTAATATATTTATCCCAAGTCGTATTATAATCCGCGAAGTCCGGATCATCTGATTTCATGGCTATTTGATACTTTTGATAAATCATTCCTACGCTGTATTGATCTACCTTATTTTCAAGAACCATATCATAAAGCTTGCTATGATCTTTTTGACGATATACAGCATCAGCCCATAATACCCTTGTTTTGCCTTCTTTGTTAACTCCCAGGTCTCGCCAGTATACATCCTTTTCTTTTACCGATTCCAAGTATCCAGCAATGGCGCTGAATGTTTTTTCATGATCTGCGATAAAAAAAGTTTTGGAAAAATCTCCGTTTTTATCTGAAATAGACTTTTTAAAAGTGTTGCCAACGTGTACATCTTGATGGCTGTCATACCAATAGTAAGTATTACCGATTACACCTCTTTTAATTATTCCATTTTCAAGATCGTCGGTATTACGAGTAATCAAAGCTTTTTCAATTCCGAAATCTTCACCAGAGAATTTTTTAAAACGCTCTTCGATCTGAAGTAATGAAAAGTCCTTGTATTTATTTTCAATGGTATTGGTAAACTTAACAGGCATTTCAGTTCTTCTGGCTTTCAGTATTTCAGCCTCGACAGCTTCACGGCTACCACTCTTTAAGATAAACTCTTGAAGATCTTTTTTATCCCGGATAATTCCCTCTTTTAAAACGATTTGCCTTTTCATTTTCTCACTACATTTTTATCGTTAATAGCCTTGTCTTTTTTATCTTTGGCTGTTTTTGCTATTTTATTCAGGTAAGTAGACTTTTCCTCTTTACTCATTACCTTCATTGCATTATGATCTACCTTAATACTCATATCTATTATTTTTGATCATTTTCCCAATCCTTGTAAATTCCATTCTGAATATTATTGAACTGGCTTTGTGAAATCTCACCATTAGCGAGCATTGTTCTCAATTCAAGCAGCTGCATAGACTGATACTCCAATTCAATTTTTTTCTTCTCTATTTCGCTCTTTTCATCATCATGCTTCTGCTTTTTATAGAAGCTCATTTGTGAAAAATCGAATTTAACTTTCTTTCTTTGTTTGTCGTATCCGTAAAAAGACTCGAATGACCTGGCTATATTTGCAGACAAAGGAACTATTACTGAGTCATACCATTCTTTTATCTCATTGGAATAGTTATCATATTTTGCCTGTGAGCGATAAGCGTGTGGGATCTGGAATAAATCAAATATCTTTTCTTCGCTCTCCCTTTTGTCTTTGCTTAAATCTTGTTCGTTTATCGACTGCATAAGATTCACGGCATCAAGCCCAACCTCTGAGACAAGAATATTCCTAACGTTTGAGTTAAGCTTATCTTCGATAACATCTTTATGTGTCACATGTCCATTTACGGAGTTGATTGGATCTGTAAGGTTTTTTCCTGAAAAGCCATTAGCGTTATTCTCCGGACGCTTAGGACTCACAATAATGTTCCCGAAAAGAGACTGAAACCATTTAATAATATCATCAGCTCTCTGGATGTGCTCTATATCCTTTGCGACCGCCCAAAGTCGGCTTTTGCCTTTAATAGGGTTTTCAGGATCAGAATTGTCGTAAAAAGGAATTAAGAATTTATACTCTGTGGATCCATTGAATAAAGCAGTCGAGTAATGAACCTTAGCGACCTTATTGCCCTTTAAAACTTCATTAGAGAAATCAGTACTTACATCGTCAGGATTAAGTAACCAAAATTCAGTTTTATCATTAAGGTATTTTGCTGCAATGGTTCTATAAGTTTTTTCCTGAGAACTAAATCCATATGAATCTGTAATAGTCTGTTTGGCTATTTCCTGAGGTAGAACAAAACAATAGCCACCAGCATAATAAAAGCGGGCAAACTGTTTATAAAACTCTTCTCTTGTCTGGAATTCATTTGGATTATTTAAAATACTGGATAGAGGATCGTTGTCTAATTTTTTACCATTAGAGTCCTCAACATAGATTACTCCCGAATTTAAAGCCTGACCTATTCTGTCTACAGCTATGTTAATAGCGGTTATTTTGTAAGAAAGCTCTATAGCATTATTTTCTTTTAATGGAGTAACATGAGTAGAACCACTAAACCGCTCATAGGCATTTAAAAGATAATCCCTGGCAGAAAAGCGGTCATTGATCACGGTAGTATTATTCTCTACTCCCTTGATCGTTTTAAACCAATTGCCATTAAAAAATTCAGTAAACCTATTTGCCATATGCATCTACTACATAGCAAAAGTATTTCTGTTTTTTTCAACTGTTTATCCTGAAAAATAAAAACAGTGATAAATAATTGCTGAATAAAATACAATTATATAAATTTGCTTCTTAATGTTGTAGGGATCTATGAAGTCAAGGCAATTACACCGTATGGTAAAGAAAAGCGGGTGGCTTCACATTAGAACTGATGGAAGCCATTACATTTATGAGAAGAACGGCAAAACTTACCCTGTTCCATTTCATGGTTCAAAGGAAGTAGGTAAGGGTCTTGAAAAAAAGATCATCAAGGAGATGGGGCTTTAATTAGCCCCTTGTTTTAAAACTTGATTAATAAATAATCAAAATTTGTACTTATGTGTACTATAAAAGTTATAATTGAAAAAACCCCGGATTGGTATAATTCTTATGCGGAAAATGTAGAGGGTTTATATGGAGGTGGGAAAACTGTAGAGGAAGCTAAAAGCTCTATTATAAAGTCCATCAAATTACTTAAAAAATATAACGATAATGAAAATGTGCCCAATATCTTAAAAGGCAAATATGAAATAGTATTTTACCTTGATAATGATATAATAAACTAAAAATCAATTGTCCGCATAGATTTAACTACATTATTAAATTAGCCACTCTTTACAGGGTGGCTTTATTATATAAAAATCCCCAGCAATTTGCCGGGGTAAGTAATTTTAATATTTTAAACTATACTATTTCATGCCGCTTTCAATATCCATTTTTTTGATGTATTTATAAATATCTGTGCCTGGCTTGAATGTTATAACTATAGAGTCCTCATCTTCGTACACATCGACATTTTTCTTGCTGATCTCCATTTCTATATCCCAACCTAAAAACTGGCCATCTTTATCGTACTTTTGGCTTGTGTGTTCATAATAACAATGTTCATTGTCTTCAGTTAAAAATAGTGTTGATTTTGTGCTCATATTATTTTTTTATCTATTTAATTACTCGTCACTCTTTTGGTAAGCCAAAATTTATGGGTTTTATCAAGAAAAACAACATAAAATGTATCATAAACTATATGTCCAATAACAACAGCGGCACCGTTTATATGTATCCTTGCCCATTGAGCATCAGGAGGTACGTGCGCAGGAAAATTAAACATAGTTTTATCTTTACTTGGAAAATTACCATAAACAGAAAATTTACTTCCGTCGACTTGCTCTAATAATGGCTTACAACAGTAACCAGATAAGGTTTCTAATAATTTAGATAATAAACCTACACTTTGCCAATCTTTATATGTAGAGCCAAACTTTTGAGAAGTGTCCAGGAATTGAAAAGAAACTTTAAAATTACTTGATGTATCACGAACAGATTTTTTTGTTTCTAAAGTTTCTTTAATAATAGATGTAGGCTTTTTTTTAGAAAAAGATTTAGCCATTTAACTCAGCTTTATAAAACTGTTTCATAGACTCTTTTTTAATAAAAACATCACATTTTTCACCTGGAGAGAAACCTACTCTTGCTTCAATCCATGGGAACTCCCTGTGTGTAGCATTTTCTAAGTCTAAACCAGTCCAAGTTGATAGCTCGTCTAGTACATTTTTTAAAATATCTTTTTGGTCAGTAGTCAATGCTTGTTCTACTATATTTTCAGGGTTATAAGTGCTTTTATCAAAAGTTTTATTAATGTCAGAATATAATATAGATTTATCCTTAAGATCATTATAAATATCTCTACATACAGGGCCGTGTACCCAAGCTTCAAAATTTTCATTAATTAATTCTTCATCAAAGTAAGCTAAGTGGTATGCATCGCAATAGTATACTAATTTTTGCAATTTAAGATGTGACATACAGCCATATTTTTGAAGAATAAAATCCGCTAATAGGGTAGCTTTTATTTTTCCTAAATTCTTGATATTTTCCATTGTGATTTTTTAGATTTTACTATTACGAATTAGTATTTATTTTAAAATACATTTTACACACAATTAATATATTACAAAAGTACATAAACTTTTTTACAAAGAAATATTTTTAATTATTTGTGTGTTAATTATAAAACAAATATATATCACCGCAACGACAAAACTCGTCGTATTAAAAATAAAAACGGACTCCTTAAAACAGTGAGTCCGATTTATATTAAAGTTAGTTTATTTTACATTTTTTTAAGATAATAATTAATGTTATAAGGGGTATAAAGCGTTCCATTTCCCCTAATAAGCTTATAGTCATATTTGCTTTTATCTGATTTTGTATTTCTATATAAACGCAATCCACTAGGCCACCCATATTGCCAAATGTAGTCATATTTTATACTAATAATACTATCAGGACTTGAAGGCGAGTATTTCCACTGACCATAAGTGCCAGTCATGATATTATCTTTGCATGGATTTAAAGTAGGTTTATTTTCAACAAAAGTCTTATCAGTCTTAAATTCAATAGTCCAATTTGACATACAACCAGACGACACCGTGAAAGTATTATTCGGGTTATTTGCATCGCTTGAAGCATAAACCCTATATTTACCCACAATACCAAATAAATCAGAATTCGTTGTTTGGCTTTGATTATTGTTATTAATTTTAGGTTCATCATCGCTACTCCCACAAGAGAACGCAACAGCCAAAGGAATAAATAGTAATAAAAGTTTTTTCATTTGAGTTTTAATTCTTCAATTTTATTTTTTGCATCATTAAATGCCGTATCAAGACTTACAACATCATTTATGAATAACGTATTGTCTGAACCGTACTTTTCTAATTTTAAGAACCAGATTTTTTTTGATCTGTCTACATAATACCCAACTTGGAAACCATCAACTGTAATGAATTTATTTTCAATATAATCAGGATTTGCAGTTGTGTCTTTTTCAGATTGCAATTGTAACTCCTTTAAAGCTTTTATGACTTCTAATAAATCACTATATTCTATTGAAGCAGCACTATTTGCATATTTACCATCTTTTACGATTTGATAGAAATATGAAGTATTAGACCCTGACGTTATTTTTCTAATTTTAGTTTCAGCATCTGAATATGATGTTTTTAAAGGCGGAAGCCTAGTATCCGTAAACTTTATAATTGAACCTGTTTTTGAAGTGAATAAGTCCATTTTGGTTTTTAGTTGCACTTCATCTTTTTTGATTTCTTGTGCTTTAAAAGGCAAGCTCGCAGTAATAATTAATACTAATAAAAGTTTTCTCATTTGTAAAATTTCCCGCAAAGAAAAGTAAAATTTCACATACCACATTACGGGTTTCCATAATTTGTAAAAAGACTAAATTAATAGTGCATATACCTAGTTGTTAGGCTACTACTTCTTACCTCTTCCTTATACCCAGCCACTCTTCGGTTTTTGGATCGTAAAAGTGCGCATATTGAGAACCTGGTTCTAATAATTCATGAATATCGCATTGCAGTATTTCTGCGATTTCTTTTAATGTATCTAGTTTGGCAGTTTTTAATTTTTTGTAAAGCGCAACATAGGATATACCTAATTTACTAGATATATCTTCAAGGCTATATCCCTTCAGTTTAGCAACTTCTTTTATTCTTAATATTTCCATAATGCAAATATATATGTTTTCTTTAATTCAATACAAATACTATTAACAAAAACATATATAAAATTTTTACACCTGTAAATCAATAACTTAAATGAAAACATTAAATAAAACGTAAATACTATTTGTTTTATATTAACCTTTTAGTATATATTTGTATCATCAAAAACAAACAAAGATGACAACAATATCATTACAAAGAGCAGAGAAGATAGCAAGAAACATTAACGCAATGGATACTGAGTATCATAGATGTGATGACAGTAGATCTTGGAAGTTCTGGAACAACTTGGAGAAAGTCTTGAAAAGAAAGTTATCCGAGTTATCGAGTGAAGATATTGAAGTGATCAAGCCATTATTAAATCCTACAGAAGCAAAATTTTTTAACCTAATATAATTACAGATATGAAAACGATTTTATCCACCATTATGCGCAACGCTTGGAAATTTTTTAGAACAACCGGAGAAGCTTTTGCGGAATGTTTGAAGAAGGCTTGGAAGCTTTACCACCTTACAGAGAAGATGAAGAAAGGAATTGTGAAGTTTTACTTCCAGAAGGTAGACGGAAGCATAAGGGAAGCATGGGGAACACTTAAGGCTGATCTTATCCCGGCCAGTGAATCATCAGACAGCAACCGTAAGCAAAATGATACCGTTCAGGTTTACTATGACACCGAGGTACAGGCGTTCCGTTCATTTAAGAAATTAAACTTGGTATAAATATGAAAAGAGCAATACATAAAATTTTAAAATTCAGGAGGTCTGTATCTTTTATTTTCACAGAAGCAACGATAACGGAAACATGGATTTTGTTCGGGACATTTAAATTTTCAACAATAAAAAATAAATATATCATGACAGAATTAGTATTTAAAAATGATGGCAACATAGTAACGAACTCGCTGTTGGTTGCCGATAGGTTTGAAAAGGAACATAAGAACGTGTTAAGAGATATTGAAAATCTCGTGGCTCAAAATTCAGCCGCCAAATCTTTCTTCCAAGAAAGCTATTATGAAAACAGAGGTAAGCAATATCCCATGTTCATAATGAACCGGGACGGCTTTAGTTTGCTTGTTATGGGTTTCACTGGTAAAAAGGCGTTGGATTTCAAATTGGAGTATATAGAAGCTTTTAACAAGATGGAGAAGAGTTTACTGCAGCAGTCGCAATACCATGTTCCCGGATCTTTTGCCGAAGCTTTGAAACTAGCATACCAACAGGCAGAGCAGATAGAACTACAATCTAATGAGCTTAAGAAACAAGCTCCGAAGGTTCAGTACTTTGATAACGTATTGCAGAGCGAGAGTACGTACAATACTAACCAGATAGCAAAGGAATTGGGCATGAGTGCCGTTACATTAAACCGTATGCTATGTGACATGCACGTACAGTACAAGCAGAATGGAACTTGGCTATTATACAGCAAACATCAGAACAAAGGATATACTAAAACCAAAACCCATTCTTACACTGATACTTCCGGGAGCACAAAAACGTCAATGCAAACCGTCTGGACGGAGAAAGGAAGATTATTTATTCATGACATAATTAAAGACAACGAGAAAATAGCTTAATTAAACCAACATTTTAAAAATAAAAGATATGAGCACAACAAACATACCATCGCTAACCGCAAAAGAACAGGGAATCATTAATATTATTTCAGATAGCATATTATATAATAGGATATATGATGGCATGCGTGTTATTCTTAACGCCTTTAATCCTCTCCAGTCTGATCCGTGTGACATTGAGATCAACTACAAGGGTGTTGAAAACGCTTTAATGATTATGGATATAGAAGATGAAGACTTAAAAGAAAATCTAGAGCTTTTATATGAAAAAAATATATTCAGCAGAACTCTCGAAAACGCCTACCAGCTAGCCCTTTCCATATACTTTGAATGGCTAAAGTATATCAAGGATTTCTATATAACTAAAAAAACAGCATAACAACCTTTTTGGTTGTTTATATCAACAATGTTTGTATATTTGTAGTGTCGACTACATACAGCTAAATAGAAATATTTAACTTCATCATATAAGCCACTTTAAGGGTTACACTTTTTCAGTATGTGTGTCGACAACCCCTTATTGTGGCTTTTTTAATTGAAATAATTTTAAACAATACATAAATGAACGAACTGATTAAAATCACGGAACACAACGGTAACAAAGCCGTTTCCGCAAGAGAATTACACAGCTACTTAGAAAGTAAGCAGGATTTTTCAAACTGGATTAAAAACAGGATTAATAAGTATGGATTTATTGAAAATCAAGACTTTCAGCGTTTCGATAAAATTATTGAAACGGGTGGACGATTGATAGAATACGCTTTAACAATCGACTGTGCTAAAGAGTTGTCAATGGTTGAGGGCAATGAAAAAGGTAAGGAGGCTAGGAAATATTTTATTGATGTGGAAAAAGCGCACAACAATAATTTAGCTACTTTTTATAATGATCCATTCATTCAATTAAGAATGAGTCAAATTCAGCAGCAACAGCAAATCCAGGCTTTGGAATCAAAAGTCAATATGATCGAGGCTAAAACGACCACCAGACCAGATTATTTTTCCGTTATGGGTTATGCAATTATGAATAAGGTTACAGTTGGGTTAAGAATGGCAGCAAGTATAGGAAAAAAAGCTTCAAGCATATGTAAGAAGAATGGTTTTCCGACAGATGAAGTTCCTGATCCAAGGTTTGGTAGAGTCAAATTATACCCAAGTAGTGTTCTTGATAAGATATTTAGCGAAACTATATTCTCATAAAAATATTTATAACTTACAACCCGCTCATATAGAGTGGTTTTTTTTGTTTTTATAAACGAAAAAGCCTTCGTTGAATGAAGGCTAAAACACAATTATAGAGAAGTATAGTTATAATACTTCACTGCAAATATATAAATTTAAATTTTCAGAATACATTTTTTATACTTCAAATACATTTTTACCATTGTCAACGGCTTACCAAGGCCGTTTTTAAGTTTGTCGCATACCTCAGGATATACCAAAAATCCTTTCTTGTTCATCTTAAAAATAGAAAGATACAACCCATCCTCCCGCAATTCAAATTCGTGGTTTTTAATCAGATCTTTCATGAATCCATCCACCTTTTCATTAGATTTTAAGGAGGCATATTTACACACCCAACTTTTAACTTTTTCAATAATACTATTCATTCTTTTTTGCCTTTTCTGTTAATAATCGTAATGTCTCTAATTCTTCATCAGTTAGTTTTGAGTAGTCTAATGTAGAAGGCTTTTCCTCTGGCTCATTATCTTGCTTATCTCTCCAGGCTTTTGATTTTCTATTCTTCAACCAAAATATAGCGCTTGTTGGGTCCGGTGGATACACCTTTCTAATAGCAACTCTTTTAATGTCACCTTCAATAACTTTTATTTCTTCTGAGTCATGTTCGAACCCTAAGGCCCTCTGATATAGTCGGTCTGCTACATTTGCATCTGCATATTCCTTGCCTTCTTTTATGGACTCAAAAAAGTTAGGGTACTCTAACTTCCAATTGTTAATAGTCGTTTCGGTCACTTCAAAAAAATCAGCAATGTCTTTATCCGTTGAACCGAGCAGGCAAAGTTTACGAACCTGTTCATTATATTCTTCTTTATACTTTGTGGGCGCTCCGTCTTTTATTTTCACCTTCTTCATCTATTTTAATTTTTATAACCAACATTAAAGCTTACATCCGTTACGATAAAAGGATATTGAGCCTGTAAAAAGTCTAATGCATATGTAACCACATCCTCTATGCCATCATCATAATTTTTATGAGGAGCAAAAGGGAATTGTTTTATATGTGCTATTGCGTCTTGGTATTCCGGGTTTGGATGATCTTCGAACCAATGAAGGAACTTAAAGATATGCCTTACAGACTTTATTCTCTCAAGCTTATTGTTTGATTGGTATCTTGGTTTTAAATTATAAATTTTATATGTTAAATCGTTGTCTATGTATGATTGATTACTGTTGCTTTCTACGTAATTCTGAGAGGTTTTATAATCTTTAGTCTTTTGTATTAACTTACCCTCGTTGGCGTGCAGGCTATTCTTATTGTATACCACATCAACAGCGTATGCCTTTCCTTGCTTAATACCCAAGAATAAAGTAGCATAAGAGTCTTCTCCCGTGTCTTTAAGGTCAGTAAATGAAAATGTAGCCTCGTAATTATCGTTAGCTTCCCTAGTCATTGTCACCCCATCATAGTACATAATCTCATCCTGAGAAGCTACGGCTTTTTGCAAAAACTGAGGGTCAAACTTATTTCCAGCTTTTCGCTTTTCATTCACAAGAACGGTACTATTCATTCTTATTGGGTCGAATAATTCATTTACGTAGAATTCTTTTAGTTCTTTTGGGCGTACATCTTCCGTAAGCATAGCCGGAAGTATTACATCTTCATATTGATTTGATGCAAATTTTGGCTCTTCGTAATACTTACCATGGAACAGATAGTCTGTGTAAACAGAGGAATCGTGTACATTCCAGAATATCAATAACGCCACCAGAGCAACTAAAAAAAGATCTATTATCATTATTTGTAGGTTTTATTTTCTTATCCAGTCTTTGTATTCTTCTACTGAGTACTTGTGGAATTTACTCTGATTACCTCTCCCGGATTTACCCTTATGTGATCTTCTAAGTGGACAATCTATATTTCGAAGATCCTTCTTGATTTTTTCAACACTGATTTGCAAGTATTCCGAAATCTCTTTTATTGTAGGGTCTTGAATGTCTGACCAAAATGACCTGTTAAAATATTTCTCTGCCCAACTATCCGGAACTAATACATAGCCTTTAGGAATAATGAATTCAGTTTCCATATCAAATGCAGTCTAAGATTTGTTTGATGTACTTTTTGCCTTTTTTCGCATCCTTAATCTTATTGTCAGCGTTTACATCTGCCTTCTGCATTAATCTGATGATCGCTTTTTTATTATCGTCAGATATATTGTTACGTCTCAATCTTACATCTCTAATTGTTGATAAACTAACTGAAGTCTCAGTTGATACATCTGCCATATCCTTTGGTGAAGTGAAGTCTCTAAGAAATTTTGAAAGATCTTCACATATAGGCTTTCCACTTTGTAATACTTCCATACATTTTTTGTTTTAAATAAATTATCGTGTTTTTACTATTTTTTTAAACAACATCTTTTAGCTAACTTTGCATCGTGCTGTAATAATGATACAAATATACAACCTTTTTGGTTGTTTACAAATTTAAAACACAACTTTTACGGTTGTTTTAATTAACTTTCTGAAAACCAGATAGAAAAATTTTATTCATGACATCAGAAGAATTTGACAATAAGTGTGATTTTTACTTAGCAGAAGTCTACAAAAGCACATCAGGACTATATTCACTACCGAGAATAGTGGAAAATAATAAAGAGATTCAAGTAATGAAATACTTGGTCCAACAGAATTTAGTCATAGATGTAAACATGGAATTTTATAGGATTACACAGTTTGGTAGACAAGTTTATGAAATTGGAGGTTGGCTTAAATATTTACAATTTCAAAAGGAAGAAACCGAAGAGAAAAAGAATAAAGAAAAAAAAGAATATGAAAAATTAAAGCACGAATTAGAATTAGTTCAGAAAACTTTAGAGGACTATGATAAAACAAAAAAAGATGTAAAAGCATCCTTAAAAGTATCTATTTGGTCTGTTATCATCGCAGCATTAGCGCTATTAGGCTTAATAATACAGATAATCCTGACAGTATAATAGAAAGAATGATCAAACTGTGACAAAAAACATTCTCTTCTTTTAGATCCAGCTTTGAAAGGCGCAGATCATGTTTTAAAATGCATTGACTTTTCTCTAATGATTCAATACGCTCTTCAATAATGGTTAATCTATTAGTATATGCTTGTTTATCTTTTTCGTAAAAATATTTAGAATCAAAGATTTCGGTTTTATTAAATAAAATCTCTTTCCAAAGACTTTCTAATTGTGTTTTACAAAATAAAGATGAGCAAAATGATTTATATTTTTTGAACTTCTTTTTCTTAATTTTTTCATTCATAACAAATTAATTTTAAAGCAAATATATGAAAGAAAAAACAAACAACAACCAAAAAGGTAGTTACCTAAGAAGGTTTTTAGAATTAAATTCAATTACACCTAAAATGGTTCAAGATGCTTTAGGCGTTTCTCAACAATATGTTTCAGCCATAATTAATGGATCTAAAAGCATAGGAAAAGGTACAGCTAAAAAATTAAATGAATTATACGGTGCTGATGAATATAAATTATTATTTGGAGAAGGATCAATGCTTAACGAGCCTGAAAAAAAAGACAATATAAAATTAGTATCTCCTGATAATATAGATAAACTACCAAGCAATAGAAAAACATTTGATACGCCAATTGAAATTCAAACTATACCTGTATATGATTCAACTGCTACACTGGGGCTTGTAGAAGTTTTTAATGGTTCTGAAACGGGAAATATATTAAGTTATATTAGTATTCCCAACCTACCAAAAAGTGACGGTGCTATTTTTATGACAGGAGATTCAATGTATCCTTTGCTAAAGTCAGGAGATATTGTTGCTTTAAAGATAATTAATAGGCTTGACATTATTTATGGTGAAATGTATTATGTTGAATATTTAGGAGAAGATGAATATAGTGAGTTTAAAGTAATAAAATATGTAAAGAAATCTGAATTAGGAAAAGACTATATTCAATTAGCTTCATATAATCAGCATCATGAACCTAAAGACATTTTGCTTTCTAAAATAAAAACAATTGCAATCGTAAACGCTTCAGTAAGATATAATAGACTTTGATTAAAAAATCACTTTAAAATATATAATTATGAGTAATCAAAATGAAAATCCAAAAGAACCAAAAGCACGAATTACCAATCCAGTAACATCAGCCGAAGCAGTAACAAAGAATCAAAAACCAGTTAATAACGACAAAGGAAACAACGGGACAAGCAAGGAGAAATAATAGATTTTTCAATGCTTTTTCGTTATTGAGAGATCGTATTTCGTTGTTTATTGTGTTCTGGTCGATCTTATATTGTATGTGCTCCAAAGAATTTATGACATAATTAATGTACTGTTCGTTTTCATCAAAGTCATTATCAATAAATTCTTTGGTTGCTATATTTTTAGGAAGCTCTCCGGATACGAATACCTTATAATGACCTATATTTTTATAAAGAAAATAAATACTCCTCAATAAAACGGGTATGCATAAAACTGCTGACAAAAACACAAATTCAAATAAACTACAGCCTTCGTTTAGTTTATTCAAAATATAAACTAACAATGCGATTGATCCTGGGGCAATTAAAGCAATAAGCTTGTTTGATTTTTCTGAAATTGTTTTGGAGCTATCAACTGTTTCATTAAGATATTTTTCTGACTGTGAAAGCAAAAAATTAGCTGAATCTTTCGTTAGCTTATCCCACATTACAACATCAAACTTCCATATATTTTCCATGCTAAAAGATTTGCCTGTAAATTTACAAAAATTACAATAGTGTATTTAGATAAAAAAAATGACGCATAAAATATTACTTAATTTCATTCATCCAGTCTAAGAAAACAGCATCAATTATTTTTCTGTGCACCTCATCTTTTACATGGTCGGGGTATTTACCTTCATATATAGAATGTACATCCCCATGAGAATGCCCAGTTAATTCCATGATAATATCACGGCTTAAAAGTAGCTGCTTCCCTATATTGATAAAAGTATACCTGGGGGTTTTGGTTGAAACATACGAATCAATACCTATACCTTTTATCCACCTTCTTATTTTATGCATATAAGAGTCTCTAAACTGAAATCTTTCTTTTTCCAGTTGATGAATTGGGATCAAGTAACCGCTATCATCTTTGTATTTTTCTAAAATCACCCAGGCATGCGGAAATACGTAATTATTAATCACTTCATGGGTTCCCCCTTTGAATCTCTCAAAAACTATCCTCCCATTTTTTACATGATCATAAGTTAAATTTTTAAGGTCAATATAATCGATTCCTCCGAGCAAAAAACAAAGAATAAAGAAATCATAAAATTTATGCTTGTAGTCAAATTTAACAATAGATCTCATTTCATCAATAGAAAGATATTTATCTATTGTTGGGGTTGATTTTGGGTATATTCCATCAAAAGGATCATATGAATCTTCCGGTACATACAGCCTTCTTTTTCTAGCTTCTTTCATTACTGACTTCATTGTTTTTAAATACAATATCATTGTATTATTTGAAACCGCTTTTTTTCCTGTTTTAGTTTTTTTAGAAAAGTGAAACTCTTTATACCTGACTAAAAAATCGTAAGTAATTTCTTTGAAAAGAACATCTGACTTAAATGAGGTCAAAGCCTTTAATCTATCTTCATAAGCCTTTGCATTTCCTTTGCTTCCAGTATTTTTTATTTCATCAATATATTTTTCCCAGAATTTCACAAGGGAATCAGGATTGCCATTTAATATAAAATTCTTTATTTCCTCAGAAGACATTAATGTCCTCCTTTCAAGAATTTTGTTAATTTTCATATTGGTTTTGTGGACAAACTCCATTAGACCATAATACAACGGATGCGAATTCTTTGGTATATTTTTCTGATCATTCCAATCTTCAGGCATGGAATAATACCCAGTAACCGGGTACTGCCTATCAGTTTTACTTACAAAAATACTTATGATAACCGGATGCCCTTTTTTTCTTAACTTGCTTTTGTCGAGTTTTATTTCTATTTCCATTTGAAAAATGTCTGAAAAATGTCTGAACAAAATTACTATTTTATACCTGTTTTATATATAATTTAAATAGATTATTTTACAACTAAGAATTAATAAACACACCAAATACACCCTATACATGCGGTTCAGAACAATTCACAAGCAATATTCTTTATATTATCACTTTTCCCCATATGGTAAAAGGAATAATCACAAGACTGGCAAATATCATCCCTGTAGTAACGGCATCTTTTCCATCCATTATTTTGGAAACCTTACCGCCCATTACGATATACACTGCCCAGAACATCCCTGCCAGAAAGGCAAGTCCAAGACCTATTAAATCAACATGATCATTATGCCACGGAACAATCAGCAGAATTCCCAAACAAGCCAATAGTGCCCATATAACATCAAGCAGTTTACGGGACAAAGCTAAAGCAAGAAACAAAGGTCCTGCAAATTCCACCGTAACCGCCAGTCCCAAAGGAATTCTTTGAATAGCCATATAAAAAATAAGATTCATTGCGGCCAGCCCAACTCCGTACATGGCGCAATATTTCCATTTCTGACTGTTAAACTGTAAAAATTTTGGACGGTTAATCAATGTAAGCAAAACAGCTGAAAGTACAATTCTTAAAGTAACCGTACCAATAGCTCCAATAGCCGGAAAAAGCTGCTTCGCAATAGAAGCACCTCCCTGCACACAGATAATCGCTAAAAGCGTAGCTGGTATTGCTATGTTTGATTTTTTCATTTCAAAAATATAGATTTCAAAAGGTTTTGGAAGAAGTTCCGGGATTAAACAATCTCTTATCTCACATGACAAATCGTGAGAAATATTATTTAAAAATTATCCGTTCCAAATGTATTGAAATTTTATGTTTTATAATGGGTACAGATTCCATATAAATTTTCGCACAGATTTTCTCTAATGATTTCCTAATAACATTCTAAAGCTTTTCTAACGGTAAAAAAAGGAGGTCATTTCTACTTTTGCACAGTAAAAAATAAAGCATATGGACTCAGATCCTTACAGTAATTATCAATCTTAAAAGCTTTAGTTGTACTCCCTTTTCCCGTACAGCTGAAAAGCTTTATAAAAACAGGAAAAGTTATGAATACATTTGAATTTACCCTACGCCTCCTTACAGCATTGGCTCTGGGTGCCAGCATTGGCTTCGAAAGACAGTGGCGTAAAAAAAATGCAGGCCTTCGCACTAATACTCTGGTATGTATCGGCTCTGCAGCCTTCGTATTAATTGCCATCAGAATAGGTGGTGATGCCGCCGGAAGAATTACCTCATATATTGTCAGTGGCATCGGTTTCCTGGGTGGTGGTGTTATCATGAAAGACGGCCTTACCGTAAGAGGGCTCAATACTGCAGCCACATTATGGTGTTCCGCAGCAATAGGCGCATTATGTGCTCTGGGATATCCCATAGAAGCACTCATTACCGTCTTCTTCATTGTCTCTACCAATATATTTTTGAGACCCTCTCTATCCTCACAAAAAGAAGCCAGGAGCAAAAAGCTGTTCAGTACCAAGAAAAGCAATCCAAAAAAAATAAAAATCAGCAATAGCACTCAATTGTATTAAGATCATGAAAAAAGTAATCTTAAGTAGTATTATTCTCTTTGCAGTTTCCTGTAAAGACAATACACCTCAGCAGAACAAAGAACAAGAAATAATAGCCCGCGGTGATGCGATCACAGTTCCGGAAAACCATCCTGTTTTCAAAAAAATCAAAACGCAGGTCGTTACCGAACAGGAACACAGTGATGGAGTGGTTTCAGCAGGAACAATTCAGGCCATTCCCAATCATTATGCGGAAATTGCCAGCCCTTTTTCCGGAAGAATTACAAGATCGTTTATTCAGCTTGGACAAAATGTTTCTGCCGGAAGCCCACTTTTTGAAATCCTTTCCTCAGATTATTTTTCGGTTCAAAAGGATTATACAGATGCACTGAATGATGTACAGCTTGCAGAAAAAAATTACAGACGCCAGCAGGATCTTGTCAAGCATGGAGTAGGTATTCAGAAAGAACTGGATGAAGCGGAAACCGATTTTAAAAATAAAAAAACATCCCTATCCAATGCTTCTTCTGCCTTAAAAGTCTATAACAGTAAAGGCGGAGGCATAGGAAGCCCCCTTATTGTAAGAGCTCCCATTAGCGGAGAAATTATTTCCAACAAAATTGTAAACGGCCAGTATCTGAAAGAAGATGACGATCCGGTAATGATCATCGCAGAATTATCAAAAGTCTGGATTTCCGGTGATGTAAAAGAAAAAGACATCCGTTTTGTCAATAAAGGAGATCAGGTTTCTGTAAAAATAAGTGCCTATCCTGACAGGAATATTACCGGAAAAGTATACCACATCAATGAAATTGTAGACGAAGATACCCGAAGTATAAAAGTCCTTATTGAATGTGATAACCCGGATAGAAAATTAAAACCAGGCATGTATGCTACCGTTAATTTTTCAACAACTCCTGAAAAAACGGTTATGATTCCCGTAACCGCTCTGATGCAACAGGACAATTCCCAGTATGTATGGGTAAAAACAGGTAAGAGTCAATATGCAAAACGCTCTGTAACAACAGGAGAAACTGATCAGAAAACAGTAAGAATTATATCAGGCTTACAACCCGGAGAACCCATCATGACTGAAGGAGGAATTTATATGCTGGATGCAAAATAATGTAAATGAAAAACAATGAAGAAATTACTAACAATCTCTATACAGAAGAGATGGCTGATGCTTGCCCTTTTCCTTTTACTGGGATTCTTCGGGTATTATTCCTGGACCAGATTATCCATAGAAGCTTATCCCGATATTGCCGATGTTACTTCTCAGGTGGTAACACAGGTTCCGGGACTGGCCGCTGAAGAGGTAGAACAGCAAATTACCATTCCTTTGGAAAGATCTCTGAACGGTCTTCCGGGAATGCATGTGATGCGAAGCAAAAGTACCTTCGGACTTTCCATTATTACTATGGTTTTTGATGATGGTATAGATGATTACTGGGCAAGACAGCGTATCCAGGAAAGGCTGACGGAGGTGGAACTTCCTTATGGTGCACAACCGGGATTAGATCCCCTCACCTCTCCTATCGGCGAAGTGTACCGTTATATTATTGAAAGTAACAACCACAGTCTGCGGGAACTTACGGATTTACAGAAATTCGTGATTATTCCCCGTATTAAACAGGTTTCAGGAATTGCTGATGTAACCAATTTTGGGGGAATTACCACTCAGTTTCAGATTGAGCTGGATCCACATAAACTTGAACAATATGGACTATCTCTGTCAGAAGTCACCGAAACGATCTCCAAAAACAATGTGAGTGCCGGAGGAAGTATGCTTCCCCGCGGAAATCTTGCGTATGTCATCCGAGGAATAGGTTTGGTAAAAGACTTGGATGATCTTGGAAAAATTGTGGTAAAAACACAAAATGGCGTCCCTGTTTTTCTGAATGATGTAGGAACATTGAAATATGGAAATCTGGAAAGAAAAGGAATTCTTGGTTACACAGACCGAAAACGAAATTATTCTGAAAGTGTGGAAGGAATTGTTCTTTTACTGAGAGGTCAAAATCCTTCGCAAGTTTTGGACGGAGTACATGAAGCAATTGAAGAACTCAATAATGAAATACTTCCTTCAGGAGTAAAAATCCATCCTTTTCTGGATAGAACAGACCTTGTAAAAACAACACTTACCACAGTTTCCCATACGCTTACCGAAGGAATTGTATTGGTTATTATTGTGTTGATTGTATTTCTTGGAAGCTGGCGTGGTGCATTATTAGTGGCTATTACCATTCCGCTTTCTTTGTTATTTGCTTTTATATTAATGCATTTCACCAATATTCCCGCCAATCTGCTTTCACTGGGAGCGATTGATTTTGGAATTATTGTAGACGGAGCCATCGTCATGCTGGAAACTATTCTGAAGAAAAGAGAAGAAAACTCTGAAGAAACACTGGAAGAAAAGACCATTACCCAAAGAGTGATTGAGGTAGCAAAACCTATTTTCTTTTCTACCATCATTATCATTACCGCTTATCTGCCCTTATTCGCTTTTGAAAGAGTAGAAAAAAAATTATTTACCCCCATGGCTTTCACTGTAGGATATGCACTGTTGGGAGCACTTGCTGTAGCATTGCTTCTGATTCCCGGATTGGCTTATGTGATTTATAGAAAACCACAAAAGATCTATCACAATAAATGGCTGGAAAAATTAAGCACAGCTTATGGAAAAAGCATTGAAAAAATAATGCAGACTCCCAAAAGAGTTATCATTCCTATTGCGCTGGTCCTGATATCTGCCGGAATTCTTTCATACAATGTAGGAAAAGACTTCCTTCCGGATCTTGATGAAGGTTCTATATGGCTGCAGGTACAGCTGCCACCCGGAATTTCTTTAGCCCAATCAAAAGAAATGAGTGATACTTTACGTGCCCGTACTTTAAAACATCCTGAAATTACTTATATGATGGTTCAGGCTGGCCGAAATGATGACGGTACCGACCCATGGACAGCTTCCCATTTTGAAGTTTCAGTAGGGATAAAACCTTACAGCGAATGGCCATCAGGAAAAACAAAATCAGACCTCATCAAAGAACTGGCAGCAGATTACAAAGACATGCCGGGATTCACCGTAGGGTTTTCACAGCCTATGATTGACGGAGTAATGGATAAAATCTCAGGAGCCCACAGTGAACTGGTGGTAAAAGTCTATGGGGAAGATTTTAAAGAAACCAGACGAATTGCAGAAAATGTATTGTCAACTTTAAATAAAATTCCGGGTTCTGCAGACCTTGCCATTGATCAGGAACCGCCATTACCTCAACTGCAGATTATTGCCAACAGAGACAAAATTGCTCAGTATGGTTTGAATGTATCAGATGTTGCCGATCTTATTGAAGTCGCTTTGGGAGGGAAAGCCATTTCCCAGATCTTTATTGGCAATAAGGTATATGATATTTCATGCCGTTATACAGAAGACAGTCGTGATACTCCTGATAAAATCGGAAATCTAATGCTCACCTCAGCTTCAGGAGCAAAAATCCCTTTATCACAGGTAGCAGAAGTGAAACTGAGCACCGGAGAAAGCACCATTACCCGAGAAATGAATAAACGACATCTTACGGTAAAGCTGAATCTTAGAGGAACCGATCTTTCTTCTTTCCTGAAAAATGCACAGGATAAAATTGAAAAAGATATTAAATACGATCATGAAAAATACCAGATTAAATGGGGCGGACAGTTTGAAAATCAAAACAGAGCCTATTCCAGACTGGCATTTATTGTTCCGTTGGCGCTAGCGATTATGTTCTTACTATTATATGGTGCATTTGGAGATTTCAGACAGGCTTTGGTTTTGATGTCTATTGTTCCACTGGCATTATTTGGTGGAATGCTCGCACTCAATATAAGAGGTATGTCTCTGAATGTCTCTTCAGCAGTAGGATTCATCGCTCTCTTTGGAGTTGCCATCCAGAACGGGGTTATTATGATTTCTCATATCAACGATCTGCGTAAGAAAGGATACGAACTGAAACAGGCTGCTATTAAAGGTGCAAAAGACCGCTTCAGACCTGTACTAATGACCGCAACAGTTGCTGTAATCGGACTTTTCCCTGCATCACTGGCCACAGGAATCGGTTCTGATGTGCAGCGTCCACTGGCAACCGTAATCGTATATGGGCTGATGTTCTCTACTATTTTAACCCTATTCGTGCTGCCTGCTATTTATTTTATGGCTGAACGCCGAAACGAAAAACAAAATTTAGAATCAAATGAAAATTAAAGTTCAAATTATCATATTATCTGTAATATTATTCAGCATTACAGAGATAAAGGCGCAGGAAAAAGAGCTTTTACCATTTGAAGAATACCTGAGTCTTGTTGGAAATAAAAACCTGGGTTACGCTTCTCAGAAATATAATGTAAGTATGGCTGAAGCAGCTATCCAGACGGCTAATATGTTTCCTGATCCACAACTGGAAATGGAAACCACCAATAACGGAGTGAAGCAGAATATGGGGTATGTCTACGGAGCCTCCATCGGCTGGACGCTTGAATTGGGTGGAAAAAGAAAAGCCCGAGTTAATCTTGCCAAAAACCAGTCTGAACTGAGCAAGATACAATTGCAGGATTTTTTCAGAAATCTCCGTGCGGATGCCAGTTTAGGATATATTGAGGCTTTAAAATTTAAAGCTTTGCTTGATGTACAGCAGGATTCTTATAAAAATATGCAGCAGCTGGCAAAATCCGACAGTATCCGCTACAAATTGGGAACTATAACATTAGTCACTTCTAAACAGAGTAAGCTGGAAGCAGCTTCTTTACTTAATGAAGTATATCAGGCAGAAAGTGCAGAACAGCAGGCGATCACCGGTTTATCTGTATTTCTTGGAGACAGCAGAATGACAGGCAGAGATGTTGCCGGAGATTTTAATACCTTCAACAGAGATTTCAGCATTGATGATCTGATTCTTCAGGCCTTGAATGAAAGAGCAGATTTATTGGCAGCCAAACAAAATACGGAGGTTGCCAAAAGCCAAATCAATCTTGAAAAAGCCAATCGTATCATCGACTTGGGAATCAGCGCCGGAGCAGAACGACATACTGAAGCTACCAACGAAATTGCGCCTTCCCCAACTGTAAATGCTGTAAAAATGGGGATCAGTATTCCCTTAAAGTTTTCCAACAGGAGAAATGCAGGATTGAAGATTGCTGAAATAGCCCATTCTCAGGCAGAGGTTGAATACAAGCAGATTGAACAAAGCATAAAAGCTGAAGTAATGCAGGCGTATCAACAATATACAGCGACGCAGAAACAACTCAAACAATTCCATAACGGAATGCTTTCTGAAGCACAAAGTATTCTGGAAGGAATTACTTACAGCTACAAAAGAGGTGAAAGCTCTATTCTTGAAGTGCTGAATGCCCAGAGAACCTATAACAATATACGAAAAGATTATTATCAGGCGCTTGCCGATAATGCTGCTGCTTTGATTGAGCTTGAACGTAAAGCGGGAATCTGGGATATTCATTTTTAGGAGGGAAGAAGGTAGCTGGAGGAAGGAGGGCTATGGAAGCCGGTGGATGGATGAAAATCATTTTATTAATTTGGCAACTATATACAATTTTACAGCATTGTCATTCTGACGAAGGAAGAATCCCATGTAAAGCCTAGATTCTTCATTTCACTACGTTACATTCAGAATGACAGAGGGCAGCAGGATTAATGTAAAATTGTATATAAATATCAATAATTTTTAAAAACTCAAAAAATTATCATCAAATGGCAATCAATAAATCTAAAAACACAAATATAACTTCCAGCTTCAAGTCTTCCCGCCTCCAGCATAAAAAAGCCCGGAAATCTAGTAGATTTCCGGGCTTTTTTATCTCTTATACTGCGATTCATAAATTTTGATCCAGTCCTCTGCAGTCATTTTTTTACTGAGTTCAGCGATCAGTTCAAAAGGAATATCTTCTGTTTTTTTGAACCGGACACAGGATTTTCCCATATCCAGTTTCTTTTTGGAATGTTTAGGATATTCCGCTACAAACCAGTCCAAAAGTTCCGGCGTGGAATACAGTCCCATATGATACAATGCTATAAAATTCTTCTGAGAAGCCAGATTGATAAATGGCAGCGGTGTTCCGGGTGCGCAGTGATATCCGGCAGGATATGTTGACAAAGGAACTACCCAGCCTATCATCCCGTAATTCGTAGCTTCTTCGAAACCTTTCGGGAGATTATCATTCACCGTATCGTAAAGTTCTTTGAAAGCTTCCTGTCTTTCTTCGGGAATCTTGGAGATATAATCTTCTATGGAAACTGACTGAATCTGCATATTGTATTTTTTTCTAAAATACGATTATTTTATAAAATTGTACACATTGAACATCTGAACATCTTTGCTGCTCTTTTGAAGGAACATCATTTTGTTCACATTCGGAACGTACTGAATCATATTTCCGTCTGCAAAACCGTAGTTCTGAAAGAAATTTCTTCCTTTATAATCAAGGCTTACTTCCTGAGGTTTCAGATTCGCGAAATCAAAAACTTTCATAGAAAATCCTGTATTTCCAAATGCTCCTTTAGGATAGAATGCAGAAATATAAAGCTTGTCTCCCGCTTCAACCAGATGAATTCTTTTTCCTGTAGAAGTTCCTGCCGCAACAAATTGCTTTACATCTCCTTCTTTACCAAACTTGATCAGCATTCCCGCATCCAATGAATAAACAGGATCAGGGAAACGGTTCATTGTTGTAGGCATCGGTCTTGTTACAGTTTCCTGCTGAACAGCCATTAAAACCTCATCCCCTTTTACAATGGTTTTGATCACCTTCACATCGTTCATATCTTTGCTTCCAGCTAAGTTGGTATTACTGATTACCGCTTTTCCAGACTTCATATCATAATACATTACCGTTCCGAAAGTACTTGATCCAACAGTAACTGTTGCATTTTTTCTTCCAAAAGTCACCAGATAATCATTGTCATTTTTACTGAATGCGTATAATTTTTCAGGAATATATTTATCATCAAACGGAAGGTCTTTATCTTCCGTATTGGAAACAAGCTCCAGTTTATAAGATTCTTTCCATCCCGCAGCTTTACGTAAAACAACAATTTTAGCTGAGTTGGTTAATGTCAGAGACTTTTCAACATAATCACTGCTTAATGTGATTTCTTTGTTCCAAACCGGAGTAAGTGTTCTCAGATCCAATACCAGAACATCATTCACATTCTCTGTTTTTTTGTTGGCAAATCTGTCATTGAAGATCGCAGCATATTTCCCGTTTTCTGAGAAAAGAACATAAGTTGTTCCTGATCTGTTGGTAGATTCAATGCTGTATTTTGCAATACTTTTTGTCGTAAATGTTCCTTCCTTTCTGCTGAAAACATGTTGAAAAACTTCTTTTCTGTTTTCTTTTCCGAAATATTCTTCCGTAAATGCTATAAATTTATCATCATCTATCTGCTGTGATCCAAGATAATTGTGAAGCACACCGTTTGTTTTATTGGCATAATCTTTTACATAAGTATCTACAAGACTTCCATTCTGATCCAGTTTTCTCATCAGTAGTTTCTTATGAGGAAAAACATTTCTCATCAATCCGTCAATATTGATCGCGCTGAACATGTAAGAATTGTAATCATCTGCCAATACCAGTTTATCATCAGTTTCAAGATTGGCATCTACGGTGAATTTTGTTCCTTCAGTCACTTTCGTCTGTGCATAAGAGTACACAGAAGCTGTAATTAAAGCCGAAGCAATAATCTGTTTAATCATATTGTTTTCTTTAGTTATTATAAATTTTTTCTTCTAATCTTTTCAGTTCAAGATTAGCATCGTAGGATAATTTGATATCTACCAGATGTTCCTGTAATTCATTTAAATATTTTTCTGCTTCCTGGTAATTTCCTAAAGCGATATTTAATCTGATCAGGTTAAAATAAAGGTACTCTCCTATCTTTTGATTGTAAAGCGCTTTTTTGTCGTTATAATTTATTTTTGTTAAAGCACTTTTCCAAAGATCGATTCCTTTCTGCATATTTTCCATGGCCACTTTATTCGGTGGATAATCCGATTTGGCCTGAAGTTTTTTCAGATTGGTTGTAACGTAGATATAGGCTTTCTCCAGATCATCATATTCCCCTTTATTTTTTACAGTTGCTAATGCCACTGTGGAATTGATGGTCTGATACCCGAAATTTTCATTAATGATATTTCTTGTACGGTCTATCGTTCTCTGAAGATATCTTTTCTCCTGGGCATTCAGATTAATTTCATTGGTTGGAACGCTTGCTACTTCAGCAAAATCTGAGAAATAGGTTTTATCCAGTTTTACGGCTCCACCTTGTTTCGCAATAATTCGTGTTGGCTGGTTGGCGAAAGTTTTCCCCTGATTATCCTGAAAATTCGTTCTCTCCATTTCAATAACAATGTCAAGATAATTTCCACCTTTTGAAAAACCAATTACATCTATTTGAGAAGCCAGAATTTTATTATCCACAATTAAAGCATCTCTCAGATCAGGCTGCTGGTAAACCGGTGTTGGAGGAATGTTAAGGATAGGTCTTGAAGGAAGTCTCAGCGTAGGAGCTCCATTGGTTGCTGCAATTTTTTCAACAGCCGATAATTTGCTGTATTCGGCAGATTCCAGTTTATATTTTTCCTGAAGTTTCTTCACCTCAGCATCATAATCTTTTAATCTTTCCTGGTGTTCATATTTCGCATTTTCAACATTCGTCTGATAATTATCAACCTTTCTCTGATAATCTTCTTTCGACAATCTCACTACATCATCTTTGGTGATATTATAAGGCGATTTTACTGTAACCGTATACGTTCTGCTGGAAAGTTCCGTAGGAAAAACGGGTTCTTTTAAAAGCTGAAAACTGATCGTTTCTTTATCAATTCTCTGAGCTTGCGAAAATTCGGAATAAAATAATGGTATTAAAAAAAGCAGTTTAAGTTTATTCATAGTGTCATAGTTTCCGGTGCAAATGTATAATAATTTCATCAACATTTTTGAATAATATTTTGTCCAGTTATTATTTAATCTGAGCATAAAAAAGGCAGTCACACGAATGCGGCTGCCTACAGAAATTATTAACTCAAAAAATTTTATTTTTTAATGGCTTTTACTGTTGATTTTGAACCATCTTTAAAGTTCATTGTCACTAAGTATAAACCAGAATTCAATTCTCCTAACTGAAGTTCCGTAGTTGGATTATCAATAGTTTTCACTACTCTTCCTGCTACATCTGTAACCGTTACAGATTTCACATCTTTAATATCAGCCAAATGCAGAACATCTTTGAAAGGGTTAGGATATACAGTGATTTCTTTTTTCTTCACAGATGTTTCAGCAGTTGATAAATTGGACTGTGTAAGCGAAAAATCATCAAATCCCATATAATACGGAGCTGTTGTTGTATTTAAAGTTTTAATTCCAAATGAATAATCACCGGTAGACGTTGGCGTATAAGAAACGGTAACTTTATTATAAGCAGTACTGTTACTTCCCCCTGCAGCTGTTTGATCAGCCGTAATAAATGTTGTTAAACTGGTTGCTCCGGTCACTGTCTGTCCGTTGTTTACCAATACTTCATTCTGCCAACCTGCATAGCCATCTCCTACCCAATAGAATGAAAATTCATATGACGTTCCCGCAGTTAAAGTAAATGTAGGTGTCCATAAATAAGCAGCATTGGTATATGGATAATAAATCGTCAGATAATTAGGTGCAGATTTAGGATCATTATATCCTTGCTGAGAAGCATTTGCTGACGTAAAATTATTTGTAGATGAACTTCCTCCCGGAGTTTGTTTCCAGCAATTTGGAATAATCGCAGAACCTGTAGTAGCCATTGCATCAAAATTTTCGCTCCAAGGAAGTGTAGTTATCGGAACACAAAGTGTTGTAAACTGTGTAGAGGTAGCACTCCATATACTCTTATCAGATGCACTACAGCTGGATCTCACCCATACATAATATGTAGTAGATGGCTGCAGCCCACCTAATGGCGCAGAAACAGCAGCAGAAGTTACAGATACAGAGTTCGCAGCATTCAAAACTGTAGTAGCATCAGGCGCTGTATTCGTTGTGCTGTAATATACTTCATATCCGCTTGCAGGAACTGAAGAAGGAGCCGTCCAGCCTATTGCTGCTGAATTTGCGGTAACGTTTGATGATGTAACTGCAGTTGGCTCAAAACAGGAAGGAATATTCTGAACGGTAATATTATCAATATAAATAGAACGGGAAGTACCTCCTAAACCATGTTTAAAGGCTAACTGCAAATCAGAACCCGCAGGAATATTTACCGTATACTGTGTGTGGGTAGTTGTCAAAGCAATAGGAGAACCTATTTGTGTAAAAGATGCCGGATCTGCAGGGTTTGAAAGCGTCCCCACTAATAATGTATAATTACTTCCGCCGCTTTTTGCATAAAATCTTACACGTTTGGTACCATCGGAAAGGTTTGTAGTAGGAGGTGCAACTAACATCTGGCTACCCGTAGTAGCACTTGAATTAGTCATATAATAAGCATTGGGTGCTGAATAATTATTTGATGTCGTTACATATCCATAACCTGCAAATGATGCACTTTCCAGATATGACCAGCAGCTTGGGGCATTAGTATTTGAAGTAGAACCAACACTTGTCGTATCAAAATTTTCTGTGTATGGAACCGTGAAAGTAGAACAAGCTGTTTTAAATGTTCCTGCAAAAGACCATACACTCTGGCCGGTTGCAGTGTTACAGTTGGATCTTACCCAATAATAATAGGTTGTATTTGAATTAAGACCTCCTATTGTTGTGCTTGTACCTGTTACTCCCGGATAAGTAGGAGTTACCGAACCAGCAGGTGTTGTATTGGAAGTACTGTGATATACATCATAACTTGCCGCATTGGTTGGAGCTGTCCAGGAAACTAAAGCTGAGTTAGCTGTGATCCCTGAAACCGCCTGCAATGTTGGAGGCACACAGTCTGAGTATACATCTGCTGAAAAAGCAAAAATATTAGGATACCCTGCGCCACTTGCTTTGGTTACTGCTACACTCTGTATTGGTTTTGCCTGGTTTGCAGCATCTATAGCTAATGGGGTCTGGTAAAGTCTCGGATCTGTAGTACTGGATTCCAGAGCATCTGAACTTCTTTTGATCCTTCCTATTCCCTGTACGGCAAAATTGGCTCCTCCATACCAGTCAGATAGACTTATATTGGAAAATACCTGGCTGCTGCCATCAGAAAAATTGACGGTTACATTCACTACGGATGTTCCACTACCACTGGTAGAGAGCATATACAGGGTAAAAGCAGGTTTAGGAGTAGTAAAAGTAAGCGTTCCGCTATCATTTGCAGCGGCTAACCTTAATGCATTATTTCCACTTAAATTTCCTAAAATATAGCTCAATCCCGGTGTTCCGGCAACGACAGAATTAATAATTCCATCAGTTGGAAGACCATAAGTAAGGGGTGTACTTGTAGAGGTCAGTTGAAAATCTTTCGCTACAAAAGCGTAAGAAACTCCGTCTACATCATTGTTTGTGGAAACTAATGAGGAACCTATTCCGTTTGCAATTACATCTGCCGTATAGCCTGAAGCAACCGGCATAGTTTGATAATTTTGAGCCATCATTACACTGGCTGAGAAGAGAGCGATGGCGGGCACCACTCTAGAAAATAAATTTATTGCCATTTTGATCACATTTGTGGCGAAATTTAGGAAAAATAACAATACAAAAAAGTTATTTTTAAAAATAATTTAAAATATTTTCAATCAGAGTTAAATATCAGCATTTGTAAATTTAAAAAATTACGAAAGATTAAAGAATATTGGTCTGCTTCTTATTCATCCTTAATTTTATTATTGAGAAATTAAATCCTATTTTTGTCATACAAATTTTTTGAACAATGCCGAATATTTCAAACAGAGCACTGCATATGCCGCCATCGCCGGTAAGAAAACTGGTTCCCTTTGCGTTACAAGCAAAACAGAAAGGAATAAAAGTATATCACCTTAATATCGGACAGCCTGATATTGAAACTCCGGAAACAGCTTTAAATGCTTTAAAAAACATCGATTTAAAAGTATTGGAATATGCGCTTTCTGAAGGGAATATAGAATACAGAAAAGCACTTACAGAATACTATCATTCTTTAGGTTTTTCAGATCTTACTCCTGATAACTTCATTGTGACCAACGGAGGTTCTGAAGCTCTTAACTTTGCCATCTCTACTTTATGTGACGAAGGTGACGAAGTAATTATTCCTGAGCCTTATTATGCTAACTACAATGGTTTCACCAGCACTTTCGATGTAAATGTAGTAGCAGTGCCATCTACCATTGATACAGGTTTCGCTTTACCTCCTGTTGAAGAATTTGAGAAAAAAATTACAGAAAAAACAAGAGCAATTATCATTTGTAACCCAGGAAACCCTACAGGATACCTGTATACCCGTGAAGAGCTTCAAAAGCTTGCAGAAATTGCTTTAAAATATGACATCGTAATCATCTCCGATGAAGTATACAGAGAATATGTATATGATGGAAAACAGCAAATCTCAATGCTTGATTTCCCAGAATTGGCAGAAAACTGTATCATCATTGATTCTGAATCCAAGCGTTATTCTATGTGTGGAGTAAGAATCGGATGCATGGTTACCCGTTCCAACAAAATTCGTAATGCAGCGATGCTTTTCGCTCAGGCAAGGTTAAGCCCTGTTCTATTGGGACAAATTGCAGCAACAGCCGCACACCAGAACGATGGTCCTTATATCAGAGCAGTAAGAGAAGAATATACTCACAGAAGAAATGTACTGGTTGATCTTTTAAATGCTATTCCTGGAGTAATCTGCCCTAAACCAAGAGGTGCTTTTTACTGTGTTGCTGAACTTCCGGTAGATGATACAGAAAAATTTGCACAATGGCTATTGGAGAAATATGCTCTTAACAATGAGACTATCATGGTAGCTCCGGCAGGTGGATTCTACAGTAACCCGGAATTAGGTAAAAAGCAGGTAAGAATTGCTTACGTTCTGAAAGAAGAAGATTTAAAAAGAAGTGCTGAAATTCTTAAAGAAGCTCTAAAGAAATATAGAGAAGAATTCAGCCTGTAAATTATATACGATGCCGACAACAAAAATTACATATCTGAAAATCCTGTTTTCGATCTTTTTGCTGTCGGCATTTTTTTCATGTGATTCAAAAAAAACTGAATCTGTTTCCCATAAAAATTCGAACGAAATTACATTCATCAGTGTATCTCATGTCGAGGGAAATCTTGGAAATTACAGAATTATCAAAGTTACAAAAGATTCCGTTTTTGCAGAAAAAGGAAAGACTGCTAATAAAACCCATAAAGCATGGGCATCTTCCATTAGTCATGACACTTGGAAAAGTCTCATTTCATCAGTCAAAATTGCAGATCTTGACCATATCAAAAGTTCTCCCAGCCAACAGTCTGTAAACGGAATAGATGAAACCTTCCAGATCCGTACTCCGAAAAAATCACATATCTATGTAAATGCTTTTGTGGATACTTTGCATTACAAGCAGCTACAACAAATTAAAGAACAACTAGACAAGATTCTTCCCAAAGAATACCAATAAAACATGCAGGAAAATTTTTCATTAAAACCTTATAACACATTTGGTGTTGAAGCCAAAGCCCGTTATTTTACGGAAATCAATAGTATTGACGAATTAAAAGAGGCGCTTATCTTTTCAAAGAAAAACACTCTACAGATTCTGTTTTTAGGAGGCGGAAGTAATATTCTTTTGACTAAAGATTTTAACGGCCTTGCTATCAAACTGAATTTAAAAGGTATTTCTGAGGAGCACATCAATGAAAATGAGGTACTGGTAACCGCAAAAGCAGGGGAAAACTGGCATGAATTTGTAATGTACTGCCTTCAGAAAAATTTCGGCGGATTGGAAAATCTTTCTTTAATTCCCGGAAATGTAGGAACTTCCCCCATGCAGAATATTGGAGCTTACGGAACGGAGATTAAAGATGTGTTTGTAAGTTGCAAAGTCTTGAATCTGGAAAACCTTGAAGTTGAAACATTCAATCTTGAGCAATGCAGATTCGGATATAGAGATTCTATTTTCAAGCAGGAAGGAAAGGGAAAATATGTAATTCTGGAAGTTACTTTTAAACTTACTCAAAAGAATCACCTTATCAAAACCGAGTATGGAGCAATCAAATCTGAACTGGAAAATCTGGGAATCGAAAACCCAACTATTCAGGATGTTTCCAAAGCGGTCATTAATATCAGACAAAGCAAACTGCCGGATCCTAAAGAAATTGGGAATGCCGGAAGTTTTTTCAAGAACCCAACAATTCCTTTAGCTCAGTTTGAAGTGTTGAAAAAGAAATTTGAAAATATTCAGGGCTATCCTAATGGAGACATGGTAAAAGTACCTGCAGGATGGCTGATTGAGCAGTGTGGATGGAAAGGAAAGCAGATCGGAAATGCAGCTTCACACACATTACAATCGCTGGTGATCATCAATGCAACAGGAAAGGCTACCGGGAAAGAAATTTTCGATTTTTCTACTGAAATCATTAATTCTGTGAAAGAAAAATTTGGGATAGAACTGGAAAGAGAAGTCAATATTTTCTAAAAATAACATTCATAAAAAACAGAAGAATAAATAACTTTTTCTCACAAACATAATATTTAAATTTAAGCATCAAATATATTCCCTTTGTGGTGTATTAAAAAGAGGCAGAGTAAAAACCACTCATTACATACAAGAAAAATCCAAAACAGGTGAATAATATTTTACAGTTAAATTAATGGCTATAAAAATTTACACATTATTACACTCTATCTTACAGGTAAAATGAATAAAAAGTCATATAAAATTTCTTTCAAAAAACAGAAATGGTTACTTTTAACAAGAATTAAATAGTAGTCTTTAAAAAACACAATATGAAAATAGCCATTTTAGGAGCAGGAAATATGGGATTATCATTCTCAAAGTCATTTTTGAAATATGAACTGATCAAGCCTGAAAATTTACATCTTATTATCAGAAACCAGGAAAAAATATCCAAAATAGCTGAAGAATTTCCCAAGTCTAAAATTTCAACCTTTGAAGAAGTGAAGGAACTTGATGCCGACTTGATCATCATTGCCGTAAAGCCACAGGATTTTCATACAGTTGCCCAAAACATTCAATTCACTCTAAAAGAAAACCAGATGGTATTATCCATCATGGCAGGGATTAATATTGAAAAAATTCAAAAACTATTAAATCATCCGCTGGTCGTAAGAGCAATGCCGAATTCCCCAACTCTTTTGGGAATGGGAATTACGGGATATACCGCTGCAGACGGAATTTCTTTCAGTCAGTTAATCAATATAGAAAGGCTACTGAACAGCACCGGAAGATCAGTGTATCTGGAAGATGAAGAGCTTCTGGATGGTGTTACAGCACTTTCAGGAAGTGGTCCGGCTTATTTCTACTACATCATTGATGCTATGATCAAAGCGGGAATTGAAATGGGAATTGAAGAAAACCTTTCTAAGCTTTTTGTAAAGCAAACCATGCTGGGAGCTTACCATCTAATCAATAACTCGGAAAAAAATCTCGAAGAACTCATTAAAGATGTCGCTTCTAAAGGCGGAACTACCGAAGCTGCCTTAAAAACATTCGAAGAAAGCAGTTTCAAAGACATTCTGAAACAGGGAATCCTGAATGCAGAAAAACGTGCTAAAGAATTAAACAGCTAAACCTTTTTTCCATAAACCTGCAAAGCAGCCATCCCAAATACACTCCAAAAGTATTCAGGATGATATCGTCTACCTCAAATATTCCTAATCTTGTAAAGTATTGAAGAGCTTCTACAATGGTAATGGCAGCAATAAAATTAATGAGTAATGGTTTTAAATCTCTCAGTTTCGGAAAAACCCAGCCCAAAAAACCAAATGGAATAAACATCACAACATTTCCCAAAACCACCGTTACGGTTTCTCTCCAGTATCTGACTCCCTGAATATATTTAATAGTGGAAAGTATAGGCTCTACTGTAATCAGATTATCTTCATACTGAAACCTGCCCATCCCTAAAAACATCAGATAGAGCAGAAACAGCGTATACGGTACGATAAGGATTTTATATATTTTTTTCAACATTGCGTCGCTAAGATATTCATTTTGAGAAAAATAATCAACAGCGTTTACAATAGATTGTAAAATTCATAAAAAAGAGAGCCAAATGGCTCTCTTTTTCAAATTATACTATCATTATTTCCTTTTCATTGGAATCTGCAGATTGGTCGGACGGTTTTCTTCTGTATCAAAACCTCTTCCATCAATATTTCTTGCGCCCCAGAACATCATATCATTGAAAATATACATCAAATCATACTCTTTAAAAATTTGTCCCTCACTCAAGCCAAACGGAAGAAATTTCTTTTTTAATATGCTTTGAGACTTTCCGGTTTCCCAGGTTTCAAAATTTTCTTTTGCCAGGTTATTTAAAACATCCGTGAAATTTGAAATCAAAGGTGTTACTTCGTAAGCCTCGTCAGCAGTAAAATCTACCTTTTGTGCTCCCTCAGCAATAGGATGATCACCTTTCCATTCCGTATGTCCTTTCAGTACAATTTTCACTAAGGGAATTTGCCCGTAAGGGTCAGCATAATTAATTATTTCCAGCTTAAAATGATCTTCGGGAAGCAATGAAAATGATCTTTTCAAATAAAAAGGTTTCAGACTTCCATCTTCGTTTTTTAATGAGCTGGGACGGATTTCTGTTGAAATACTCTCCCATTCTCCCAAGGCACTTTTTCTTATCTGTTCCATCATATTGTTTGTATTTGAATTATAATACTATTGGAAACATTGAATTTCCATTAACTGAATTTTCCGCAGTTACTTCCTCTTGTAAAACATCCCAATGTTCCACCAGCCTTCCGTTATCTACTCTGAAAATATCTACTCCAATCATATTTTTACCATTCCAATTAGTGTAGCGTCCATGAATCATAACGATATTTTCACTTTCTGTAATGACACCCGGTTCATATCCAAAATCTGGTGGTAATAATGGTAAAAACTGTTTCAGAGCATCCGTTCCGTTGGGAATTGCAGGATTATGCTGAATATAATTAGCTCCGAAATATTTTTCAAATGCCGTAACATCCCTGTCAATAAACACAGCGGCAATGGCTTTTAGTACCAATTCTTTATTATTCATATTTGTAATTTTTATATCCACAAAGTTATTATATTTGTCATATTTACAATACTAGTCTTGATTATAATTTATAGTACATTTTTTTAGACCAATGGAAAATAAAAGAAAAAATAAAGATTTCAATCCCAATAATTGTCCTGTAACTCACTTTTACAATAAAGTAGGAGGCAAATGGAAAACGGTAATTATGTACGGAATAAGCATGAACGTAAACCGTTTCAGCATGCTGCAGAAGGCCATTCCTATGATCAGTAAACAAATGCTTGTGAACCAGCTCAGAGAAATGGAAGAAGACAACATTATTGAAAGAAAAATTTACGCCGAAATCCCTCCCAGAGTAGAATATAAGCTTACGGAATATGGTCAGACTTTCATGCCTGTGCTTATGACTATTCAGGATTGGGGACTTAAGGATATGGCTTTAAAAAATTAATTTTTTAATAATTTCTTTTGGTTTTGCGATTCCTTTTACAAGTCTTATTTTTGCATTATATGTTATCTCAATGAAATACGTTTTACTTACCCTTATTTCAGCGATGCTGCTGTCGGTTTCATGGCCTACTTACGGAGTTCCGTTTTTTATATTTTTTGCACTTGTTCCTCTTTTAATGATGGAACATGGAGTTTCAAAATTTTCAGATTATAAAAGAAAAAGCTGGGTAGTTTTTGGATTGTCCTACTTATGTTTTGTGATCTGGAACATAGTTACTACAGGATGGCTGTACGGCTCAAAGAATCCGGACGGGAGCCACTCTCTGATGGCTGTGGTATTTCCGGTGCTGGTAAACTCTTTTTTATATTCTTTGGTATTTCAATGCTATCACTGGTATAAAAATGCTCAGGGAACGTATTGGGGGCTTGGATTTTTAATCGCTATCTGGATGAGTTTTGAAAAATTTCATTTAGGATGGGAATTAACGTGGCCGTGGCTTAACCTTGGAAATGTATTTTCAGATTATCCAAAGCTGATTCAATGGTATGACACATTGGGAGCAACCGGAGGAAGTTTCTGGATTCTTCTCATTAATGTTTTGATTTTCTATACCGTAAGAACCTGGGAAGCTGGCAGAAAGAGAAAAGATCTGATTAAAAACTCAACTATTGCTGGAGCTTTAATTGTTATTCCAATGATTATTTCGGTGATCAAATACAATAATTTTGATGAAAAACCTACCGGACAGGTAAACGTTCTGATGCTGCAGCCGGATCTTGATCCTTATGCAGAAAAATATTCGAAGGACAGCCTTACAATTGAACAGGACTTATTGGCTCTTGCTCAAAAAAATTCAACAGGTAAGATTGATTATTATATTGCTCCGGAAACAGCACTTCCAGGAAGGGGATCTATTTCTGAGACAGCATTTGAAAAAAGTCTGCTTCTTAATAATATCAAAGGATTTTTATCCAGTCACCCAGGATCCGTTTTTGCAACGGGAATTTCTTCACACCGTTTCTTTTACAATCCGGCCGATTTACCGAAAGAAGCTTATCAGATCAACAGCGGCGTTTGGGTAAGCAGTTATAATACAGCTATCCAATTGGTTCCTAATCAAAAAGTACAGGCTTATCACAAAGGAAAACTCGTACCGGGCGTTGAAATATTCCCTTACATGAATGTTTTAAAACCATTATTAGGAGACGCCATGCTCAACCTGGGTGGTACAGTAGCCTCTCTGGGAACAGATAAAGAAAGAGTTGCTTTTTCAAATCCTTATAATAAAGGAAAACTGGCACCTATTATCTGCTATGAAAGCATTTATGGTGAGTTTGTAACAGACTATGTAAAAAAAGGAGCTAATTTCTTAGGAATTATGACGAACGACTCTTGGTGGGGCGTTACAGAAGGACACAAACAGCTTTTATCATATGCAAAACTAAGAGCCATTGAAACCAGAAGAGAAATTGCCCGTGCTGCTAACAGTGGAATTTCGGCACACATCAATGCAAAAGGAGAAGTGACTGCTGATACTTTCTACGGTGACCAAACGGCTTTATTTGCGAAAGTAAATCTATATGATACGATGACATTCTACACAAGAGCCGGAGACCTTCTTTCAAGGTTTTCCATATTTGCACTAGGTTTTCTACTGTTTTATTTTCTGATTGAATGGTTTAAAAAGAAAACAAATAAAGCTTAATACTAAACACAAATTGCACAAATTCTTTGCACGAATAACACAGAACCTATATGATCAATAAGATTTTCGAATGCTAAATTTTCTTACTCATTACATAGATTTATTCCATAAAAAAGAGAAAAGCCAGCTGGACGTCTGGCTTTTCTCATTAATAGAAGATAGAATTGATTCAATTACTTAATCGTAAGTTTTCTTGTGGTTATTTCGTTTTTTATCTTCAGTTTTAATAAATAAACTCCTTTAGGTAAATGAGAAACATCAATAGACTGATCTCCATTGACACTGATATTCAGTTTTCTTCCATCCATAGAATACATTTCCGCTTCCGAAACTTTTTCTCCTTTAATATATACCCTGTCTGATGCCGGATTCGGATAGATAACAAGTTGTTTATCTGATTTAATTTCCGCAGTTCCCAACGTACCTTGTGTGGAAGCATCAGAATATACTTTTGAAGCATCAATAGATTTCACGCTCCAGTATACATTCTGAATGGCCGGATCAAGTTCCAGAAACCATGATGGAGTTGTTACTACATATTTAGCAATATCATTCGCTCCCTGTGTAGATCCTACTGTAATTTCGTAACGCAGTGCATTCACCGGAGTTTTATCATCCGAAGCCCCACTCCATGTAAAATTGAACCTGTTTCCGTTTTTCGTCATGTTCAGTTGAGTTGGTGCTGCAGGCTTTGCATTGGTTGCGGTGGAATTATTTTTAAATACTTTCGTTAATGAGGGTAAGTCAGAAGCAGCCCAGTCAAATCCACCCAATAATACATCCAAATGGTTGTCATTATTAAAATCAAAAAGATGAACAAGTCCCGGTCCTCCCAGATCAGTTATTCCCGTTATGGTTCCTTCATTGAATTTATGATTGACAACGTCATACAGATAAGTTTTCACAACAGCATTATAATTTTCATTTCCTGAGATAATAAAATCATAATAACCGTCATTATTCAGATCGCCAACGCTTAATGAAACATCTGAAATATCAGTTCCTGTGATCATTTGAGGAGTCAAATTCCCCGTACCATCATTCATAAGAACTGCAAAATATCCGTCGTCATTTCCATCTCTTCCAATGATCACCACATCCTGAAACCCATCCGCATTAAAATCTGCAAAATCTATTTTTCCAACCGCAACCGGAAAAAGATCCTGAGTAGGAGTCAAAACTCCTGCCTGATTCATGTATACTTTAGACACTGGAGTACCATTGATATCTGAGCCTATAATTACGAGATCCAGAAGATGATCATTATTCAGATCTACTACTTTAAAACTTCCGCTCTGGGTACCATCTACCCAGTTTTCTGTCATATCAAAACCAGCACCTGTATTCTTATAATAATCTAATGTATTTCTGAAACCTCCTCCATGAGCATATTGTGTTCCGTTGATGGCATAGTCAGATTTTCCATCATGATTAAAATCAAAAACGTCTATAGATCCGTAGATTTTCCCTGGAAGATCAGCTTCTTTCACAAAACCTGAACCTGTATTCCTGAACCTGTATTGTTTATAATTAACAACATCCGAATAACTAAGTCCTGTAGAAACAATATCCATCAGCCCGTCATTATTATAATCAATAAACCTGATATCGCCAAGATGCGTTACATCCGCTCCCAGTCCTGCATAAGGCAGCAATGTTGTTACATTATTCTGATAGACTTCATTATAAGTACTGTCTACATTTCCGTCGCCATCAGAATCAATAGCTCCATTAAACACAATATCCATTGTTCCATTGTTATCTATATCGGCAATATCAGCTGCAGAATAATAGAAATTATTCATGCTCGTCTGGATCTCAGTAAAGTTCTGAGCCATGATGCTGACCGGTAACATTGACAATAAAATATAAATCCTCTTCATAGTTGTTTTTATTTAGATTAATTAAAAACAAAGATAGAATATTAAATTCTGAGCTTAAAAAAAAGCCTGTATGAAATATATCAGCACCCTTTATCTGCTGTATCCCAAGGATTCTACTATTTTAAAAATTCAATATTATTAATCAGCCACTTATTTGCAAATATTTTCCAAAAGATTTGTCTATCTAAAAAATTCTTCGTTATTTTGCACTCTCAAATATTATACAAATAAGAACATCGAGATATGTCAAGAATTTGCCAAATAACAGGAAAGCGTGCAATGGTTGGTAACAACGTTTCTCACGCTAATAACAAAACGAAGCGTCGTTTTGAAATTAACTTATTAGAGAAGAAGTTTTACCTTCCGGAGCAAGATAAGCACGTTACACTGAAAGTATCAGCTCATGGATTGAGAGTGATTAACAAGATTGGAATCGAGGAAGCTATTGAAAGAGCTACTAGAAACGGATTGATTAAAAAGAATTAATAAATCATGGCAAAAAAAGGAAATAGAGTTCAAGTAATCCTTGAATGCACAGAGCACAAAGAAAGTGGTATGCCAGGAATGTCTAGATACATTTCTACAAAAAATAAAAAGAACACTACAGAGAGATTAGAGCTTAAAAAGTATAATCCAGTTCTTAAGAGATCTACCCTTCACAAAGAAATTAAGTAATTTATAAATAATAACTTACCATGGCAAAGAAAGTAGTAGCAACCCTACAAACTGGGTCTAAAAAAATGACTAAAGTGGTGAAAATGGTTAAGTCTTCTAAATCAGGAGCTTACGTTTTCGAAGAAAAAGTAATGAATGCTGATGAAGTAGATGGTTATTTAAAAAAATAATCAGTACTTTATTTACAATATAAAAAACTACTCATATTTTGGGTAGTTTTTTTGTTATCTTTGTGCACCAGATTATTAATCAGTAAAGTATGAAAAAGATACTTGTTCTGGCCTGCACAGCAACTTTTCTATTTTCATTCAGTCAGAAAACTATGAACCCGGAATATAAAAGTTCGCCAAAAGTTTTCAGCATAAAAGGACTCTCTCAATCAGTCAGTATTGACTGTGGAAGTTCCAAAATGATTTTATTATCCGGACAGGTACCCCTGGACCCGGAAGGTAATCTTGTAGGAAATACAATAGAAGAGCAGACACAGCAGGTTTTCAAAAATATAGAAAACATCCTGAAAGAATATGGAGGAACAGGAAAAGATATTATCAAACTGGGAATCTTTACCACAGATATCAAAAAAACACCTGATTTCAGAAAAGTAAGGGATTTGTATGTCAACCTTCAGAATCCTCCTGTAAGCACCCTTGTGGAAGTAAGCAGGCTTTTCAGAGATGATGTGCTTATAGAGGTGGAAGCCACAGCAGTGATTAAAAATAAATAAGAATAAACTAAAACTATGAGTTGGTTTAAAAATATTTTCAAAAAGGAAGAAAAAGAAACCTTAGACAAAGGATTGGAAAAATCCAGCCAGGGATTCTTTGAAAAAATGACGAAAGCCGTAGTTGGCAAAAGCAAAGTAGATGATGAAGTACTGGATGATCTTGAAGAAGTACTTATTGCATCCGATGTGGGCGCCTCTACTACCATCAAAATCATTCAAAGAATTGAAGAGCGTGTTGCCAGAGACAAATATGTAGGAGTAAACGAGCTTGATCAGATTCTTCGAGATGAAATTTCAGGGCTGCTGCTTGAAAACCCTCATGCCGGTACAGGAAATATTGATACTTCAAAAAAGCCTTATGTCATTATGGTTGTAGGGGTAAACGGAGTGGGAAAAACAACTACTATCGGAAAACTGGCTCACCAATTTAAATCCGAAGGTAAAAAGGTAGTTCTTGGAGCGGCCGATACCTTTAGAGCTGCTGCCGTAGACCAGCTTGTGATCTGGAGTGAAAGAGTGGGTGTTCCTATTGTAAAACAGGAAATGGGATCAGATCCTGCTTCTGTAGCATTTGACACCGTACAAAGTGCTGTAGCACAGAATGCAGATGTTGTGATTATTGATACCGCAGGAAGACTTCATAATAAAATCAACCTGATGAATGAACTTTCAAAGATTAAAAGAGTAATGCAGAAGGTTATTCCTGATGCACCTCATGAGATTCTTTTAGTTCTTGACGGTTCTACCGGTCAGAATGCATTTGAACAGGCCAAACAGTTTACAGCAGCTACAGAAGTAAATGCTTTAGCAGTAACAAAATTAGACGGAACAGCAAAAGGAGGTGTTGTAATCGGAATCTCTGATCAGTTCCAAATTCCGGTGAAGTATATCGGGGTAGGTGAAAAAATGCAGGATTTGCAGCTTTTTAATGGTACGGAATTTGTAGATTCATTCTTCAAGAAAAGATGATTTATATCATGTTTTCCCTTATATTAGCAAACAATTCATTTTTAAATATTAACAATTAAAAAATTTGCAACTATGGGAATTATAACATGGATCCTGTTCGGTCTTATTGCAGGTGCAATTGCTAAAATGATCATGCCCGGAACTCAGGGAGGAGGATGGCTAATCACTATTATCCTTGGAATTTTGGGAGCATTTGTAGGAGGAGCTATAGGAGTTTACATTCTACATTGGGGAGACGTTACTTCCTTCTGGAATCCAAGAAGCTGGATTCTATCAATTGGAGGAGCTTTAGTCATCCTCTGGATTTACGGAATGGCCACCAAGAAAAGCTAGCTGATACCAAAGCTTATAAAAAAATAAAATCCCGGATCTGAAATTTCAGATCCGGGATTTTTACAATATAAAATTTAGTTAGTTGTTGATTCTAATCTGGTAAGGCATTTCCATTTTCACCTCAGACTGTAATTTTTTGTCTGTAATCTGCTGCAGAATCTCATAGTTGGATTTACCAATTTTGCTCTTGATAATTCTTGCAGAAACATCTTCTTCATTAAGATCTTTGAAGATTTGCTCAAACGGTGACATTCTCTTAGGAAAAGCGTCTACCTGGTAAGATTTTAATCCTGCTTTCTGTGCTGCAAACTTCACGGCATCATTTAAAGTACCAAGTTCATCTACCAGACCAATTTCTTTAGCACGAACACCACTCCATACTCTGCCCCCTCCTACATTGTCTATCTGCTCAAACGTTTTCTTTCTGTTTTGAGTCACAAAGTGTACAAATCTCTTATATGTGCCTTCCACACTTCTTGTCATCATATTAACTCCGTAAGGGGTAACTCCGTTCAATCCGGAATAATACATAGAGTTAGCATTGGTAGCAACAATATCCGCACGGATTCCGTTTTTGCTTGCAATATCTTTATAATAAGGCATTACTCCAAATACTCCGATAGAACCGGTAAGTGTATTAGGCTCAGAATAAATTTTATCTGCTGCCATTGCCACATAATATCCTCCTGAAGCCGCATAATCTCCGAAAGAAACAATCAGTGGCTTTTTCTTTTTCAGCTGCTGTAATTCAAACAAAATTTCATCAGAAGCATTGGCGCTTCCTCCCGGAGAGTTAATTCTGAAAACTACAGCTTTCACTTTATCATCCTCCTGAAGTTTTTTGATGTACTTCACATATTTTTCAGAATGAATATCATTGTACTCATCTCCGTTGTTAATAGATCCTGAAGCATACAATACAGCAATCTTTTCACCAGATTTATCTTCATCCGCATAAGAACTGATATAGCTTGACAGAGAGATTTTATTCAGTTTTTCTGTGTCTTTTACATTCAGCTTTGTCTTAAGAAGATCTTCATATTCTGATTTCTGAATAAGTTTATCTGCAAGCTTATATTTTAAACTTTGTTCAGGAATCATTCCATATAAGCTGTCTGTAATAGTTCTAAACTGAGCGGTATCAATTTTTCTTGAAGCGGCCATTTTATTGGAGGTATTTTTCCAAAGATCATTCAGAAGAGTGCTTAACTGCTCTTTATTTTCCGGAGAAATATCATTTCGTAGAAAAGGTTCTACAGCAGATTTAAATTTCCCATGACGGATCACTTCAATCCCAATACCATATTTATCAGCAAAATCTTTGAAGAAGGTTACCTCAGTAGATAAACCTTTCAATTCAATTCCTCCTGCCGGATGCAGATAATATTGGTCTGCTACGGACCCTAAATAATAAGCAGACTGTGAAACTCCGTTACCGTAGGCATACACAAATTTCCCGCTTTTCTTAAAATCTTCTATAGCATTTCTGACATCATCAATCTGGGTCAGGCCTGCATTCAAATCGTCTGCTTCAATACTGATTCCTTTAATATTATCATCAGTCTTAGCTTTATTAATAGCCTCCAATACATCATATAAAAGAACACTTTTATTCCGGGCACCTAAACCGAACAATCCCATCTGCTCTTCAGTAGGGCTGTCTATTATATCTGTCTTTAAATTAATCGTAAGAACCGAGTTCTTTTTCACCGCTACAGCCTTATCACTTCCCATAGAACTGAACACAAGCATCACAATGAAAAACATGAAAAATAAAGCGCAAAGTATGACAATTGCTACTATATTTGCCAAAACATTTTTAAAGAAACTTCTCATAAATCAATCAATTTTCCAATATGTCGCAACATAAGGTCGTTTTGTTACTAGGAAGTAACTTAGGAGAGCAAAAAAAAAATATAGAGCTTGCTCTTGAGAAAATAAAAGAGGCAGGAAATAACATTTCACAAATTAGCGAATATTTAATGTCTGAACCCGTAGAGTTTGCCAGTTCCAATATTTTTTGTAATATTGCAACAATAATATTCACTCCTCTTTCACCAATTCAACTGCTTGATTGTATTAAGAATATAGAAGTTGAGATGGGAAGAGTTAATGATTCAAAAGCATCCGGAGGGTATACTGACAGGATAATTGATATTGATATCATTAAGTATAATGAATTAAACTTTACATCAGAAAGACTAGTAATCCCACATAAAAAACATCTTTTTGAAAGGGATTTTTCAAGGATATTATTAGAAAAATTTATTTAAAACATAAAACAAATTGTATGAAATTAGGTTTATTATTATTGGCTACAACCTTGCCAATTGCTGCTTTCGCTCAAAATAGCAGTACCACGGTAAACTCTTCCACAGAGTACCCTAATACCTTCTCTTCAGGTTCCGCTAATGTACAGCCTTTCGACAACAAAGCCAGACGTTTCAGAGACTGGTCTATTTCTGTTGGTGGAGGTCCTGCATTTATGGTTCACTCGGATTTAAAATCTATCCGCAAGGATAATATTAAATGGGGATATAATGCTTATGTAAGTATAGATAAACAAATTTCTCATACTTTCGGTCTAAGTATTATGTACACAAGAGGAGAAACAAAACAGACAGCGCAACTACCCGGAGCAGCTGGACAAGCAGCCGGAATAGCTACAGGTACAACTCAAGTTGACCAACTGGCTTTATTAGGAGATATCAACTTCTCTAATTTATTGAGAAGGGTTGATAATCATTCTCCTTACAGATGGGCTTTGCACGGATATATGGGGATAGGTCTTCAGGGATACAGAACATCATTGCATGACAATGATGTGAACAAATGGGGAAATAAAACACACCCTGAATTTATAGATGTTCCCCTAGGAATCAGCTCTGTATATTATCAGGGAGGTTTAGGTCTTAAATACAATGTTTCAAAACTTATTGACCTTGAAGCAAGAACCATGTACTTTATTAGTGGTGATGATGAATTTGATGGAGGTGGTCTTTCATACAGCAACTATAACATGCTTAATCCAAGAAAATCAGATAATTCATGGTCCGTAACTTTAGGAGCAAGCTTCAAATTAGGAAAACATGAATCTCACCTTGCATGGCACGATCCTCTTCAGGAAGCATACTACAGAACAAGCGTTCTAGAAAATGCATCTACTGATCTTGTAGTTTGTGAAAAAGGAGATGCTGATAATGATGGAGTATGTGACGATTGGGACAGACAGCTTGATACTCCTGCTGGAGCAAGAGTAGATGGTGCCGGAGTTGCTTTGGATATGGATCTTGACGGAGTTATTGATCTTTATGACAAATGTGTAACTGTACCGGGACCTGTTGAAAATAACGGATGCCCAGTAAAATAATCAAAAAATACAATTTCTTTTTAAAAGAATACAAATAATATACACGATGAAATTAAGTTTAGCAATTGTTGCATTTGCTATGGCAATTCCTTCTGCCACTTATGCACAAGACTCACTAGCAGTTTCAAAAGGAGAGTATCCCAATACATTTTCTTCAGGATCTGCTAATGTTTCACCATTTACCAACAAGTCCAAAAGATTTAATGACTGGTCTATTTCAGTAGGAGCAGGTGTGCCGCTTCTTCAATCTGCGGATTTAACTTCAATTAAAAACGGTAATGGTAAAAACCTTTTTGGATATTCAGCTTATGTGAGTATTGATAAAGCAATTACCCATGCTTTTGGTATCAACTTACAATACGACAGAGGTGAAACCAGACAGGGATGGTTCAATACTAAGAATGCTGCACCAGATGCTTATGCAGTGGCAGCAAGAACTCAATATGATGCAATCTCTATCTTAGGAGATATCAATTTCTCTAATTTATTAAGAAGAGTTGATAACCATTCTCCTTACAGATGGGCTCTTCACGGATATGCAGGTATCGGTACTATTGCTTACAGAGCTTATCAGAAAGATATTAACGGACAAAGATTGATGACAGAAGTAAAACCTTTCCAATTAGGTTCAATGTTCATGCAGGCTGGAGCAGGTCTTAAGTTTAAAGTGAACAGAAGAATTGATATTGAAGGTAGATTAATGTATGTGGTAACAGGTGATGAGGAATTTGATGGTGGTGGAGATGCTTACAGCGCCATCAACAGACGTTCTGAGCAGGTTTCTGACAACTTCTTCAACGCTACTTTGGGAGTTTCTTTCAAATTAGGAAAACACGAATCTCACGTAATGTGGCATGACCCGCTTCAGGAAATCTATTACAAACTTGATGTACTGGCAAATAAAAACCAGGATGTTGAAGTATGTAAAAAAGGAGATGCTGATAATGATGGGGTATGCGACGATTGGGACAGACAGCTTGATACTCCTGCAGGAGCAAGAGTAGATGGTGCCGGAGTGGCTCTAGATACAGACTTAGACGGAGTAATTGACCTTTACGATAAGTGTGTTACAGTTCCTGGACCCGTTGAAAACAACGGATGTCCGGTAGCTAAAAAAGACAACAACGAAACAGCTAAAGAAGTAGAAAGATCTCTAAAAGATATTTATTTCAATTTCAATAAAGCGACTATCAGACCAGAGTCTAACCAAAAATTAGATTTAGCGGCTTCTATCATTAAAGAAAATGGAGGTAACTATCTGCTAACAGGACATACCGACATTAAAGGAAGCGCCGCTTACAACCTAAGATTATCTAAAGAAAGAGCTGCTGCAGTAGTAGGAGCTTTAGAAAGTAGAGGAATTAACGAAAATGTACTGAAATCAAGAGGTGTAGGTTCTGCAGAAGCAACTATTCCTGCATCAGCTTCAGATGCTGAAAGAATGGCAGACAGAAAGGTTACTGTAAGATTTATAGAAACATCAGATTGGGATTCTATCAAAAAGAAAGACTATGAAGATGCTCCAGTAAAAAAAGCTGTGAAAAAAGTGTCAGCTAAGAAAAAGAAAAAATAAGTCTAAAATACCATAAACCGGGAAGAATCCATCTTTTCGGTTTATTTTTTTTCTACTACGGATAATTTTACATATCTTTATCATTATTTTTCAGGGCAAATGGTGCTAAATATATTAAAATCAGCAGATTTGTTTTGAAAAACAACAATACAAAATCACTTTTTTAACGTAAAAAATCATTTAAAATAACTTAACTTAAAAAAATAACACTATGAAATTAAGTTTAGCAATTGTTGCATTTGCCCTGGCAATTCCTTCTGCCACTTATGCACAAGACTCAACGGCAGTTTCAAAAGGAGAGTATCCTAATACATTTTCTTCGGGATCTGCTAATGTTTCCCCATTCACCAATCAATCCAAGAGATTTAACGATTGGGCTATTTCTGCCGGGGTGGGAGTTCCACTTCTTCAATCTGCGGATTTAACTTCAATTAAAAACGGTAATGGTAAAAACCTTTTCGGATATTCAGCTTATGTGAGTATTGATAAAGCAATTACCCATGCTTTTGGTATCAACTTGCAGTATGACAGAGGTGAAACCAGACAGGGATGGTTCAATACTAAGAATGCTGCACCAGATGCTTATGCAGTAGCAGCAAGAACTCAGTATGATGCAATTTCCCTATTAGGAGATATCAACTTCTCTAATTTATTAAGAAGAGTTGACAATCATTCTCCTTACAGATGGGCTCTTCACGGATATGCAGGTATTGGTACTATTGCTTACAGAGCTTATCAGAAAGATATCAATGGACAAAGATTGATGACAGAAGTAAAACCTTTCCAATTAGGTTCAATGTTCATGCAGGCTGGAGCAGGTCTTAAGTTTAAAGTGAACAGAAGAATTGATATTGAAGGTAGATTGATGTATGTAGTAACAGGTGATGATGAGTTTGATGGTGGTGGTGATGCTTACAGCGCTATCAACAGACGTTCTGAGCAGGTTTCTGATAACTTCTTCAACGCTACTTTAGGAGTTTCTTTAAAACTAGGAAAACACGAGTCTCATGTAATGTGGCATGACCCGCTTCAGGAAATCTATTACAAGCTTGATGTATTGGCTAATAAAAACCAGGATATCGAAGTATGTAAAAAAGGAGATGCTGATAACGATGGAGTATGCGACGATTGGGACAGACAGCTTGATACTCCTGCTGGAGCAAGAGTGGATGGTGCCGGAGTTGCTCTTGATACAGACTTAGACGGAGTAATTGACCTTTACGATAAGTGTGTTACAGTTCCTGGACCTGTTGAAAACAACGGATGTCCGGTAGCAACCACAGGACCTGTAGTAGAAACAGAAACTAAATTGGAAGGAATTGAATTTGACTTAAATTCTGATAGAATTTTACCATCAAATACACCTATCCTAAATAATGCTGTAAACTATATTAATTCTTCAAATGGTTCTTACAATGTAATCGGAGCTACTGATACAAGAGGTACTGACGCTTACAACCAAAAACTATCTGAAAGAAGAGCAAACAACGTTAAAAACTATCTGATCAAAAACGGTGTTCAAACAGGTAAACTTCAGGCAATAGGAAAAGGTGAAAAAGACCTTAAATATCCTGAGTGTGAACCAGCTACGAAGTGCCCTGAATGGAAAAACAGAGCCAACAGAAGAGTATACTTCGAAGCTAAATAATAAACTTATTGATATATTATATAAAAGTCACGCTATGCGTGGCTTTTTTTGTCACCATTCTTTCCTTATTTTTACAACATGATTTCTCCGCAGGATTTTCAAAAGCTCAAATACGATACTCTTAAGTATTTCTGGGGTTATACAGACTTCAGAGATTCTCAGGAGGAAATTATTAATGCCGTTATCAATGAAAAAGACACTTTGGTTCTGTTGCCCACAGGAGCAGGAAAATCATTGTGCTACCAATTACCTGCTTTACTCAAAGAAGGAACCTGCCTTGTAGTTTCTCCTTTACTTGCTTTGATGAAAGACCAGGTAAATCAGCTTAAAGCCCGTGGTATAGAGGCAGAATATCTTTCATCTGAACTGGATGAATATGATGCTGAAGCCATTTATGACCGCTGCAAAGAAGGCCTCACCAAACTCCTCTACGTTTCTCCTGAAAGACTTACCAATAAGCAGTTTATTCAGAACATGGAGGAAATTCAGCTGTCTTTTATTGCGGTGGATGAAGCGCACTGTATTTCAGAATGGGGTCAGGATTTCAGACCAAGTTATCAAAATATTAAAGGTTTCAGAAGTAATAATCCTGAGATTCCCTGCCTTGCCCTTACAGCAACCGCAACTCCTAAAGTTTTGGAAGAAATTAAAAATAAACTGGAGCTGAAAAAGCCCTTTATTTTCCAGAAAAGCTTCAAGAGAGATAATATTAAAATATTTACAGATGAAGTTTCTGATAAATTTCAACGTGTTTTTGATATTTTAAAATACAGCAACGACTCCGGAATTGTCTATGTAAGAACCAGAAAAGAGGCTGAACTATTGGCAGAATTTTTGAAAAAAAATCAACTTAAAAATGTGGACTATTTTCATGCTGGTTTAACAACCAAAGAAAAAAATACAAGACAAAATCTATGGAATAACAGTGATAATCACGTTCTTATTTCTACCAATGCTTTCGGAATGGGTATTGACAAAGATAATGTACGGTTTGTCATCCACTATTCACCTGCTGCTTCTCTCGAAAACTACTATCAGGAAATCGGGAGAGCCGGAAGAGATGGAAAAGACAGTTTTGCCTTTATGCTTTGGAATAAACAGGAACTTCTAAACTTTGACCAGGTTTTAAAAAACCAAACGCCTAATAAAGCAGAGTTTTTAAAGATCATCAGCTACCTCTACTCCATTTTTCAGGTAGCAGAATTTGAACTTCCTGAAAAAACATTTCAGTTAAATATTTTAGGCATACAGAATTTCACCAAACTGTCGAAAGCAAAAATTAATAATATTCTTAATTTCCTGCATAACCAGGAAATTATTTACTATAATGAAAACAAAAGCCTGTCTTCTCTCGAACTTTTTATCAAAGCTGATGAGATAGACCAGCTGCCACAAAAAGATGCCCATTTTATAGAGCTTCTATTCCGTACGGTTTCCGGAATTACAACTCATAAAGTAATGTTCAGTGAACAGCAGGTAAGCAATAAAATCAATATCAGTGTTCCTTTAATCAAAGAACGTCTGAAAGAACTGCAGCAAAAGAACTATCTTGAGTATATTGACGGTGCATTATCTAGCATTAAATTTCTGAAGCCCCGTGACGAAAGGGCTGTAAATAATGCTTATTGGAAATTGTTTGAACATATTCAGAGAAATAAAATCCAAAAATGGGAAGAAATGAAGTTCTACTCAGAAAATAACGATTACTGCAAAATGAAGCTTATTTTAGCCTATTTTGGTGAAAAAAATTCAAAAAACTGTGGTCAATGCTCGGTTTGCGAAAAAAACAAACAGTCTATGTTTGGAAAGAACATTTCTCAGCAGATAATTAATTTGTTAGCTAAAAAAGCAGCAACCATTGAAGAACTTTCTATACAGCTTAGTTATCATTCTAAAGAGAACATTTTGGAAAACCTTATTTTCCTTTTAGATTCCGGAAAAGTAAGAATGCTAAACTTCAGAACGTATGAGCTGAATCATTAGTAATTAGTAATGAGCAATAAGTAATAATAAGCATAGAATGAACTTTTAAATTAAAAAGATAAATATACTTATCCTATCTCTAAAACTCACACACTCTCATATCCTCAAATCCTCAAACCCTCCAACCCAAACACTCTTCGACTCTCAGATCAAAAACTTATCTTTGCAGTATGAAATCATTGAAAGTCGTTTTTTTAGGAACTCCTGAGTTTGCAAAAACTTCTTTGGAGGCCATCCATCAATCTCATCATCAAGTGGTTGGTGTAGTAACAGTAGCCGATAAAGCAAGTGGACGTGGTCAGAAAATTCATCAATCACCGGTAAAAATTTATGCTGAAGAAAATAATATCCCTGTTTTTCAACCAGAAAAGCTAAGGAATCCAGAGTTTCTGGAAGAATTAAGAAAACTGGATGCCGATGTTTTTGTGGTGGTAGCTTTCAGAATGATGCCTAAAGTGCTTTTTGAAATGCCTAAAATGGGAACCTTTAATCTTCATGCTTCATTGCTTCCAGATTACAGAGGAGCTGCCCCTATTAACTATGCAGTGATCAACGGAGAGGAAAAATCCGGAGCAACTACTTTCTTTATTAATGAAAAAATTGATGAAGGAAATATTTTACTTCAGCAGGAAATGGAAATTTTACCTGATGAAAATGCTGGAAGTCTTCACGACAGGTTGATGGAAATGGGTTCAAGGCTAGTTGTTAAAACATTAGACGGTCTGGCTGAAAATGCAATTGAAGAAAAACCTCAGCCACAGGTAGAACATCCTAAAAATGCTTATAAAATTTTCAAAGAAGATACTAAAATCAATTGGAAACAGTCATCAAAAACCGTTCATCAGTTTATCCTTGGAATGTCTCCTTATCCTGCTGCTTTCACTACTTTAAACATTGAAAACGAAGAAAAGGGATTAAAAATATTTGGAGGTAAATTTGAAATTTCTGATCATGGAAAACCTGCCGGAACTTTAGATATTTCAAAGAATGAATTTAAGATTTATACTCTAGATGGAATATACTATCCACAGGAACTTCAGCTGGAAGGTAAAAAAAGAATGATGGTCAAAGATTTCCTGAATGGTTTCAGAAACTTCGATGAAATAAAAATGGGGCTGTCTCAAAATTGAGACAGCCTTTTTTGTAGGAAGTTCAGTTAAATCAAGATTCCTTAGAGGATGGCAGAATTATGGCTTATTAAGATCATTTTTTGTTAATATCAATCGATTCTAAATATTTTTTTATACCGTTTTTATTGGGCCAACTGCTCTTTTTAGTGTAACTATATCATCAGTTTTTACAGAATTCTATCTATTTATTAAGACCCAAAAAGGAAATAAAGGAAATAAAGAAAATAAAAAGAAAAGTAAAGAAAACATTTGCTTTGCTTAATTCGTCTATACAACTGATAATTAATACTTTATGTTTCTGAGTGAAATTGAGGGTTTTGATGAGTGCAATCGAGGGGGTGTTTCATTCTCGTGTATTGTTCATGTAGGGTTAATATTGCAAACGTTTTGATGAAGAAATATCCTCAGCTGTACGCTGCTTTTTCTAATCAAATATTCCCTTAACTAACCCTCAAATAAAACACAACATGAAAAAAAACAGACTTAACATTTCTCCAAAAGGTCTATTTCTAAGATGATCGTGTCCGCTTATCATGGACTATTAAAATTTTAAAAATTCTTACAGCGTATTTATTTTAAAATACGTGTTCAGTACATTTTTCAGTTTACAAAAACTTCTGAATGCAATAGCAGATTCAGAACAGGAAGACTATGAATTATAATTACTAAAATATAACAATGATGAAAAAACATTTAATTACATTTTTATCTCTTGTAAGTATCGCTACATTCGGCCAGGTCGGGATTAATACACCTAATCCTAATCTCAAAGCCGGATTACATATTTCCGAACGTATTGACCAAAACAGTGCAAACCCCGATAAGCTTAATGGTTTATTGATTCAAAGGTATACGACCTCGGAAAGAAACAATATCAATCCGGGAGAAAAAGAAAATGGCCTTACAATTTACAATAAGGAAACTAACTGTTACAATGTCTGGAACTGGAATGGTTCCACATCTGTAGGGGCCTGGGCACAGTTCTGTGGAGAAAAGCCCGGGACAGTAATATTTACAGACTGTAACACAATTAAAGTGATAGGAACTTATAATATTGATGAGCCTGTAACAAACCAAAACGTTCATATTGACATTCCTGTGAGGGTAACAGGTTTAGGATCATACAATTATTCCACTACGGTAAACGGAGTAAATTTTGTTGCGCAAGGTACTTTTACAAGTATTGGCCAGCAAACGGTAAGTCTATATCCTACATCTTTGGCAGGAACACCTTCTACGGGTACTTATAATGCAACCATCTCATCAATTGGAAGTTCCAATGTCACTTGTAATGTTTCGATAAACTTTATCAGCAGGGCAACTTCTGTTTTAAAAATTGTAAATATTACAGGAACAAACTATTCCACAGGACTTATTACAGGATGTGGAAGCTATAGCTCCAGCAATGCAGCTGGTAAAATAGGAACATGGCTTACTTCAGGCGCAGCGCAGGCAATTGCTGGTGTAGCAAGTATTCAGATTAAATGTGTAAGCCCTACGAACATTGCCGATCTAAGCGATGAATTAAAGACGGCATCCATTGTTTATTTAAATGGCCGTACAAGTGCAGAATCAAACAGTGGAACTATTGCAGTATTAAATGACTGGTACAAAGCCGGAAACGGAATTGTAATTGATCAGGGAGATGAGCTTACCGAAACTCAGTTTGCACAGGGATTAGGGTTTTATATTGAATCAGGAACCACAAGTACAATTTCTGTTACAGCAAGCGCTTTACCACACGTTCTTGTTTCGCCGGACGGGTATACGCTTCCGGCAGTAACACCTACTACAATAGCTACCCAGGGTGCCAATGCGGCCTTTGTAACATCTACAAACGGGATTGTTTTTGGTTCCAATTCTTCTTCAGGTGTTATCAGAAGATATTTATATGCCGACATTACAAATAATCAGGGCATAGGAAATGATAAGGGAGCATTCATTTTTGGAGATAAAAGTGGGGCCAATACAGATTCCAATACATTCGATTTATGGAAAAATATTTTTGCATGGGCCATCCACAATGCACCGATCCATTAATATTCTGAAAAATATAAACCGTCACAAAAAGGCGGTTTTTTTTAATAACTAAAATGTAAATATGAAATTTAAAGTATTTTTACTTTTTCTGGGTTCTCCTGCATGGGTATTTTCACAGAGCCTGCTTCAAATGGAAGTTTCAACACAAAATAATGATGTTGAAGTCATCCAAAATAATACCGTGAGTTTCAGCAGTTCAGATTTAGAGCTTGCAGGAAAAGACGGAGCGAATCTTCAGGAAACTTTTTTACGCTTTGATGGTGTCTCCTTACCGGCAGATGCTGTTATTAACAATGTTTATCTTGTTTTTTACGGGGATGAACCAAGTACATCTTCCGCAACAATGAAGATTACCGGAGAAATAGGAAGCTCACTTCCTTATCCTACATCTACTGCAGCATCTACAGGTTTAAATTTAAAATCCAGAAACTATTCCACAGGTTTTGCAGAATGGATCACTTCCGGGTGTGTAGTAGATCAGCAGTACCAATCTCCGGATCTTAAAAACGTTTTCAGCGAAATGTTTACTAACGCAGGGCTTAACAATGCCAGTCTTGCATTCCGTATTCAGGGGAACGGACAGGGAGCGTTCACAGTAAAATCATATTCTGCCGCAACCGGAAAAAAGCCTAAACTGGTCATTAATTACTCTACCCAGACCACAACCATTACAAAATTAATTTCTTCGGGAAATAACGATGCTGAACAAGTTCTTACCACCGGGAATATTGATTTAGGAAGCGGAATAATGGAATTAGGAGGAAAATATGGGGCTACGCCACAAATATCCGCCTTAAGATTTGAAAATGTTCAGATTCCAGCCAATGCTGAAATTACAAAAGCTTATATAGAGTTTTATTCTTACGGAACCAACCCGAACAATGCAGAACTTGTTTTCCGCACAGAATTAGGAAATGCTCCGGTTTATACAACTGCCAGCAATAATATTTCCGGAAGAAATTATTCCCAGCATAAAGCAAAGTGGGTTACTGCTCCCTGGACATCAGGAAATACAATGTACAGAAGTGTTGATCTGAAGGAAATTATAGACGAAAACCGTTTGAACGGCTGGCAGTCAGGCCAGACACTTGCTTTTAAGGTTGAAGGGAATGACGGAAACGCTACGGCCTGGTCTGTAAACGGATCGCCGAATTATCAGCCTAAGCTGGTTATTGAATACAAAAATAACGGTAACGGCCCAAGTGTAGGACCTGCTCCTCAGGATGAAACCGTTAGAAAATATGTTTCTGCCTGGGAAAATGATGGTATACAGAATCTTTCAACAGGCGGAATAGATTTAGGGAGAGGAATTCTGGAACTTGGCGGAAAATCCGGGGCCACAGCACAAACTACAGGAATCAGGTTTGAAAATATTCAAATTCCTGATAATGCTTACGTTACTGATGCTTATATTGAATTTTATGCCTATGGAAACAGCACAAATGCCCTGGTGAAAATTTCTTCAGAAATGGCAAATGCCGCGGTGTACAATACCACTTCGGCGAATATTACAAAACGTAATTATTCAACAATATTTGCAGACTGGAATACAGGAAACTGGACATCCAATTCCAAATACAGGACATCAAACCTTAGAAATATTGTTGATCAGGCAAGAATAAACGGTTGGCAGTCAGGAAATTCACTGGCATTTAAGTTAGAATCAGAATCCGGGGGAGCCAATGTATATTCAAGAAACGGTTCGGAGCTTTACCAGCCAAGACTGGTTATTGAATATCTAAATAATAATACAGGTCCTGCAATTGATATAGAAAGCAATCCTGCCAATATGAACAAGCTTTATATCAATGAAGTTTCCTCAGAAGGTACCCAAAGCCAGGAAGAAGACTGGATTGAGATTTACAACGACCACGATTATCCGGTTTATTTCAATAAACAGAACAGCGGAATTTACCTTTCCGATAAAAATGGAAACCGTACTTTAAGCGAATTAAAAGATATTTATATTCCAGCAAAAGGATTTACCACTTTTATTGCAGATAGTGATCCTTCCAAAGGCAGCAACCATCTTAATTTTGGTTTAAGCTCAGATGGCGAGACTATTTATTTTTCAAGAAAGGTTAACGGAAATGTGATTCAGCAGGATATTTTAACGTATCAGAATATTCCTTATAATCAGACTGCAGGAAAATTTCCAAATGGAACAGGAAGTTTAGTTAATTTTATTAAACCTACTTATAATGCTTCGAATAATGATGGAAAACAGCGTGTTGATCTTGGCTTCAGCAAAACAAGAGGTGTTTATGATTCAGGATTTGATCTGGCAATTTCCGTACCGGCAGGAACTACGGTAAAATATACTTTGAATGGGAAAACTCCATCAGCAACAGTAGGAACAGTTTACACGGCTCCAATTGCCATCAGCAAAACTTCTGCAATAAAAGTATATGCATATGATGCAGCCGGAAACAATTCGGGAGTTGTAGCCCATACTTATGTCCTAAGAAACAATTATGCTAATGAAACTACTGCAGACGGTTACTGGCAATGGTATTACAAATCCAATATCACTGCTGCAGAATATGCTCAGGCAATCGGGGAAGTTCCAATTGTATCGGTAACAACCAATGCTGAACCTAATACAATATGGGCTGAAGCTTCCGTAGAATATATCGACAATAATGTTTACAGCGGAAGGAAAAATTTCTTCAGTAATTCCCTGACAAAAAAATTCGGGCAGGAAAGTTTAGGCTTCTACAATCCAAACCTTAAATTGAAATTCAATAGTGATTCAGGAGTAAAAAAGGCCAATTATGCGTTCTTCGACGATTATCCAAACGATGCTTTTGAAAATCCGGGTAAAATTCAGACTTTAGAATTAAAACAGGGCCAGGATAATGCATCCCGAAATGTTTATAATATCGGATTCATGAGATTCAGCGAAAAAATATCAATGAATCTTCAGAAGGAAATGGGGAAATACGCTTTGAATACCCGCTACATCAATCTTTTTGTCAATGGTAAATACCGTGGTTTGAAAACTTTGAGGAATGACTTTAACCCGAATAACCTTGAAGAAATTTTCGGGGATGATGATAATAATTACACGAAAGTAAATCTCCAGGACGGATACTTTAACGGAGGTATTGTAGAAGCAGGAGACGGAAGCCAGGCCGTATGGAATAATATTAGAAATATTGCATTCGCCAAGAAATTCCAGGATTTAAAAAAACTGGTAGATGTTGATGATTTAATCAAGTTTCAGCTGGCATTTATGTTTACTGATACCGAGAATGAAGCGGTAGCTATTATGCATAATACCAATCCTGATGTAATGAAAGCTAAATTCATGATCAATGATACAGACGGGTCCTTCTTTGGAGGAATCACCTATTCTTCATCAGATGTATCAATGCCTGCAAGAGGATTTGCCGGCGGAGGAGGTAACTATAAATTTAAATGGATTTACTCACCATGGAGCATAAACGGTCCGGGGGAATCTTCGGAAACTTCATGGGATCAAATACCAATGCTACAGCCGGAAATCTGGAGTTTAAAACTTTAGTAAAAGATGCTGTTCTGCAATATATGGGACCTGCTTCAGGGAATTTTTCAGGAACGGATGGGGCTACTTTATCTGTTGTGAATGTACAGAATAAAATTAAGAGTACCATGACTGAGCTTGACAGATTATATAAGCTTGATGCAGCTTATATGGGCTATACAGGAAATGTTTACGAACAGTGGAAAAACGTAGACGGACCAAGAATTATCGCTCAGGTTCCGGAGAGAGTTTCATTCAACTTAAAGAAATGGCTGGAATATAATATGGCACACACCCTTCTGCCTAATGAAATTCCAACATCTTCTACGATCAAGAAAACAGATCAGATCCAGATCAGCAATCCGAATTCAGGGACTCAGGTTTATTACACATTAAACGGTACTGACCCGATGGGGAATGATGGAGTGATTTCTCAGGAAGCTCATCTGTATAACGGAACGTTTACTTTACCGGTTGGAACATATAACATTATGACACGTGCTTTTACTACAAATAACTGGGGACCAAAGTCTTCAAAAGCAATTAAAGTTGAAGATGTGAATCCGGGTAAATTTGTTATCACAGGAATTAATTATAAGCCTCAAACCAATGGTGATGCAGAATTCTTAATGATCACAAATGCAGGAGGAGCAGACCTGGATGTTTCAGGATATACCATTGCAGATGCTATTGTCTATAAATTCCCTGATGGAACCAAAATTTCTCCAAATCAGACGATCATGCTGGTGAAAGACCTTACATTGGTTACAGGATTCAGCCAGTATAACAAATTCCAGTGGACCAGCGGTAGTCTGAGTAATTCCGGAGAACCTATTACCTTTAAGGATACGGCAGGTAACACAATAGATTACGTATCTTTTGGCAGTATCTTGCCATGGCCGACCGAAGCTAACGGGCTGGGATCTTATCTGAAATTGATTTCTTCTGACCTGAATAATGAACTTCCGGAAAGCTGGGAAGCTGCATCAATTTCTACTGCTTCTGCTTTTGCTAAAGCCAAAACAGCAAAATCGGATGAGCGGAAAATAACATCGGATCTTGTACCGGCAAGCGGCCAGGAGATTAAAATTTATCCTGTTCCTATGAAAAATATTTTATTCATCAATATAAATGAGGAATCCGTGATTTCAATTTATAATACTGCAGGACAGATGGTGAAAACAAAAAAGCTTAGTGCAGGAAAAGATTCTATTGATGTATCCGGACTTAGTCAAGGTGGATATCTTGTAAAGATTCAGGGTGAGAAAGAATCTAAAGTTTTCAAAGCAACAAAAGAGTAATTTTAACTGATTTAGATAGTAAAGATGCCTTCTCGTTTGAGAAGGCATCTTTTATTTATATCTTTTGTTTGTATATATATGATACCGCTAAAATTGATAGGATAAAAAGGGGTATAAGAATATCTTTTAAAGTATCTCCAATAGATAAATGGGTGATAAATGCTGAAATAAGAACGATGGTTATTCCTGAATAAGCAAAACCTTTTACCCTGGAAGGTAAAGGAATTAATAAAGCAATTGAACCTAATATTTTGGCTACTCCAAGCTCAGTTTTAAAATAGCCGGGAAATCCCATATTAGGATGAGCAGATTCAATAATTGATGGATTTAGCAGATAAATTACCCCGCTACAAAGCAATGGTATAGCAACAAGGCAGGTACTTGCCCAGTAAATAATTTTGTTTTTCGTCATTTGTTGTTTATTTGTGTTAATTAAAAAAGGTCTGGAAAGTTCATTCCAGACCTAAGAAGATAATATTTTATAGTTGTACCATCTCAGTAACCTCTACATCATATCCTCCAACCTGAGGTTTGATATTCGGGTTTTGAGTGATTACTTTGAACTTATTGATTCCTAAATTCTTTAAAATCTGCGTTCCAATTCCATAATCCCTGTAATTGTACGCTAATGTAGGATGCTGCTCCTGACCGTCCTGATAGTTCAGGAATTGCTGAAGCTTTCTCAATGTATTTTCAGAGTTAGAAACGTTATTGATGAAAATAATAGCTCCTTTTCCTGCTTCATTTACCATTCCGGTTACTTTCTCCAGTAAAGGTTTCTCACCGTTGTTCAGTCTTGTTAATACATCAAAATAAGAATCTGAAGACTGTACTCTTACCAAAACCGGCTCATCTACAGTCCACGCTCCTTTTGTTAAAGCAAAATGGATCTGATCGTTAGAAGTTTCTCTGAAAGCATAAAAATCAAAATCGCCGTAATGCGTTTTTACTTTTTTCTCTTCAAGCCTTTCTACCAGATTTCCTTTTTTAAGCTGATAATGGATCAGATCTTCAATAGAAACGATTTTCATATCATGCTTTTGTGCAAATGCGTGAAGTTCAGGTAGGCGAGACATTGTACCGTCTTCGTTCATAATTTCACAGATTACTCCTCCTTCTTTCAATCCTGCTAAATGCGTAAGATCAATAGCTGCTTCAGTATGTCCGGCTCTTTTCAATACTCCTCCTTTTCTTGCACGAAGCGGGAAAATGTGGCCAGGTCTCATAAAATCTGTAGGTTTGGATTTTTCATCCATCAGTGCTAAAATGGTTTTTGCTCTGTCCCCTGCAGAAATCCCTGTAGATGTTCCGTTACCTAGAAGGTCAACCGATACGGTAAAAGCAGTTTCTTTAGGATCGCTGCTTCTGCTAACCATTACTTCAAGGCCAAGCTCGTCACATCTTTTTTCAGGAAGCGGCATACAGATCAGCCCTCTTCCGTGAAGTGCCATAAAATTGATAATTTCCGGCGTTGTCAGTTCTGCCGCGCAAAGAAAATCACCTTCATTTTCTCTGTCTTCATCATCTACTACTATGATTATTTTACCATTTTTAAGGTCTTCAATAGCCTCTGGAATAGTATTTAATTTAATATCGGACATTTTTACTTTTTATTTGTGCAAAGATACTCATAAAAATAAGCATCTGCCAACTAATTATGAATGGTTTATTACGCTTTGGATAGAGTTCGCTGCCTCTCTGAAAATCTCATAAGATCTCAATCTTTTCTGATGGTCATAAATATGTGAATTGATCATAAGTTCATCTACCTGGAATCTTTCCTGAAAATCTTTAAGTTTTTCCTGAACTTCAGCCTGATCCCCGATAAACGTATATCTTAATTTTTGTAACACCATAGATTTTTCCATAGGTGACCAGATCTCATCCATATCATCCACAGGCGGAGCAAAGGGCTTTCTATCATTTCTTACAATATTAATGAATGCCTGAAATAAAGTAGTCGAAATTTTATGAGCTTCTTCAGATGTTTCGGCTGCAACACCATTTACGCAGGCAATGATATAAGGTTTATCTGCGTATTTTGAAGATTCAAAATGCTCTCTGTATATTTTAAAAGCCATTTCCATCTGCTCTGGAGCAAAATGTCCTGCAAATGCATAAGGCAATCCCAATTCCGCAGCCAGCCATGCACTGTCTGTACTTGATCCCAGAATATAAAGCGGAACATCCAAACCTTCTCCTGGAATGGCACGAACCATTGCATCTGAGTTTTCTTTTGAAAAATATCTTTGAAGCTCGAGAATCTGTCTTGGAAACTGTTCGTTGATGATAGCAGGGTTTCTTCCTAAAGCCTGAGCTGTTAACCCATCTGTTCCTGGCGCTCTTCCTAATCCAAGATCAATTCTTCCCGGGAAAAGAGATTCTAAAGTTCCGAACTGTTCTGCAATAACCAGAGAGCTGTGGTTGGGAAGCATAATTCCTCCTGAACCTACTCTGATTTTTTTTGTTCCATTGGCGATGAAACCAATTAAAACAGAAGTTGCTGAGCTTGCAATACTCTCCATATTATGGTGTTCCGCCAGCCAGAATCTTTTATAGTCTAAATTTTCAGCATGATTAGCTAATGATAAGCTGTCCTGAAAAGTATCATGAATGCTTTTACCTTGCTTTACCGGTGCAAGATCTAAAACAGAAATTTCAAAATTTTTCATATTGAGATCGTTAATTTTTCCAAAAGTGATAGCGTATCACCTCTGGCAATTTCATAATTCTAAATCGGTTCTTAAAACCAAACAAATTTAAAACATAAAAATTGCATTAGTTACTTTTTGTAATTAATAAAAACAATTGATCAGTTCAGGGAAAAACTATTGGAATAAAATTTTTGTTTACTTGATTTTACTTATAAGATTTTGGGTAAATTGCAGTTTCATTCAAGAACATGAAAACAAAAATAATGTATATCGAAAACAAATCCTTCGGCCATCACGGTTCCGCATGGATTGGTTTTGTAGAATTTTCAAAATCCGGGCAAACGATTTATTTTGACGATAAGGCACTTAAAAAGCTAAAAAAACCAGGAATCAATGCAAATCATTTTGATATAGAAACAGGAGAAGAATACTGGGTATCCGGTATTAAGAAAAATGGTCATAACAGGCATCAATTTGGTGGTGGAAAAATTATGATTGATAGAAATTCAATAGATGAATATTTGAAACTGGTAGACTTTAACAATCTTGATGAAAAGTATTTTGAAATTGTTGAATTTTCCAGAACAGATAAAAATAGACTTAAGGAAATAGAAAATACCGAAACTGAATTCAGAGACAGAAGTTATCGGGCTACTTTCTATGACAATAATAAAAGAAAATTAATTTTCGATATTAAAATTTAAATGAAAAATATTTATCTACTTCTTTTCTCATTCTTTTTAATGAGCTGCTCTTTCAATCAATCCTATAAAGACAGAGAATCTGACAAAATAGATGGTGAAAAAATTCCAATAAAATTTTATTGGGAATTACGTTATGGCAAAAACCCTGATGATATTTATAAGTTGTTTGGCGACAAATTTTTTGAGGTAACCGATAAAGAAAAACTTGTGAAACTTATTAATACAGTCAATGAGATTGGGCCTGTTGAAGAATACAATCTTGCAAAATGGGAAACAATGATAGTGAAGGGAAGCAATGCCCGAAGTCAATATTTCTTTATGTACAATGTAAAAAGAAGTACTAAGAAAACAGAAGAATCTTTTACTTTAGAAAAGAATAAAGAAGGAGATATAAAAATAGTAGGTTACAGAGTTAATCAGGATTTATTAAACGAATAAAAAGAAAAAGGGTTTTGAATATTTTCAGAACTCTTTTTTATTTTACATGTTTTTGTTTAAGTGGTTTTTAAAACAAACAATACGAATAAATATATTTCAATGTAAATAATTCAATAAAAAGAGAAATATTTATTATATTCGTATACCAAATCTTTAAAAACTTTAATATGAACAAAAAATCAAACAGTCTGTTCTATCGGCAGATCCTGACAGGAAGAACTGTCTTTATGAGTTTTCTTATCGCTGCAACATTATTTTCATGTAGTAAAAACAATGAAGAAATTAGCTCTGAAGCACAAACCAATGCCTTCAATGCAGACAATCTTAAGAAAGGGAAATTAGGAGGTCAGGACATTATCTATGAAAGAAAAAATGGAATGAACTTTTTCGAGGGAGATATGGTTCTTTCTGACAAGCAATTATCCGAAGGTAATGAAGTCAATAAAGGTGGTGCAAGCTATTCAAGATGGCCAAGCGGTAAAATTTATTATACCATTGCCAGTAATATGGGTTCTATCAACGTTAATAAAATCAATTCCGCTATCAGCGAGTATAACAGCAAAACCAATACTCAATGGATCTACCGTACTAATCAGTCTAATTATGTAGAATTTATTTTCGGAAGTTCATCCGGATCGGATGGCTGGGCTCATATCGGGTATCAGGGCGGAAAACAAACTGTTTCTTTGGACCAGTATATTTCTGTAGGCTCGGTAATTCATGAAATGGGACATACCGTGGGACTTTACCATGAACACACCCGTAAAGACAGAGATCAATATGTAAAAATTCTGTGGAACAATATCCAAAGCGGGCAGTCTTATAATTTTAATATCTATAGTTCCGGAACAGATATAGGGCCATTCAATATCAATTCGGTGATGATGTATTGGCCGACATCTTATTCTAAAAACGGACAACCAACAATTACAAGAGCTGACAACAGCAGTTTCACGTATAACAGAACCGGATTTACAACCGGAGATATCAATACTATTAATGCTATGTATCCTTAATTTAAAGAACTTTTGTGACAATCAAAAAAGGGAAGAATTCTTATGAATTCCTCCCTTTTTTATAATTATAATGGTTAATTAAAATCCTGATTTCGTTAAATTCAAAATGATTTGGCAGCGCATTCTTCCACTCGGTCAATGTTTCGTGTGGATTTTTATAGAACTCTTCTTCAAAAGCCTTGATCTTATCTGAAGTAATAACTCTGGCAATATCCAGCAATCCCTGTTCGGCAAATTTGGCAAGATGACCAATCACTGTTTCTTTCACCAACCCTCTTTCTAAGGCAATTTCTCCAATAGTTTTTCCCTGCTCAAATAATTGGAAGGTTAGAACCTGTGACGGGACTTTAGCAATTTTCAGATTGATTTCCTTATCATTCTTTTCTTCTAAAAGTTTCGTTTCAAGAAGATGAATGTCTCTCAGGCTGTTCAGGTACTCTTCAATATCTTCCAGCCAGCTTTTAAATTCTTCGTTATATTGTTTTAAGCCTTTCGCTCCTTTTATTTCGGCATAAAAATCTTTCAAAGGATCGAAAATTTTATTTCTGATTTCTGTAAAAAAGAAATTAACCGCTCCTTTTGATTTGCTTTCAATCTCCGTCCATTCTTCTTTCTGTTCAATAAAATTATTAACCTTCTGAAAAATGACACGTTCCAGTTTTTCAAATATTTTTCCAAGATTTACGGCTTCATGCTTCAGTTGAAGATAAAGCTGCTTGGTTTTAACATGGTCAATATTCTTCGTTACAATAGAAAGGTTGTTCCACTCCTCTACTTCTTTTAAAAACCATGTACAATCCAGGGTACGAAGTACTTTTCTGATACTGTAATCATATTTTTCCTGATTCAGAATCGCTTCAACGTGGTCATTAGCAATGGTGTCCGTATGGAAATGCAGAATCCTGTTATCTTTGAAAATAACTTCAGGAGTAATTTTTGATTTTAAAACAATTCCTTCCAACGTTCTGCAACGGGATAAAGCCACATATACCTGACCGGCAGTAAAACTTTTTCCGGCATCAATAATCACTTTATCAAACGTTAATCCCTGGCTTTTATGAATAGTAACTGCCCAGGCCAGTTTGATCGGAAACTGTTCAAAACTTCCCAACACTTCTTCTTTAATATTCTTATCAGTATCAAGGAAATATTTCTTCTGTTCCCAGGTTTCTCTTTTTACAACAATTTCCCTCTCGCTTTCGTCCAGTATCACACGGATTTCATTTTCGTCCAATCCGATGATCTCGCCCAGCTTTCCGTTGAAATATTTCTTTTCCCCGGAAATATCATTTCGGATAAACATGATCTGAGCTCCGATTTTCAATTCTAAAAACTGTTCATTTGGAAACTGATTTTCTTTAAAATCTCCTACAAGCTTAGCTTCATATGTTTGAGGATCTACTTTGATTTCTGCCAGTTTTTCCTGATTGATCTCATCCGCCATTTTATTGTGAGAGCACAGGTATACGTAAGATTCTTTCCCCATATCAAAATCAGGATCATACCTTTCATTGAGATGATTAAAATCTATATTGGCTACATCTCCGTCACGGATCGCATTCAGAATTTCCAAAAACGCCTCATCAGATTGTCTGTAGACTTTTGTAAGCTCAATAGTAACAATGGGAACTTCTTTAATAGCATGACTGTCAAAAAAGAAAGGTGAATTGTAGTACATTTTCAGAATATGCTCATCCCTCACTACCGGAGGAAGCTGAAACAAATCCCCGATGAACAGCATCTGAACTCCCCCGAACCTCTGATTATTCCTTCTGATAAAGCGTAAAGAAAAATCCATCATATCCAGAACATCCGCTCTCAGCATCGAAACCTCATCAATGATAATGATCTCTACTTCCCGCAGAAGCTTCAGTTTGTCTTTACGGTATTTGAAATGGGGCATCAGATCGGCAATATTATTAGCCAAACTGGTATCTATCCTTTCTGTAGTAGGGAGAAAGGTTCTCAGCGGCAAACCAAACATTGAGTGGATGGTTACCCCTCCTGCATTAATCGCGGCAATTCCCGTAGGTGCTATTACGATATGCTTTTTCTTTGTCCGTCTTACAAAATCATTAAGAAATGTCGTTTTTCCTGTTCCCGCTTTTCCGGTTAAAAAAACGCTTCTGTTCGTATATTCTATTAAGTCAAAAAAATGATTGTTCATCGTTGTCAAAAATACGGAAATGAATTTGAATTTCTTACCTTGGCATAAGTTTTGAAAAATTAATAAAAAGAAAAACTTTATTGTGAAAAAATTATTCTTTCATGTCCCGGTAATAGTATTATCTACTACGTTAACTTTAGTTTCCTGTAATACATCGAAGAATGCTAATACGAATCTTCCTGTTGATATCGCCAACAGACCTGTTGACGAAGACAGTCAAAAATACGAACAGGCACAGCTGGACGGGCTGAAAGCCTCTATCCAATCTGAAGTATCGGGAGAAAAATGTACAGATGTCAGTGAATGGGCATTTGCTCCTATGGGGGAAAAACCTTGCGGAGGACCTCAACAATATATTGCTTATCCAAAGAAAATAGAAACCGCTTTCTTACAGAGAGTGAATGATTATACGGATAAAGTAAGGGCTTTTAATGAAAAATATAATATTGTGTCCGACTGCGTCCCGATTACACCACCTGCATCTCTAAAATGTATCCACGGAAAGGTAAGGCTGATAACGCCGGATCCTAACTAACAATAAAGCAAAGGTTCTATATCAAATCGAAAAAAGCTCTGTCTACGGACGGAGCTTTTATATTTATTTTGACAGGTCAATAGTGAATTTTGCTTCGCAGCGAATTGATTATTCACTATTCACTTGACAGCCTAAAATTGATGATCTTTCACATTCTCTTTATACCATGATGAGTATTTCACATAGTTGTCTGCAATTCTGTTCACTTCTCCTTCCAATAACTGTGCATTGATGTCTTTGATCTTTCTTGCAGGAACTCCACCCCACACTTCTCCGGATTTGATATGAGTACCCTGCGTAACTACAGAACCCGCTCCTACAATAGAATTTTCTTCTACTAAACAATCATCCATCACAATAGCGCCCATCCCTATCAGGACATTATCTTTAATAGTACATCCGTGTACAATGGCATTATGCCCGATAGACACATTATTTCCAATATTCAGTGGATGCTTCTTGTAAGTACAATGCAGCATTGCATTATCCTGAACATTGACCTTATCTCCCATTTTAATGTAATGTACATCTCCTCTGATGACTGCATTATACCAAACGCTGCAGTCTTTTCCCATGGTAACATCTCCAATAATGGTAGCCGTTTCTGCTAAAAAGGTGTTTTCTCCAATTTGTGGTGCTTTTCCTAAGAGTTCTTTTATAAGTGCCATAAGTATTAATTTGAAAATTTGAAAAATATGCCGGTTTGAAAATTAAAATATACTATCTTTTTATGTATATAAGTTCTAAATTACAGTGATAGCAAAAATCTAACTCTCAATTTTCAGCTTCTGACTTCTAATGCGTATTTTTGTATCTCAAATTTAACGAAAAAATGCGTACCGTACTTATAGAACCTACCGAAAACCCGAAAGTAATGAAATTTGTTACAGATTACAATCTCATTCCGGGGTCTTTAGAGTTGGACAGAAATTCAGATATATCAGAAATTCCTTTAGCTCAGGAACTTTTCAATTATCCGTTTGTGGAGAGAATTTTCATTACAGCTAATTTTGTGGCTGTAGCAAAACAGGATACCATAGAATGGGAACATGTAGCTGAAAGTCTGAAAAATGTAATTGAGGACGAATTATTGGCTAACCCAAGAATTTATCTTCAGAAGAAAAAAGAAATGTATCAGATCTATGCTGAAATGACTCCGAATCCTAATGTAATGAAATTTGTTTCGAGTAAATTACTTATGGATGGATTTGTGGAAGTAAAATCAAGAGATACTGCTGATGGAGTTCCTTTGGCGGAGGCTATCTTTAAAGAATTTGATTTTGCAACGGAGGTTTTCATTTCTGATAATTTTGTGGCAGTTACAAGAAATAATTCTGTAGAGTGGCACCAGGTAATGATGGCTGTTCGCGGTCTTATTGCTGAATATCTTCAAAACGGAGGCGAAATTGCCAATGTAGAGCCTCAAAAGCATGAAAACCCTGTTGAAAAGATTATCAACAGAGATTATACGGAAGATGAGCAGAAAATTTCTGACATTTTAAATGAATACGTAGCTCCTGCAGTAGAAAATGATGGTGGGAAGATTTCTTTAATGGAATATGATCAGGAGAATAAAACAGCAAAAATGCTTTTACAGGGAGCTTGCTCAGGCTGTCCAAGCTCTACGGCTACTTTGAAAAACGGAATTGAAAATATTTTAAAGCAATTCGTTCCTGATTTAGTAGAAAGAGTAGAAGCTGTAAACGGATAATATAGCTGAGATGCCTTACGGAAAGAAAATTGTAGTGATCATTGGAAGTGCATCGGAAAATTCCGGCAACCTGAGACTAATGGAACAGGTCATTGAAAGTATGGACAATGTAGATTTCCAGGTATACAAAGATCTTTCTGTTCTTCCTCATTTTGATACTGCATTAACGGATGAAAATACTCCTTTAGAGGTCTTGAAGCTGAGAGAAGCTATTGAAAATTCATCCGGAGTTATATTTTCTACTCCCGAATATATTTTCAGCATCCCGGGCAGATTAAAAAATATGCTGGAATGGTGTGTTTCTACTACAATCTTTTCTGAAAAACCTGTAGCTGTGATTACGGCTTCAGCCAGTGGAGAAAAAGGCCATGAAGAGTTGTTATTGATTTTAAAAACTCTGGGTGTGACAGCAGATGATAAACATCAGGCATTAATAAAGGGAATAAAAGGCAAATTTGACAGCAATGGCTTACTGGAAAGTAATACCTTTGCTAAAGTATCAAAATTAGTAACAGATTTTACAACTTCTGTTTCATAATTAAAATTTAGAATATTGAATAAGAAAGGAATTTTACTGGTCAACCTCGGATCACCGAGATCAACTGCTGTAAACGACGTAAAGGAATATCTTGATGAATTTTTGATGGATGAGAGGGTGATTGATTACCGTTGGATCTTCCGTGCCCTTCTTGTACAGGGAATTATCCTGAAAACAAGACCTGCAAAATCTGCTGAAGCCTATAAAACGGTTTGGACAGATCAGGGTTCTCCATTAATTGTTATCACGGAACAAATTCAGAAAAAACTTCAGAAAGTAGTAGATGTTCCGGTGGAAATCGGGATGAGGTATGCGCAGCCAAGCATTGAAGCCGGAATTCAAAAGCTCGTAGATCAGGGAGTCACGGAAATTGTGCTTTTCCCTTTATATCCTCAATATGCTATGAGTACTACGGAAACGGTGATTGAAAAAGCCGAAGAAGTAAGAAAAAAGAGGTTCCCAACGATCAAAATCAATTATATTCAGCCTTTTTACCACAGAGATATTTATATCAACTGTCTGGCAGAAAGTATTAAAGAAAAACTTCCGGAAAATTTTGATGCCCTGCAGTTTTCTTATCATGGAGTGCCGGAAAGGCATATTTATAAAACAGATCCTACAAAGACCTGTAATCTTAATGACTGCTGTTCCAGAGAAGATAATCCGAGTCATCAGTTCTGCTACCGTCATCAGTGTTACAAAACAACACAGCTTGTGATTGAAAAGCTAAATTTACCTAAAGAGAAAACTATTGTTTCTTTCCAGTCAAGATTAGGAAAAGACAAATGGATTGAGCCTTATACCGATGAAACCCTTGAAACAATTGGTAAAAAAGGAATAAAAAATCTGGCAATTGTTTGTCCAGCGTTCGTTTCTGACTGTTTGGAAACTCTGGAAGAAATTTCTGTTGAGGGTAAAGAGCAATTCATGCATGGCGGAGGTGAAAACTTCCATTATATTCCATGTCTGAATGACGAAGACCGATGGATTGATGTTGTAAAAATACTTTGTGAAGAAAAACTGAATGATTTCTATCTGGTATAATTCACCTGAATCAAAATAAACAAAAGGCCACAAGAATTCACTTGTGGCCTTTTCGTTGAATATATTAAAGATTTGGTGTCTACTTTTTAATAAGGTTTCCGGCTTTCTGTCCGTTTACCGTTACCACATATACTCCTGGAAGTAAGTTGGAAGGCAATTGGATATTCAGCTTATTGGTACCTTCTGTAATCTCTACTTTTTCAGAAAGCTCTTTCTTACCTGTCAGACTTACCAGCTCTACAATTCCTTTTCCGGCTTTACCTTCGAAGTTTATGTTGAATCTGTCTGTTGCCGGATTCGGGCTGATGGTATAGTTTGAAACATTTGAAGTAGCTGCTACAAGTCCTGCAGGAGAAGTTCCACCTCCTACACCTACGGCATTCCATGCATTCTTAACCTGAGTTACTTCATTGCTGGTTGCTCCATACAAATCAGTCGCTGCCTGAATAGAATAGGTTCTTGTGTTTGCATAAGTGGATGAAGACGTAAGATAAGTAGTCAGTGTTCTGTAAGCAATAGCTCCCGCTTTATCTAATCCGATCCCTGAAACATTATAAGCAAAACCATTGTCATTAGTACCTGTACCTCCTGTTACCAATAAATAATACCAGAAATTCAGTACTCCGGAATTGGTATGCACTCCACAATAGTCATTGGTAGTTTGTCCCGGAACTGCACATCCTGTAGTAGTGGCATCTTTCCAATAAGTACCTTTATAAGTATCCGGTTGGCGGTACGCATTAGGATTAGACATATCTCTGATCACATAGCTAAAATCTTCTCCTAGTGTCCAGCTTGCCTGTGTAGGTCTTGCCCAACGTTCTATAGTGTTCCCGAAAATATCAGAAAAACCTTCGTTCAATGCTCCCGGTTCTCTCTGGTATACGAGGTTAGCTGTTTTAGATGTTAATCCATGGGTAATTTCGTGGCCGCAGACATCTATTGCAGTCAAAGGTTTTCCTCCGTTTGTAGTAGAGCTTCCGTCACCATAAAGCATTCTTGAACCATCCCAATACGCATTGAATACATTGTTTCCATAATGCACATAGGACTTGATGGCAAAGTTATTATTGTCAATACTCTTTCTTCCGTATTTCGAATAATAATAGTCCAGAGTCATTTCCGCACCCCAGTGAGCATCTGTTGCATATTGATCTTTATTTGTATTCACATTGTTCCATACATTATCAGTATCTGTAAAATCTACCGCAGAGGAAAAATTGGTGGTTTTCTTAAGATTATAGGTTTCTACGGCAGTTCCTGCATTTCTTCCTGTTTCTCTCAGTCTGTAGCTTCCGTTATAAGAATCGGTTACTATATTTCTGCTTCCACTGTAAACCGTTGTAGCCGTACCCGGCGCATTTACTTCATGAATAATGGCATCCACACCTAATACTTTTCCACTTTTAGCATCTACAAAAACATATTGTCTGCTTAATGGCTTTTCAGCGTAAATATCAAATTTATAGGCTAATGTTAAATCATTCAATTTTTCATCCGTCGGATCTGAATAATATACCAGTTCGCCTTTAGGAACAAAGCTTGCATTAGGATCATTAGAATCTTTCTTTAAAAAGTCTTCTTCTTCTTTGTTCTCCCATCTGTAGGTTTCTGCTCCTACGAATGATAAAGCATTCTGAAGTGCAATTTTTTCAGAAATATTGGCTTTCTTCTCAGCACTTTTCGGAACATTAAGAACCCATTTTCCTGACTGTCCTACAATTTTTCCTTCTTTTGTCTGTACGGCCATCATCCCGTATTCTACCGGAATACCATTTACAGTCTGTTGAAATCTGTGTGTTTCAAAACCTAAGGCATCCTTTTCAAGTCCCAACTTGAGCCCTTGACCCGTAGTAAGTCTTTCTGTTGCTTCATCAAATAATACAGGACTTCCCTGGAAAGCCGGTGCATTTTTGTCGAATCTTAAAAAGTCTGCGTGTAGCCCGCTTTTACTGGGATTTAATTTAGAAGGTGTGTTTTGTGCAAAAACAAAAGAGCAGGCGGCAACACTTGCCACTAAGATAAATTTCGTTTTCATAATAATATTTGGTTGGTTGATTGTGTTGACGAATTTATAAACTTTTCACAATAAAACAACACAAACAATGATTAAAATTCAATAGATATTATAAATCAATAAACAAAACACAATGATGATTTTAAAACAAAGAAAAATATTTAACTATAATTTTTCAATAAAACAATTTTTATATTAAAATATTTAATTAAAATCAAAATTTTGTGAATTATTATTTTTCACCATGCAGTGCATTATAATCGAAAACTTAATATTAATCTGAAATTTTATAGAATAATATTCTCAATATTGACAAAAAAATTAGGACCATCTTAAAAGAAAGTCCTAATTGTATGTGTATATTTTGATGTAAAACGATATCAAATCATGAATTAGCGTTTATTAGCAACAGGCGTTCTGAACTCACCATAGCCCATTAACCCATCATAGTTTCTTCCGAAAGGTGCATAATAAATAAATGCCTGATAAAGATTTTCCGTTTGCCAGAAATTACCATTCACTTCTCCAAAGTTCAGCCCGTTTCCATCTTTTGTCACCAAAACATAGTTATAAAAACCTTGTTTCAGGAATATTTTAGCAACATACTGTTTAGTAGCAGCATCATACTGCATCTGATTTTCTTTGCTTGGTAAAAAATTATTAAACCCTCCCAAAACATAAATCTCTTTATCTACAGGATCAGATTCCAGATAGAAATGCACCCATGAGTAGTCTGCTTCTCTTTCTGCATCCCTTTCTCTGCCTAAATCATTTCTTCTGTAATACCATGCTCCATTCACATCTGGCTGATATTGATAATTTAAAGGAAACGCCCATACAGGATGAAGATACGTCTGGTTCGCATCATCTTTTATTTCCACAGCACGTACCATATCGGCCGCCATATTCATATTTTTATTATCAAAATAATAAAACTCATTATCTCCCGGAAATACAAGATTCATTTGCTGGAAAACCACCTGATTCCCTAAGAAAGAGCTTGGTTTAAGATTAGAAATAACCATATTCGGGTTGTTATTCTGCATCACATTCATAGTGATAGAATTCACATTGGAAGAAATATCTCCTCCTTTCGGGGAAACATTCACTTCTACCCTTTGGTTGAGGTTCGGCTTTTTGGCATCAGCGAATCTTGAAATATTTAAATCCACAGAAGTAACATCTTCTACCAGATAAAATCTTTTTTTGAAAAGAGGTTTATCTGCAGAGTCTTTATAAACAATCAGTTCATAATTTCCTGAAACTTTAAGCTGGATTTTATCATTCGGGAATACCAGTTTATAGTGGGTATACGCTTGCAAAGTATTGAAAGAATACTGAAACTGGTCCAGCAGTGCATTCATACTTCCGGTAGCAAATTCTGTAAAAAACAGATTATCTTCATTCCAGTTTCTGTCATAATGCTTGAATGTGTATCTGTAGATCTGACTGCCGTTTGTGAGATCATCAAAGCCCAAAACCAACTGTTCCCCTATTCTGATTACCGGAGTTTCGTCATTGGTCTGAGGATTGAACAGCTGAATACTTTGGATATTTTGTCCAAAAACCAGTCCGCCCAAAAAAAGTAAGAGTATTCGCAAAGTTTTCATTACGACGAAGATAACGAAAAATAGCCATTTTCTTAATAATATCGTATTTTTGAATAAAAATATTCAGATATGCTTCAGATTCAAGGTTTCGTATTCAATTTTGCGAGCGAAAATACTTACATCATTTATAACGAAAATAAAAATGCGTGGTTAATTGATCCGGGAAATATGAGCGGACAGGAAACTCAGGCGATCAGCAATTTCATTACAGAAAACGGACTGAAAATTCAGAAAATTCTTTTGACACATGCCCATATTGACCATGTATTCGGACTTCAATGGGCTTTTGATACGTTCAAAGTACCTGTGAATATGCATCAGGAAGATCAGGAAGTGCTGGATATGCTTCAGGCAAGCGGAATCAGATTCGGAATGCAGATAGATCCTGTAAAGGTGGATGTAGAATACATCAAGGAAGGTGATGAGCTGGATCTGGATGGTGAAAAATTTAAAATTTATCACGTTCCGGGACATTCTCCGGGAAGTGTGGTCTATCATAATGACCATCAGAAATTCGTGATTTCTGGAGATGTACTTTTTGAAGGCAGCATCGGAAGAACAGATCTTTACAAAGGAAATTATGATCAGCTGATTGAAGGAATTAAGTCTAAACTTTTCATTTTGGATAATGACACGCAGGTTTTCTCCGGACACGGAAATCCTACAACCATTGGATTTGAAAAACAATATAATCCCTTTTTGAAATAAATAAAATATTTAAAAATATTCATATAAGTAACCATTAAGAAGGATTTAAGCGATAAAGAACAGTTAAGAATTATTCTGATTTTGAAACTTATTTTAATACTTTCAAAGACTTCATTACAAGTCATACTATTTCAAGAAATAAAATGTAAAACAAGTTCAAAAAATATGAACCCACCAGAAAATTCTGGTGGGTTCATTAATAAGAAGAAATAGAGTTTATTTTAGAAATCTAAAGTAATGGATGCTCTTACAGCAGCTCCCATGATAGGTCTTGCCATGATGGTTCCGTCTCCGGTTGGTGAGCCTGCTCTTGGGTCTCCTTCTGTAATACCAATGGTATTAAAGATGTTGGTTCCGTCTACTGCAAAGCGTATTTTTCCTAACTGATAAGAGGTACCTGCCCCGAATTCTGTGAAAGCAGGCAGCGTCTGTACATTTTTCTCATCCTGGAAACGTTTTCCATAGTAATTCATACTTGCATATGCTCTCCAGGCTTTTGTAATATTAACTGCCGGTGAAATATTGAAGAAAAATTTCGGCATTCTTCGTACTACATTTCCTTCAAGAACACTTCCTGCTTCAAGGTTTTTATATTTTGGACTTTGAACGGTTCCGTTGAATGAAACCTCCAAAATATTGTTGAATAAACGGGCATATCCTTCAAATTCAACCCCGTAGTTTTGTGTATTGGCAAATATATTTTCAGATGTTCCGTTAGAGAAGATGTCCGTAAAGGAAAGATTCTTCAATGTAGAATAGAACGGAATCACTGCAATATCAAAAGTACGCGAGTAATATTTATACCCTACTTCCAACTGATTGGTTGTTACTGATTTTAAAGGTTTATCAGGTGCCGGGTTGGAGAAATAGTTATAATAGGCTTCTTCGTTCGGAGATCTGAAACCGTTAGAAAAACGGGCATACACTGCATTTTCTTTGCTGATTTTATAATTAGCCGCTACCGTGAAAGAAACTTTATCAATATTATAATTCCAGTATGTGTATTTGTTTCCTAAAACGCTCATGTTATCATCAGCAGTTGTCGTGTTGAAACCGTGAGTTCCATCCGTTGTTAACCCTGAATTATTTAAGTTGGAAGTGGTTGTATTGGCAAAATTTCCTTTATAATAATCGTGGCTGTAACGAAGACCTCCGTTTACGCTTAAAGCATCTGTAATATTGTAATCTAAGTTTACATAAAGATCATTCAAGCTTCCCTGTGTTTGTGTATCTCTCTGTAAAAATGTCATGTTGGTAACTCCGTTATACGTTTTTGAATATCCATTATCCAAAGGCGTAAGAGAAGTATCTACAAGGTTCAGCAATTCCGGTCTGTCTGTTGCTGTAGCCAGAATATTACTCCAGTTCCAGTATTGATGAGACTTCCAGTTAGATTTATAGAAACCTGCGGTAACATTTCCTTTATCAAATTTATAGTTGAACTGTAAATCATTCACAAAGTTGTTCATCTGCTTGTCAATTGCCCAGAAACCTAATTTTTGAACAAATGCAGGATTTACAATCGCTCCGTTACTTACTAATGAATATTGATAATTAGTCATACCATAATCTCCACCTTCGGACACAGGTTTAGTTGCAAAGTCAGCTGCAGTTTCAGGCAATCCGGCAGGGAAAATCCCTGTATAATTCATATTGATATTAGTATATCTTGTTTTGTTTAAAACACTGAAATTGTTTCCAAGATCATATTTAAACTCCGCACCTAGAACATCTACTTTAGGATGAATACCGTCTTCCAGGTTTCTTTTGAAAAATCCTCCTCCGGCTTGTGGAATATTCAGCTGGCTGATTGCTCTGTAGCTGTATGTTCCATAGTTAGGATCAAAACCTGGGAATTCTTTCAGGTCATTTCCATTTTGAATCAAAGGAATCGGAAGGAAGAATGTATTTCTGTCGTCCAGTTTTTTATAGTATACCTTCACGTACCCTTTATCAAAGACATATTTCAGGTTCATTCTGATCTGGCCTCCGTCATTAGCTTTGAAACCTGTTTTTCTGATTCCGCTGTCTGTTCTGTAGAAACCACCGATGTTGAAGAATAATTTATCCTGAACCAAAGCGCCACCTACATTAAGGTCTGTACGCATCAGTCCATAAGTACTTGTTTCCACTTTTGCCGTTCCTTTGAAATCATTGGATCCTTCTCTGGTAATAAAGTTGATAAGTCCTCCCGGAGAGTTGGTAGCAAAAATGGAACCGGAACCTCCTCTTAAAGCTTCCAGACGGCTTACCGAATTATCTACACGGAAAAAGTTATCTGCATTGGCAAATTGAAGCGCACCATCTTCGAAAACCGGAAGACCGTCTTCCTGTACCTGTACAAATTCATAAGCTCCTGCAGAAGGAATCCCTCTTGCGAAAAGGTTATTTCCTACTTCACCTCCTGAAGTTTCCACGGCAAATCCTGGTACTCTCTGTAATAAAGCAGCGGCACTGATTGGGTTTTGCTTCTGAATTTCTTTAGCACTGAATGTGGAAATTGCAGTACTGGATTCTATTTTTTTCTTAGGGCCGGAATTTCCGGTAATGACAATCTGATCTATAGAAGAAACTTTTGCCGAATCTTTCGGAGTTTCCTGGGCATAAGCATTATTAAAGTATAATGTAGCTGTAGCGGCGATTAAAAAGATCGATTTTTTTTTCATAGCCATATTTTTTATTGTTAGTTTCAGTTTTGTTGTAATTGTAAATACACTCCATTGGTCCAACCGAATCCGTCCTGATTGGGGTATTCCCCGCCGCCTGCTATTGTTTCTGTGTCTAATGCATTGTATTTTTCCATTAGCTTTCCGGTGTTTTTGTAAACTCTTTCTACATTGGAACACCAGTTGTTTTTAATTTTTTCAGCCAGTTCATCAAAGCCGTAGTTTTTCATTGCTTTAAATCCTAACCATTGATAAGGTGCCCACGCATTGGGAAGATCCCATTGCTGCCCTGAGTTTTTAGTTGTCGTGACAAGCCCTCCCTGGTAGAGAAATTTCTCAGCAATGACTTTGGCAACTGCTTCCGCCTGTTTCTGATCTGCAATTCCCAGAAATAAAGGATAAAGAGCAGCAATATGTTCAGACGGTGTGTTTGTGTTTTTTTTAATGTGATAATCTTTGTAATTGCTAGTATTTCCATTCCAGAAATATTTATTGATCATCTGTCTTCGGCTTGCTGCTCTTTCTGAAAAATAATTGTTTTTTTCGCTCAGATTCTGAAGTGCTGAAGATTTAGCCAAAGTCATTTCCAAATGCCACAGAAGGCAGTTCAGATCAACCTGTGCCAAGTTCAGCGTTTCTATTGTCTGTATATTCTGTCCGTCTGCAAACCATCTGCTGGAAAAATCCCAGCCGGATTCGCAGGCACTTCTTATGTTTCTGTAAAATTCGTCTCCTGAAGTGGTCTCATGATCTTCAATATCGATCAGATAACTTTCGGGACGCGGTGCATTTTCTGCATCATAATAACGGTTCAGAATATCTCCGTCTGTAGTCTTAACCACTCTTTTTATACTGGAACCTTTTTCAAGCCATTCCAAACCATTCATCCAGAAAGCATATTCTTTCTCCAGTGTTTCGTGATATTGTGTATAAATTCCTTCGTCATTGGTTGTTTCAAAAAGAAGATCCAGCATTAATGAAAAATAAGGCGGCTGAGATCTGCTTAAGAAATGTGTTCTGCTTGCATTGGGAACAAATCCTACATTCAGGATCAGGTAAGAACAGTTTTCAATAATGTTTTTCATCATTTCTACTCTTCCGGAAACCTGTAATCCAAGCATAATAAAATAACTGTCCCAATAGAAAAATTCATTAAAACGACCTCCCGGAACAATATATGGTTTTGGTAATTTTAAAAGCGTTCCCTTTTCTTCATAGGCTGTACGGGTCAGTTCATCCCATAGCTTTTCAATATGTTCACCTATTGGAAGCTGCTCTTCTCGGTGTACAGAAACTCTTGCTCCTAAAAAATCAAAATGAGCCATCACAAAATCTTTCAGGTTAAAACCTTCGGTATTTTTTGATTGTTCATAATCCTCATTAATCTTTGCAATTGGAAACAGAGGAACTGCATCCGTCATCATTTTCTGATCTTCAAAAATTTCAGATCTCTGTACCGCATCAAACAGACTTTGAATTTCGTTTATGTAAAGCTGATTACTCATTGTTATTTTTTAGGATTAATTTTTAATTTATTCATGAAAACCGCAGAGGTGATCAGCAATGAAAGTGGAATCAGGGAAAGGTAAAATGCCTGCTGCCCACTGAACTCCTGAAACACAAATCCGGTAATGATAGAACCTATAGTTCCTCCGATTGCTGAGAAAACAACGATCAATCCTGACATAGCGCTGTGCAGATATTTCGGGATAGATGCCAGAATTACAGAATTAATGCTCGGATAAATAGGTGCCAGCAAACCTCCCATCAAAGGAAATAGATAGACCACCAAAGGGGCATTCATCCAGTTTGTATTCGTATCAATATGAATATTATGGGTAAGAGGTAAAACCAGCAGTAAGCTGATGGCAAAACCAACTACACAAAAAGAAACTACATAGATCCAGCTAAACTTTTTAGAGAAGAATCCTGATAAAAATCTTCCTAATGCAAAAGCTCCTGCTAAAACGGCTCCTGCTTGGATACTCATGGATGTAGGCACTTTTAAAATTTCTTTATAAAATGTAGGCGTCCATGTTTGAAAGCTTTGTTCCACCAATACAAAAAGGAAAGCACATAATAAAAAGCACAATACTTTTTTATAACTGAAAAGGCTCACACTGTTTCTTAAATCTCCCAGAAGATCCGTTTTCTCACTTTTAGCACCCTGTTCGTTCAGTTTTGAAAAGAACAGGAATAAAAAAGACAAAGTTGAAAGTCCACCCAAAATCCAGTATACATTCAGCCATTCTGTAGATTTCGGATTATGATCATCTATATATAAGCTGAATAAAACATTTCCTGCCAATACTCCAATCATGAAAAATCCTTCCAGAAATCCCATAAAGCTGGAATGTTCCTTATCTGTTTCCGTTACCAGCCCGATAGAAGTAAAAACCGATATTTTGATTAATGCAAATGAAACTCCTACTGTCGCAAATAATAATTTAAAAACCCAGAACTCATTGGTAAACGGCATTACAAAACACATACAGCTTACCAGCAATAAAGCAATCAGCATGGATTTTTTGATTCCTATCTTCGGAAGAAATGAAGCCAGAATGAAAGAACATATGGCAATCGGAAGATCTTTGAAGCCTTCCAAAATGCTGGCCGAAGACTTTGAAATCCCAAAATTCTGCTGTACCTGTAGAATGACTGTTCCTACAGAATTCAGAAGAATTGCGAAGACAAAATAGTTTAAAAATAAAACGGCCTTGATGTTAAGATTTTTCATTCAGGTTATTTCTTGTCGGCTAAGATAGAAGCATTTCTGTTAACGATAATTTAACACAGTAAATCAATATTTGAACCATATTAATATATTTACTATTTTTAGCAATTAAATATGATTAATTAAATGAAAGTTACTTTTGAAAGGGTAATTCCTAATGAAAAGAGTTCATTCCGCACAATTCACAATAACTCCCCTATTTCAGAATTCAAATGGGAATATCATTATCATCCCGAAATTGAACTGGTATGTGTTATTTCCGGGAATGGAACCCGACATGTGGGCTATCATAAAAGCAATTATACAAATGGGGATCTGGTATTAATCGGGTCGAACATTCCTCACTCCGGATTTGGACTGAACTCCATTGATCCGCATGAAGAAATTGTACTTCAGTTCAAAGAAGAAATCCTTCAGTTTCCTCAGCAGGAAGTAGAAGCCAGATCTATTAAAAATCTGTTGGAACTTTCAAAATACGGGATTCATTTTCATCAAAAAGTAAAAAAGGTAATGCTTCCCAAACTAAGACTGATGCTGGAATCAGAAGGGTATAAAAGATATTTACTATTGCTTGAAATTCTTTTTGAACTTTCAAAATGTGAGGATTACGAGCTCTTGAATAAAGAAATCATGCCTTATACCATTATTTCTAAAAATAAAACCCGCCTTGAAAATATTTTCACTTATGTGGAACATCATTATGACAAGGAAATTGATATTGAAGATGTTGCAAAACTGGCCAATCTTACTTTGCCCGCTTTCTGTAATTTCTTTAAAAAGGCGACTCAGATTACGTTTACAGAGTTTGTGAACCGCTACAGAATTAATAAAGCATGTCTGCTGATGGCCCAGGACAGATCTATTTCAGAATGCAGTTATCAGTGCGGTTTTAACAATGTAACGTATTTTAATAGAATGTTTAAAAAATATACAGGAAAGACTCCTTCAGAATTTATCAGGAATTATTCTCATAATAAAGTGAATGTGGATTTGAAGGTTGAAAAGGAAACTAAGTCCAAAGTAAGCTTTTAAACTTACATATGAATCAGCAAGAAACAGAAAAGCCACTCCAAAAAGAGCAGCTTGTATTATAATGAGTAAAAACCAGTAACTAAACAACTAGCAACCAGTAATTATTTCCATTTAATATTGCATCCCATGCTAGGTCTCTGAATTTCTTCCTGAGCTTCTCCAGCCAAAAGATTTTCAAAAGCAATAATCAGATCCTCACCTGTAACATCTTTATTATTTCCCGGTCTTGAATCATCCATCTGACCTCTGTATACAAGATCAAGTTTATCATCAAAGAAATAAAAATCCGGTGTACACGCAGCATCGTAAGCTTTTGCTACCGCCTGGCTTTCATCAAACAAATAAGGGAAGTCGAATCTTCTTTCAATTTGAAATTCGATCATTTTTTCCGGAGAATCTGCCGGATATTTTTCAATATCATTCGCATTGATGGCAATAAATTCAATTCCACGCTCGTTGTAATCTTCATATAATTCATTGATCTTGTCGATTACATGAAGAACAAACGGACAGTGGTTGCACATGAAGATCACCAAAGTACCTTTTTCTCCTTTCAGCTCATCCAAAGACTGAAGTTCATTCGTTTTTGACGGGTTAGGAAGTTCAAAAAACGGCGCTTTTGTTCCTAATGCCAACATATTTGAGGGAGTATTCATATCCTTATTTCTTTACCGGCAAAGATAGATATTTCTTTTCTTAATTAGAAAGATGACATTTCTATTTTTATAGAGTAGGGAGGCTGGAAGCTGGAGGAGGGAAGATTTTTAAGACTCAAAAATAGTTATAGTCAAATTCTATTAATGGTATTTTTTTAATCCAAACCAACTTCCAGCTCCCATTCTTCCAGCTTCCAGCCTAATGATTAACATCACTTATAAACCATCTTTTGAATTTAAATGTATAATATCCTTTGGAAGTTATATTAAAAAGTTTGTAGTTTTGCTAACGCTGTTAGTAAATAAATATCATGGGTCTACATGAACGCCGTCAACGAGAAAAGGAATCCATCCGTGCAAATATTTTGCAGGCTGCTTTTACGTTGGCCAAAACTGAAGGCTGGGCATCACTTTCTATGCGAAAGATAGCAGACGCTATTGAGTATAGTGCCCCGGTGGTGTATGATTATTTTGAAAATAAAGAAGCTATCCTATTTGAAATTTCTTTAGATGGCTTTCACAAGTTACATATAGAATTATTAAAAGCTCAGCAGAAACACAGTACTCCGGAAGAACAGCTTGTTGCCATTGTGGATGCTTACTGGAACTTTGCTTTTAAAAATAAGGAATATTACCAGCTTATGTTTGGTCTTGGAATGCAGTGCTGCGGAAAAGGTCAGATGAAAAAAGAATTCTCATCATTTCAGGAGCTTATCTATGAATGCACTTATGAGATTATTAAGAAAAACGGATCCAATCCGGACAATGCCTGCCATATGTCTCACGCTCTGTTTTCTGCCGTACACGGAATGATCTCTATTATGATGATGCGCACAGCTGATATCCCTTCTACGATGAATAAGACTACATTGGACGAAACTGTTTCGGCTTTTATTAAGTCTTTGTAAATTTTTTTTGAATTAAAAATTAACACCGTTAGGAAACTTAACATCGAATTAATTAAAATTATTCTGTTTTTCCTGATTAAAAACTCAATCATTTATGGAACCATTCTTTGAATTCAGTTGTTAAAATTAGTCATTTTTTGCTTATTAATTAACACTGTTAGTAAAATTAACACACCTTATACTATCATTATACACTTAAATACATTAAAAACAATTTTCAATTATGGAAACAATCGACTTCATTGGACATTAAAAATTCTGTAAATTTTTTTGAACTAATTATTAACACTGTTAGGAAAAAATACAGCATTTATCAAAACACTTTACTTACCTCTAACACTTCATTAAAAAAATTAAACCAACAATGAAATTACCTGGAAAAACAAGGTTTATTGTACTTATTGCAAGTATAATTCTTTTACAGAGCTGCACAAAAGCCGCAGAAGGAACCAATGCCGCACCTCCAGCTCCAGAACTTCCGGTTTATACCGTTATTACATCACCCGCTACTACATATCAGGAATTCCCAACTGCTTTGGAAGGGAAAAACAACGTAGAAATCAGATCTCAGGTAGACGGATATCTGGATAGGATTTATGTAGAAGAAGGTGCTTATGTAAGAGCAGGACAACCGTTATTTAAAATAGATTCAAGAAGCTACGGCGAGCAGATGAATATGGCTCAGGCTAATCTTCAGGCTGCCAATGCCAATATCCAAAAAGCAAGAGTGGAAGTAGACAGAATTCAGCCACTGGTTGCTGCAAAAGTAGTTTCTGATGTACAGCTTAAAACAGCAAAAGCCAATTATGAAGCTGCCGTTGCCGCTGCTTCTCAAGCCAGAGCCTCTGTTGGAAGCGCAAGAATCAATGTAGGATTTACAACGATTACAGCTCCTGTAAGTGGTTATATCGGAAGAATTCCTTACAAAAAAGGAAGTTTGATCTCAAGAACAGATGTAAATCCATTGACATTATTATCTGATATCAGTGAAATCTATGCCTACTTCTCTTTAAGTGAACTTGACTTCATCGCTTTCCAAAACAAATACCCTGGAGCAAGCTTAGAAGAAAAGCTGAAAAATATGCCGATGGTGGATCTTGTAATTGCCGATAACAGTACTTACCCTGAAAAAGGAAGATTAAGCATTGTAGACGGGCAGTTTGATAAAACTACCGGAGCCATCAGTGTACGTGCCGTTTTCCCTAATGCCAACGGAACTTTAAGAACCGGAAACACAGGAAGAGTGCGTATGCCTCAGCTGATCTCGAATGCAGTGGTTATTCCTCAGGAATCAACATTTGAAATTCAGGATAAGACCTATGTATATGTAATGGATAAAGGCAAAAAAGTAATGGGAAGACCTATTAAAATAGCTGGAAAAACAGACAGCTATTACTTTATTTCCGAAGGGCTTGCTCCTGGAGAAAAAATCGTATACACAGGAATTGGAAACTTGAAAGACGGTGCCACCATCAGACCGAGAAATATTTCTTCTGACAGCTTATTAAAAGCGAAACCATTATAGTCCTTTCCGAAAACAGAAGACTTAAAAAAATAAACTTCTTATGTTAAAACAATTTATAGAAAGACCGGTCCTTTCAACGGTCATCTCCATAATACTTTTATTATTGGGAGCTTTGTCTCTCTTTAATTTACCGATTGCCCTCTTTCCGGATATAGCTCCACCAAGCGTTCAGGTAACGGCATTCTATCCTGGAGCTAATGCTGAAGTCGTAGCACGTTCAGTTGCGACTCCTATTGAGGAAGCAGTGAACGGGGTTGAAAATATGACCTATATGACTTCCAACTCTAGTAATGACGGTACTATGACACTTAGCGTGTACTTCAAGCAGGGAGCAGATGCGGATAATGCAGCGGTAAACGTACAGAACCGTGTATCAAAAGCAATGAGCCAGCTGCCTCAGGAAGTAGTACAGGCGGGAATTTCAACCCAGAAGGTTCAGAACAGTATGATCATGTTCATGGGGTTAACCAGTGAAAATGAAAAACAATACGATGAATTATTCCTTCAAAATTACCTGAAGATCAATGTCATTCCACAGATACAACGTATCCCAGGAGTTGCACAGGCTCAGGTATTCGGAACAAGGGATTATTCCATGAGAATCTGGTTGAAACCGGATCGTTTGGCATCAAACAATCTTTCTCCACAGGAAGTGTTAGCAGCCATTAAAGATCATAACCTTGAAGCTGCCCCAGGCCGTCTTGGGCAAGGAAGTAAGGAAACTTACGAATACATCCTCAAATATAAAGGAAAACTAAATAAAAATGAAGACTATGAAAATATCGCTATCAAAGCGAATAGTGACGGTTCTTTCTTAAGATTAAAAGATGTAGCACGAGTAGAGTTCGGATCTTACACCTATACTGCGACCAACAGAGTAGACGGGAAACCGGTTGCCGGATTTGCCATCTTACAAACCGCTGGTTCCAATGCCAACGAAATCCTTACGGAGATTGAAAAGCAGGTGAAAGTAATGGAAACCACTCTTCCAAAAGGAGTGAAGCCTATTATCATGTATAATTCCAAAGACTTTTTGGATGCTTCTATCCATCAGGTTGTGGAAACGCTTGTTATTGCTTTCGTGTTGGTATTTATTGTAGTATTTATCTTCCTTCAGGATTTCAGATCTACATTAATCCCGGCAATTGCCGTACCGGTAGCGATTATCGGAACCTTCTTCTTCCTTCAGCTATTTGGCTTCAGTATCAATATGCTTACTTTATTCGCATTGGTACTCGCCATTGGTATTGTAGTGGATGATGCGATTGTAGTAGTAGAAGCTGTCCATTCCAAAATGGAACAGACAGGAATGCCTGTAGAACACGCTACGATGCACTCAATGAGTGAAATTTCAGGAGCTATTATTTCCATTACATTGGTAATGTGTGCCGTGTTTATTCCGGTCGGGTTCATGCAGGGACCTGCAGGAGTTTTCTACAGACAGTTTGCCTTCACATTAGCGATTGCGATTTTAATCTCAGCAGTGAATGCATTAACATTGAGCCCGGCATTATGTGCAATGTTCTTAAATGATCCTCAGGGAGAACATGGTGAGCACGGTCATAAAAAAGGTTTTGGAGCAAGATTCTTCAATGCTTTCAACGCCAGCTTCAACAGCATGACGAGAAAATATATCTACAGCCTTAAGTTTTTAATTAAAAACAAATGGGTTGCCATAGGAGGTCTTGTTATTATTACAGCAGCAAGTGTATTTTTGATCAAACAGGCTCCGTCAGGATTTATTCCTACTGAAGACCAGGGATTTGTACTATACGCTGTAAATACTCCTCCGGGAAGTTCACTGGAAAGAACACACAGAGCAACGGAACAAATTGATAAAATCATCAATGGGGAAAAAGCAACCAACCACCTTTGGGTAGCAGATGGGATGAACTTTATCAGTAATTCTAACGCTTCTCCGTATTCTGCAGGTTTTATCAAACTTAAAGATTATGACAAACGTGGGGAAATGAAAGATCCGGATGAGATTGCAGCAACATTGACAGGAAAGGTAAGCCAGGTGAAAGATGCTAATGCATTCTTCTTCAATTTCCCTACTGTACAAGGTTTTGGTAACGTTTCAGGATTTGAATTCATGCTTCAGGATAAAACGAACGGTTCTTTCAAACAGTTAGAAACAACTACTCAACAGTTTATTGGAGAGCTGATGAAAAGACCTGAAATTGCTTTTGCCTTTACAACTTATGCAGCAGGAAACCCTCAATATACCATTGATGTGGATACAGATAAAGCCAACCAGCTGGGTGTTTCTGTAACAGAATTGATGCAGACCATGCAGATTTATTTCGGAAGTAGCTTTGTATCGGATTTCAACAGATTCGGAAAATATTACAGAGTAATGGCCCAGGCAGATATTCCGTACCGTACAGATGTTAATTCACTGGAAGGAATTTATGTAAAAAATAAATCAGGAGAAATGGTTCCTGCAAAAACTTTGGTAACGCTGAAAAGATCTTTCGGTCCTGAAACGGTAACAAGAAATAACCTTTTCAATGCAGTAACGATTAACGGAACTCCAAAACCTGGCTACAGTACCGGAGATGCCATCAAAGCGGTAGAAGAAGTTGCCCAACAATCCCTTCCTAGGGGATACGGATATGAGTGGACAGGGATTACCCGTGAAGAAATAAAAACAAGCGGACAAACTACCTTTATTTTCTTCCTAAGTATCTTGTTTGTATACTTCTTACTGGCAGCTCAATATGAAAGCTATATTCTTCCGTTTGCGATTATTCTTACCATTCCTACCGGGATTTTCGGAGTATTTGCATTCACAGGATTAGCAGGAATTGATAACAATATTTATGTTCAGGTGGGATTGATTATGCTTGTAGGACTATTGGCGAAGAATGCCATCCTGATTGTGGAATTTGCCGTACAGAGAAGAAAAGCAGGTAAAACATTAATTGAATCTGCCCTTCAGGCATCAAGATTACGTTTAAGACCCATCTTAATGACCTCTTTTGCCTTTATCGTAGGGATGCTTCCACTGGTATGGACACAGGGTGCTTCCTCAAAAGGAAACCACTCTATCGGTTACAGTACCGTAGGAGGAATGCTTACAGGAGTAATATTCGGGATCTTTATCATTCCGGTAATGTATGTTGTGTTCCAGTATCTGCATGAAAAAATGCCAAGCAGAAAAAAGAAAAGACTTCTGAAAAAACAAATGGAGGAAGAACTTTTAGCTGCTAGTCACTAATAAAAAATGAATTACAAAAACTTAGAGAAAATTTTAAGATCATAGTTTACCTATTTACCTGCCTGGTCTTAATGGTTTAAAAAAGCTAATTATTTTCTCCTACTAAAGACAATTTTTGCCTCTACAAAAACCTCTCTAAGTTTTGGATTCAATTAAAAGTTTAAAAACTATGAAACGAGTAAAAAATATTATTCTAACATTTGTGCTGGCCATCGGCTCTGTTTCGTGTGTGTCTAAACTGGCATACACGGAGCCTGAGCTTCCTCTTCCGGAAAAGTTTCAGTACACCGCCACTGCAGACACTGCCAGTATAGCTAATCTGGAGTGGAAACAGTTTTTCAGCGATCCTATTTTACAGGGACTGATTGAAAAAGGAATTAAAAATAATTATGACCTTCAGATTGCCTTAAAGCAGGTAGCTGCTTCACAGGAAAAACTGAAACAGGCAAAATATATGCAATATCCGGACGTTGGTTTCGGAGTAAGCGGCCAGATTTCAAGACCTTCCAAAAACAGTATGAATGGGCAAAGCTTAAATTTATTTTTAGGTTCAAGCCATGTTGAAGATTATAATGCAGCCTTCAACCTTTCATGGGAAGCTGACATTTGGGGAAAAATCAAAAACCAGCAGGAAGTTTCAAGAATGCAGTATCTTCAGACGTATGAAGGTTCAAAAGCTGTTCAGACTCAAGTGGTAGCAGCTATTGCGCAGGGATATTATAATTTATTGATGCTTGACAGACAATTAGCGATTGCAAAATCCAATCTGGAACTGAGCACCAATACCCTAATGATTACACAAAAAATGTGGGAAAGTGGTGATAATACCTCTTTAGGAGTACAACAGGCATCAGCACAGAAACAGGCAACAGAACTTCTGATTGCCCAACTGGAGCAAAATATCGCTATTCAGGAAAATGCATTGAGTATTCTAACTGGTGAGCTGCCTAATAAAGTAAACAGAACGATTGAAATGTCTGATACTTCATTACCTCAGAATATCTCCGCAGGACTTCCGGCAGCTATGGTAAGCCGCAGACCGGATGTGCGTCAGCAGGAATTGGTTTTATTAGAATCCAATGCCATGGTTGGAATTGCTCAAGCCAATATGTACCCTGCATTAAAGATTACAGCCAACGGAGGAGTAAATTCATTCAAATTTGATAACTGGTTCCAGATTCCGGCTTCGTTATTCGGGTCGGTTTTAGGAGGAATTACCCAGCCTATTTTCCAGAAAAGACAATTGAAAACAGATCTGGAAGTAGCAAAAATTCAAAGAGAGAAAAATGTGTTGGCATTCCGTCAGTCGGTATTGAATGCCGTGGGAGAAATTTCTGATGCTTTGGTTTCCAATGAAAACTTAAAAGTTCAGGAACAGAAAGCCACGGAACAATCTACCACGTTAAAAGACGGAATTAAAAGTGCACAACTTCTTTACAAAGGAGGTTCAGCCAATTACCTGGAAGTGATTACAGCACAGGGAAATTCCCTACAGGCAGAGTTGAATCTGGCTTCCATTAAAAGACAGAGATTAAGCAGCATTGTAGATTTATACAGAGCTTTAGGCGGCGGTTGGAAGTAGTAAATTAAATTATATTTGTTTTAAGATGCGGTTCTTTTCAGAGCCGCATTTTTTATGATTTTATTGATGAAATGAATGATCATTAAACCATTAAGAATATTTAAGTTGCTAAGTTTAATTAAGAAAAATCAAATAGATTTTTAAGACAATACTTCATAAGGCGAAGCTTTCTTAATATTCTTAACACCTTAATAGTTCCTTCATGGTTTAAAATAATTCAGGTAAAATTTATTCCTGAAATTGTTCAGCAATCCAATTCAGCAAATCTCCAAAATCCTTTTCAGAATATCCCAATTGTAAATAATGAATATCATCCGCCTTTCTGTACCATGTCAGCTGACGTTTCGCATATCTTCGGCTGTTCTTTTTAATTTCTGAAACCGCAAAATCAAGATCCCACTCTCCGTCAAAATATTTGAAAAGTTCCGCATATCCTACTGTATTTAAAGCCGTCAGATTCTTGAATTTCTCAAGACCTTTTACCTCATCCGGCAAGCCTTTCTCCATCATAATATCCACTCTCCTATTGATTCTGTCGTACAGTTCTTCCCTTGGAGCTTCTATTCCGATTCTGATCACATTAAAATCTCTGCCATTCTGGGAAACCGAAATATGGTCAGAATATTTTTTATCCGTTTGCCAGATAATATCAATGGCTCTCAATAGCCTGCGGTGATTGTGAATGTCTACCACACTGAAATACTCGGGATCCAATTCCTGTAAAATTTCCTGAAGCTTTTCTATTCCCTCCTGCTCCATAATAGCCTGAAGTTTATCCTGATTTTCAGCATTGGCCTCCGGCAGATCATGTAACCCCTCTATCACCGCTTTTTCATACATCATACTTCCGCCAACAAGAATGACAGTATCATGAGTTGTAAAAAGTTCATTAAGTTTTTGAAGGGCATCTTCTTCGTACTGACCGATAGAATAATATTCTTCAACTGAAAGATTTCCGATAAAATGATGAGGTGCAGCAGACAACTCTTCTTCAGATGGTGCAGCTGTTCCTATTTTCATTTCTTTAAAAAACTGGCGGGAATCACATGAAATAATCTCCGTATTGAAATGCTGAGCCAAATCAATTGCCAATCTCGTTTTACCAATTCCGGTAGGTCCTACAATAGAAATTAAATTTTTCTTTTTCACAGCGCTAATTTACGAAAACGAGCTCATTTGAATTTTTATTTTTAAATACAAAAAAACTACAGATTGTTTTGAACCATTAAGGATATTTAAGTTATTAAGTTTAATTAAGAAAAAAAATCCTATAGATTTTTCTTAAGCATTATGCTAAAAGCGAAGCTCATCTTAATATTCTTAACGCCTTCATTAAAATCTTCATGGTTCAAAATAAATTTAACATTGAGTAATCAGATAGTCTATGTTGGAATTTCATTGTATCACATTATAGACTTAAATGTTTATCTTTGTAGAACAATAAAAAACTATGATTTTATCAATGACCGGATTCGGTAGAGCCGAAGATGTTTTTGAAGGAAAAAAAATTACTATTGATATTAAATCTCTGAACAGCAAGAGCTTTGATTTGAATATTAAAATTCCTTTACGTTATAAAGAAAAAGAATTTGAAATCAGAAAAATTCTTAACGATAGAATTATCCGTGGAAAAGTAGACTGCTACGTTAATATAGAGAATCTTGAAGAGTCCAATGATGTAAAAATTAATAAAAATTTAATTGATTCTTATATCAAAGAACTTAAAAACATAGCTTCAGACGGCCCCAATTTCGAATACCTTAAAATGGCGGTAAGACTTCCTGATGCCATTACATCAAGACCAGACGAATTAACGGAAGGTGAATGGGAAGCTTTGGCTAAAATTGTCAATAATGCGGTGGACAAATTTGAAGAATTCAGAAAAACTGAAGGCAGTAATCTGCATGAAGAATTAAACAGGAATATTCAGAATATCGACAAATACCTTGCAGAAGTAATTCCTTTTGAAGAAGAAAGAATTGTAAGCGTGAAAGAGCGTTATCAGAAATCTTTGAAAGAATTTGAAAACGTGGATGAAACACGTTTCTATCAGGAAATGGCTTATTTTACTGAAAAACTTGATATTTCTGAAGAAAAGGTAAGACTTACCCAGCACTTGAAATATTATAAAGAAGTAATGGATAATGAGTCTTTCAACGGAAAAAAATTGGGCTTCATTTCTCAGGAAATCGGAAGAGAAATCAATACATTAGGGTCTAAAGCCAATCATGCAGATATCCAGAAACTGGTTGTGATGATGAAAGATGACCTTGAAAAAATAAAAGAACAAACGTTAAACGTATTATAATAGTTGACCGTTAGCAGGTGATCGTTTACAACAAATGATCACCTGTCAACTAACAACTGACAACTCTATGGATAAAGTAATTATATTTTCAGCACCATCAGGGAGCGGAAAAACTACATTGGTAAAGCATTCGCTGGAAACATTTCCTGAGCTGGAATTTTCAATCTCATGCACTACGAGGCAGCCAAGAGGAAGTGAAGTTCATGCAGTGGATTATCATTTTCTGACACCGGATGAATTCAGGCAGAAAATTTCTGAAGATGCTTTTGTAGAATATGAAGAAGTATATACTGATAAATATTACGGTACTTTAAAATCTGAAGTAGAAAAAATCTGGAATCAGGGAAAGGTAGTTATTTTTGATGTAGATGTAAAAGGAGGCATCTCGCTAAAAAAATATTTCGGTGATAAAGCGCTGTCTATTTTTATAGAACCACCTTCTATTGAAGAATTGGAACGAAGATTGATTTCCAGAAACACAGATGATGCAGAAACCATAAAAACCCGTGTTGCAAAGGCAGAAGAAGAAATGACCTACGCCAGCGAGTTTGACAAGATCGTGATTAATGAAGATCTTGATGCAGCTAAAATAGAAATAGAAAGTTTAATAAAAAGTTTTATCAGTAATTAATGGCTGGAAGATGGAAGCCGGAGGATGGAAGTAATCAAATACTCTCAAAATCTAACTTCTAATTTCTAACCTCTACTAACTTCTGATAATAAAAAATTGAGGTTGATATGAGTACCGAAACATTAGAAAAAGCTAAATCTGCAATTCCTGTCAGAGGATTTCTGGATATAAAAGATATTGCTATTCCTCAGGGAGAAGAGCTTGTGAAAGCCATTCTTAAACTGAAAGAAGAAAAAAATGCAGTGATTCTTGCCCATTATTACCAGCCGGGAGAAATTCAGGATATTGCTGATTTCCTTGGAGATTCTTTACAGCTGGCAAGACAGGCAAAAGATACCAATGCTGACATGATCGTATTCTGTGGAGTACATTTCATGGCAGAAGCCGCTAAAATCCTAAATCCAACTAAAAAAGTAGTTCTTCCTGATACGATGGCCGGATGCTCTCTGGCAGACGGTTGTTCTGGTGAAGGATTAAGAAAAATGCGTGAGCAGCACCCGAATGCTTTAATTGCCACTTACATCAACTGTAATGCGGAAACAAAAGCAGAAAGTGACATTATTGTAACAAGCTCAAATGCTGAAACCGTTATTGAAGCCCTTCCGAAAGACAGACCAATCATCTTCGCACCGGATAAAAACCTGGGAAGATATCTGTCTAAGAAAACAGGACGTGATATGATCCTTTGGGATGGAAGCTGTGTGGTACACGAAGCATTTTCAATGGAAAGAATTGCCCAGCAACTGGCAGACAATCCGGATGCAAAATTGATTGCACATCCCGAAAGTGAAGAAGCAGTTTTGAAACTGGCTCACTTTATTGGTTCCACTTCTGCTCTGTTGAACTATGTAGAAAAAGATGACTGTCAGAAATTCATCATCGCTACAGAAGAAGGAATTCTTCACGAAATGAGAAAACGTGCTCCTCACAAGGAACTGATTCCTGCATTGGTTTTTGATGAAAGCTGCAACTGTTCAGAATGTTTCTACATGAAACGCAACACCATGGAAAAGCTATATTTATGTATGAAATATGAGCTTCCTGAAATTCTTATCGATGAAGAATTAAGGTTAAAAGCATTGAAGCCTATTGAAGCCATGCTTGATCTTTCAAAAAGTATAAAATAAAAAAAAGCACTGTTTTCACTAGTCATGGTCGGAAGAAATTTCCGACCATTTTTTATGTTTTAAGTTTTGAAGACTTTTGCAGGATCCCCCCCGCAAATATTATTAAAATTGCGGTAATCATATCCCGAAGTTCCATAGCGATGCGTCTTTTAGCTGTTTTATATCCTAAATTGTTTACTTTTTTGTAAATCAAGAGCAGCATAGAAGCAATCATTGTCATGTAGAGCATTACTTCAATTCCGTTTTTATTGAGCGAAACAAGATGGCTTAAATTCAACTCTTGTTTCATAAATCTGAAGAATACCTCAATATCCCACCTTTTACGGTAATAATCCGATATTTCTTTGGCAGAAAGTTCAAATTCGTTGGTTATGAACCAAAGTTCTTTAGCTGTTTTTTCATTTTTGATAACGATCAACCGAAAATATGTTTCTACTTTTTCTTCACGATGATGAATATTTCCCCGTTTGTTTTGGATGGGTTTTCCGGTGTAAAGCTTCACTTTGCTGTCTTTAATAACTCCCCAATCATCCCATTTTATTGGGGTTTCTGTTTTAATAAAAGATTCAATCTCTTCATATTTCCTGTTTTCTTTGGAACGGATAATAAATTTCAGAAGCTTTTCTTCAAAATCTTTCATCGTCCTTGTAGACTGGATCCCTCTGTCTATGATATAAATATTATCATGATGATCTTCTTTTTTCACCTGGTTCAGAACAGCCTGGGCAAGAGCATTATCTTCTGTTGAGTATTTTTGCCCCGTAAAAACATCTACCGCTGATGGCAAAATTCCGTCAAATGAAAAACTGAATTTCACTAATTTTTTTCCACTTTTCTGATCAATTCCTTCTTTAAGCTTGTTACATGTATCAGCTACAATGGTACTGTCAACTCTGATTAAGTTGTATTTTTCGATTTCTGTCTTGGAATAAAGTTCCGAAAATCTTTCGTACATCTGTTCGTAGATTTCTAGGAAATAATTGGAATCAATTTTTGAAAGCCTCTCAGAAATTGAACTCCTTCGAATCTTTTCCTCTTCCCCTAAGCCAAATAACGCTTTGAATCCACTGCTATTAAAAGTATCTTCGAGTGTTCTTTGACTTAATTTTTCATTATCAAATATGCAATACAAAAGCAGGTAGAATATTTTTCTTCCATGCAAAACTTTACTATAATAATCCACTTTTGTACTTGCGGAAAGGTGACTTAAAAGTGCTTCGGGAATAAATTCTAAAACATCTTTAAGTGATATTTTGTGATCTTTAAAAACTGACATAAACAATTGATTATCAGCAATAAAGATACAAAAAATGAAAAAATGAAACAATAAAACAAATTAAATAGTTGATAATCAATTAATTACAATAATAATATTGAATATCTAAAAACAAAAAGTCGGAAGAAAAAATCTTCCGACCATGACTACTGTTTTCACAGTGCTTTTTTTTGTTCTAAAGACAGATATTATCTTTAAGATACTCCTCCGCTCATACATGACATATCAACAATAACACACATTTTACAACGGTCAGGAAGCATCTGAAAAGCTTCACAAGGGGCATCGCCAGGATTATTTCCATAAGTAGTATTTTTAGGACATCCTGTGCATGTGGCTGGGCCTGCTCCCTGCAGTGTTTGAAGTTCTTTTCTGTTTAATTTCTTTAAATTTTTCATAGTAATCTTAATTATTATTTTGATTTTGATTTTTTATTAACCTTCCAGTACCATACAGCTTCCTGGTATGGATGGATCGTATGGAAATAGGTAAAGGCATACTTTGCGCCCTCTGAAATCTGTACATACCGCACACCCTTTTGGTCCGCAGTCAAGATCTACAGCACAGGAGTCTCCCGTTCCTCCAATAATAGCTCTTAAGCTTTCTCTGTTTAATTTTTTTGAATTTTTCATGGTCATTTAATTTGATTAAGGTGTATTGAAATAGTTTTTACTATTAAACCTGCTTAAACTTTTTACATCGAACCCATATTGTAAACCATTAAGTATTTTTTAAGGTGTAGAGTACAGTTAAGATAACATCACTTTGATTTTTTAAACGTAAGACAAAGCTCATCTTAATATTCTAAATCTCTTATTATCTCTTCTTTATGGTTCAAAAAATAAAAGTTTAAACAAGGTATTGATATTTTTTCATTACTTAAATTAGTAAGGGCCAAAACATTCAAAACTTACCAGTACTCTTCCTTTACAGCATTCCGGTAAAGCATAATAATCTGCGCACGATCTTGGTTCACCAGGCCCGTATGGCCCGGCAGGACAATTCTCAAAACAGTTGTTGACATCTCCTCCACTAATTGATTTCAAATTGAAACGGTTTAATTTCTTTAATTTTTTCATGATTATTTCGTTATTAGTTAACATTATAAATGTAACATTTTTAATCAATTACACCAAATACATCTCTAAAAAAGGAAATATATTTTATTATATTAAAAACTTGGCTGTTTCAAAATAATTTGTACATTTGTCCTGTTACAATGAATTTATTAAGAAACATATCTGATATTTCTGCCCTGAAATCACCTATTTCAGGCATATCTTGTGTTTCTACATTCACAACTACAACAACTACCCCATAACGGGGTAAATTTTCACATATTATTTCCGGCACCCCTACTCTTTTTTTTAAAGAGTAACCACTTCTTTTTATCCAACTTCAAAAAAATAATTGATGAAAGTTTTAAAATTCGGCGGAACATCAGTCGCCCATTCTCAGAATATCTTACTGGTGAAAAACATCATAAAAAGTGAATCTTTAAAAAGCAAAGTTGTAGTTATAGTATCAGCTCTACATGGCGTTACTGATCAGTTGATTAAAGCAGCAGAATATGCTTCAGTAAAAGATGAAAGTTATATTCAGATTGTTCAGAATATTGAGGAAAAACATATCAGCCTGGTAAAAGAACTTTTTCCGATCGCAGAACAAAGTTCATGGTTAAGCTTTGTAAAAAAGCATTTCAATGATATTGAGGATCTCTGCAACGGAATTGCTGTCCTTGGCGAATTAACAGACAGAATTAAAGATAAAATTGCCTCTTACGGAGAATTTCTGTCTTCAAATATTATTGCAGCAAAACTAAAGCAGGAGAAACTAGACTGCATATGGATGAACTCTGCCGAGCTGATAAGAACCGACAGCAATTTTACCAATGCAAAAGTAGATTTTGATACCACCGAAAAAAATATCATCCGTTTTCTGGACGAAAATCAGAACCGTATCATTATAGGGCCGGGTTTTATTGCCCATGACGAAAAAAATAATGCAACGACCTTAGGGAGAGGCGGATCAGATTATACGGCTTCGATTATTGCAGGGGCTATTCATGCAGAAGAGCTTCAGATCTGGACAGATGTAAGCGGAATGATGACTGCTGATCCTCGACTGGCTTCCAATGCTAAACCTATTTCGGAAATATCTTATCATGAAGCAATGGAACTGTCTCATTTCGGGGCAAAAGTGCTTTATCCTCCTTCCATTCAGCCCGTGATGGTAAAAAATATAAACCTGATCATCAAAAATACTTTCGATCCGGAAGCACAGGGAACTTTAATTTCCCATCAACTGAAATCCTCTGAAGATGAAAAGCAAATTGCCGTGGGAATTTCAAACATGAACAATATTGCTCTGCTTACCTTAGAAGGAAGCGGCATGGTAGGAATTCCGGGTATTTCAGCAAAATTATTCCAGTGTTTAAGCCAGGAAAAAATAAATATAATCCTTATTACACAGGGATCTTCAGAACATTCCATCACAATTGCTATTGAAGAAAAAGAAGCTTTGAGGGCAGAAAATGCAATCAATTCTACCTTTGCTGATGATATCAACCTGGAAAGAGTGTATGCTGTAAAAATAGAAACAGGCCTTTCTATTGTTGCGATTGTTGGAGAAAATATGAAAAGCAGAAGCGGGGTGAGTGCAAAAATGTTTGGGTGCCTTGGAAATAACGGAATCAATATAAGAGCGATTGCGCAGGGGTCTTCAGAAAGAAATATCAGTATTGTTATTTCAGCAAAGGACAGTAAAAAAGCAGTGAACGTCCTTCACGAAGAATTTTTTGAATCCGAAATTAAACAAATCCACCTCTATATCAGTGGAACAGGAAATGTAGGTTCAAAACTGATCCAGCAGATTTATGATCAAAATGAATATTTAAAGGAAAACTTTTTGATCAATCTGAGAATTGCAGGAATTTCAAACAGCCGTCATATGCTGTTTTCAGATCAGGGAATATCAAAGGAAAACTATCTTAACTGGAACCAGCAGGGTGAAAAAGCCTCTGCCAGAGAATTTGCTGATGAAATTATCCGCAGAAACCTTAGGAATTCTGTTTTCGTTGATGTAACTGCAAGTCCTGACATTCCTGAAGTGTATGAAAGCTTATTAAAAAGAAGTGTGAACATTGTGGCCTGTAATAAAATTGCAGCTTCTTCAGATTTTAAAAAATATAAAACCTTAAAAAATACAGCAAGAAACCACAGCTGCAAATTTTATTTTGAAACCAATGTGGGCGCAGGGCTTCCTGTCATAGGAACCATCAACGACCTCATCAAAAGCGGAGATCAAATACAATCTATCAAGGCTGTATTAAGTGGAACACTGAATTTTGTTTTTAATAATTATGAGGGCAGCAGAATATTCTCTGAAGTAGTGGCACAGGCTCAGAAAGAGGGGTATACAGAACCGGATCCGAGACTTGACCTGTCCGGAACAGATGTGGCAAGAAAAATTTTAATTCTGGCAAGAGAAGCCGGATATCCACTTCAATTTGAGGAAATTGAAAACATCGGTTTTCTTCCGGAAGAATGTATGCAAGGAAGTGTTGATAACTTTTATGAGAAACTTACAGTGTATGAAGAGCATTTTAAAAACTTATTGAATAAGGCAAAAGCCGAAGGAAAAATTTTAAAATATGTGGCAGAATTTGAAGATGGAAAAGCCAAAGTAGGTCTGCAGCATATTGCTCCGGAAAGTGACCTGTTTCACCTTTACGGTAAAGACAATATTGTCATTTTTAAAACCCTGAGATATTCTGAACAGCCATTAGTCGTAAAAGGAGCAGGTGCCGGGGCTGATGTAACAGCAAGTGGAGTTTTTGCAGATATTATCCGTTCCATCTAAAAATATATTTATGAAAAAAGTAAAATTAAAAGTACCCGCCACTGTTGCCAATTTGGTTTGTGGATTTGATATTCTGGGAATGGCAGTACATGATCCTTATGATGAAATGGAATTTCGGTTACTGGAAACCCCTGAAATCATTATAAAACATACTGACGCTTTCGGACTCCCAGAAGAACCTTCCAAAAATGTTGCGGGAGTTGTCTTGCTAAAAATTCAGGAATATTTTAACCTGAAAAAAGGCTTTGAAGTCATTATCCATAAACATATAAAACCAGGAAGCGGGCTCGGCTCCAGTGCAGCAAGTGCCGCCGGAGCCGCCTTGGGAGCCAATCTTTTATTAGGAAACAAACTTTCCAAAGAGGAAATGGTTCATTTTGCCATGTTTGGAGAAGAGCTGGCTTCAGGAGTGCGTCATGCAGACAATATCGCTCCCTGCATCTATGGTGGAATTACTTTGGTAAAATCTACCAATCCTATTGATATTATTCCTTTAAATAGTCCTGATCTATTTGTCGCAGCTGTACATCCGCAGGTGGAAGTCAAAACTTCAGATGCAAGGCAAATTTTAAAGAAAAATATATCTTTAAAAAATGCTGTTGAACAATGGGGAAATATAGCAGGACTTGTGGCAGGAATTCAGAAAAATGATTTCTTATTAATTGGGAGAAGCCTTAACGATGTCATTATAGAACCTGTCCGAAGTATTCTGATTCCGAAATTTGACGAAATCAAAGCAAAAAGTCTTCAATTAGGTGCTTTGGGAGGAGGGATTTCCGGTTCAGGACCTTCAATTTTTATGCTTTCTGAGCAAAAAGAAACTGCAGAAAAAATTGCCCAGATGATGAAATCTATCTATGATGAAATTGACATAGAAAGTTTCGTCTACGTCTCAAAAATAAATCCGGGAGGAATTCAAATCGTTGAAGAAGAAATTTAACAATAAAAAACAGAAATGAAATACTATAATCTAAAAGACCATTCGGAAAAAATTGAATTCAAAGAGGCCACTATAAAAGGTCAGGGAAAAGAAAAAGGATTGTTTTTCCCTGAAAACATTCCTCAGTTTGATAAAGAATTTATTCAAAATCTTCACCAGTATTCTAATGGAGAAATTGCGTACAGATGCATGAAAGATTTTGCAGGAGATGAAATTCCTCCAGAAATCTTAAAAGAAATTGTGGCAGAAACCGTCAGTTTTGAAATTCCTTTGGTCAAAATCAATGAACAGATATCTATATTGGAATTATTTCATGGCCCTACCTTAGCTTTTAAAGATATTGGTGCAAGATTTATGAGCCGTTGCCTGTCTTATTTCATGAAAGATCAAAAGAAAAAAATCACTGTTCTTGTCGCCACTTCAGGAGATACAGGAGGAGCTGTTGCCCATGGATTTTATAAAATCCCGCAGATTAATGTAGTTATTTTATATCCAAAAAACAGGGTAAGCCCGGTTCAGGAAAAACAGCTGACTGCATTAGGAGAAAATATTTCAGCATTGGAAGTCAACGGGAGTTTTGATGACTGTCAGCGTCTTGTAAAGCAGGCTTTTTCGGATGAGGAAATCAACAGCCAGTTATTTTTGACTTCTGCTAATTCTATTAATGTTGCGAGATGGCTTCCGCAACAGATTTATTATTTAATAGCCTTAAAACAATGGATTCAACAGTATAAAGAACAACCTGTAATCTGCGTACCAAGCGGAAATTTCGGAAATATCTGTGCCGGGCTGCTGGCTCATTTCAGAGGATTGCCTGCCAGTCATTTTATTGCTGCATGTAATGCCAATCATGTCATTCCGGATTATTTTACAACTCAAAACTACCAGCCGCAAAAAGCTGTTGCTACTCTATCCAATGCCATGGATGTAGGAGATCCCAGTAATTTTGTAAGAATATTGGAACTTTTCGGGCATCAGTTTGAAACATTAAAAAATAAAATTTCAGCTTATTCTATTGATGATGACCAAACGATGAGCACCATCACGGAAGTTTATGAGAAATACGGATATATTCTGGAACCTCACAGCGCTGTAGCATTTGCTGCCATAGAGAAATATCTGAAAGAAAATCCTGAACAAAAAGGATTTATTCTGGGTACCGCACATCCGGTAAAATTCCCTGATGCGGTGGAAAAAACGATTCATACCCAGATTGAAATTCCGGAATCATTGAATGAACTTATGAAGAAGGAGAAAAAAACTGTAGAAATAAATTCAGATTTTGAAGAATTAAAACGATTTTTGCTTCATAAAATCTGAAGCAATGAGCAAAATATATCTTGAAGATGTAAGAATATATGCATACCATGGTGTACTTCCCGAAGAAAACATCATCGGAACCTATTATATTCTGAATGCAGAACTTCATACCGATCTGTGGAAAGCTGCCCTATCAGACGATTTGCATGACACTATAAGCTATGCAGACATCAATGATATTCTCCACAAGGAAATGAAAATAAAGTCCAAATTACTGGAACATGTGGCTGGAAGAATCATCACCAAAATTCACGACAGCTTTCCACAGGTCGATTATATTAAATTAAAAATAACGAAAACAGCTCCACCCATGCAGGGAGAAATGAGAGGTGCCAGCATTGAGCTTGAAAAGAGCTTTAAACCGGAAAATTAAAATGCTTATTTTCGTTTCATTAAAAAACATACAAATTGAAATTCGTTAAAATATTATTTTTAGCAATAGGGATCAGTACTTTTGGCCAGACCGGTGTTGATAATCAGCTGGCAGCTTATAACTTCCCTAAGATCAAATCCAGCATTACGATGCCAGTGACGATTCCTCTTTCCGAACTAAGTAATATGATCAATGCTTCTGTGAAAGATCTGGTTTATCAGGATGATTCTTATACGGATAACAACAATGATCAGTTCAAAGTAAAAGTTTGGAAGACAAGACCCATCCGACTTGTAGGAGGAACCAGCCAGAATTTACTGATTGAAGTTCCCTTAAAAATATGGGCAGAAAAAGGAATCGGTACTTTGGGGGTTTACACGTATCAGAATACCACTTTTGAAACAGTAATGTCTTTCAATACCACCGTTACTTTTAAAAATAACTGGACCATTACTACCAATACCCAGCCCAACGGTTTCAGATGGGTAACCAAACCGGTGCTTGATTATGGAAGGATACAGGTTCCTATCACTTCCATTGTTGAAAAAAGTTTAAAAGAGCAACAGGAAAAATTCTGTAAAACAATTGACCAGCAAATGGCTACGCAACTGAACTTCCAGCAATATGCCTTAATGGCGTGGAATACTTTTTTGCAGCCATTTAATATTTCGGAAGAATATAATACTTGGCTGAAAGTAAGCCCTGTGGCAGTTAATATCACTCCTTTGAAATTTTATGGAAACCAGATCAGTGCTACGCTTGGTGTGGATATTTACTCTGAAACTTTTACTGGAAATAAACCCGCAGCTTCTTCACCCGTCACCAGTGTTGCTAATTTTAACTCCACTCCTGCTGTTGCAGACAAATTTATTTTACAGACAACAGCCAATATTCCCTTTACAGAAGCGAGTAATATGGCAAGAAAAACTTTCCTGAACAAGGAGTTTGATGTTCGTGATTCTAAGGTAAAAGTAACAGACATCCGAGTATACGGGTTGGATAACAGAGTAGTTATTGAAGCTCAAACCGATGGCTATATAAAAGGAACTTCCATTATTTCAGGAATTCCGGTATATGATGAAACAAAAAGGAAAATTGTTCTATCTGAAACGAAATTTAAACTGAAAACTACCAATATTCTTCAAAAAACAGCTTCACTCCTGTTCCAGGGAAAAATTGTAAAAATGATTGAAGAGGAATATGGCATTCCGACTCAGGAACTGGAAGAAGCCTCAAGAAAAAGTATTGAAGAGGCCTTTAACAAAGAATATTATAAAGGATTAAAGATGAACGGAAAAGTTTTTAATCTTAAACCAAGTAAAATTCTGCTCAGCAATACAGGAATCACAGCCGTTATTGACACCAATGCTTCATTAAAATTATTGGTCAACGGATTTTAAAACTTCAAATAAAAACTAAACTAAAAACTAATAACCAATTATGAAAAGAATTCTAAATGTTGTTGAATATAACAAAGCCTCATCAGGGATCAGACTTGCTAATAATTTTCTGGATCTTATAGTTCTATATATTGTTAATTATATCCTCTCTTCTGTTTCTAATCTTCTTTATGAGGCCACTTCAATTGAGTTTTTCTACTTCTATAGTAATGGAAATTTATTATGGCAAATCCTGATTGGAAATTTCAATTATTGCCTTTATTATTTTTTGATGGAAAACTATTTAGATGGAAGAACCGTTGCAAAGTATATTACAGGAACCAAAGTAATCAGTACAGACGGTACGAAACCAACTACTCAACAAATTGTTTACAGAACTCTATCCAGAATTGTTCCTTTTGACGGCCTATCATTTCTTGGGGTAAACGGATGGCATGACACATGGAGTGATACAAGAGTAATTAACATCAAAAATTATCAGGCTGAAATTCAAGCAAAAAGCGAAATAGAGGATCTTGGGAAGAAAGAAATTGCTTAAAAACTTTTGTTCATAAAGAAATTTTACTATATTTGCACACCTCAAAAATGGTAAAAATGGTACTTTGGCCGAGCGGCTAGGCAGTGGTCTGCAACACCATCTACAGCGGTTCGAATCCGCTAGGTACCTCAGAAAAAACCTCTAAGTTATTTAGAGGTTTTTTTGTGCTTATTTTTATAAGATTATCATCCATATATTTTTATATTTATCAAAAAACAATAATATTAAAACCAATACCGATGATACAGTTTACCCTGGAAGAAAAAAGCATGATACTGGCAGCCATAAAGCATGAGAAAGAATTACAAGACAGAATGGATGAGGAAGAAATAGATTATGTGGAGGAAATAGAAGAAGAAATGCAAAGAGAAAATATTTTTATTTCAAGAAGGAATATAGACTCTCTTATCATTTATCTGGGGCACCTGCTTGACAAAACAGACCAGTACAACACCGCTGAAGTTCTGACTTTAGAAAGCAAATTAGACGATTTATCAAATTTACCTTAATACCTATCTCTGCCATTCGGTGGGGATTTTTTATGATAAGCCAAAAAAAATCCTCGGAAATTCCGAGGATAAAAACTAATAACCATGAAAACTCAAATTAAACATGAGTTATATTTCTATATTGAAAAATCGTGCCAAGAATAACAAATTTGATAAAAAAACTAATTTATTCCTGCAAAATCACATTTGTCATTTTAGCATTTTAAACCTATTTTATTGATGTTTTAAAAATAGCCTCATAATTATTTATAATTAATTCAGACAAATACAACATCACCATCAAAGTATTGGAAAAAAAATAATTTACATTTTAATACAATAAAATTAATATTCATGAAATAAATCTTTTCCCAATGTCTATTTGAAACATCAAAAAAAATAAATCCGTACTCAACTGACACTTTATCCTCTATTCAAATCAATCAGATTAATTCAAACAATATCATATTCCTATTTTTTAATATTGAAAATTTTATAAAGTATATCATCTGCCACAGAAAGACCAATAAAAAAAGCCCCCTGGAACGGAGGCCTCAAAAAACACAAATGATGAAAAAAAATTTTATTTCAGAGATAAAAATTACTTTATCTATTAATTCTATCACCAAAGATATACCAGTCTTACTTTTTATTTTATGAGTATAATCATAAAATTATTATTTCTTTTACATTGAGCATTTCCCTAGTGACAGACTATATTTCTCAAAAAAGGACAATAAAGAATACTTAACGACTCATCAACCGCTGGGTCAATTTCAAACATTTCACAATTTTCACACTCATAAATGGTATTTTAAGAAAAATACACACTCATAACATTTAAAATATATTAAAAAAATATTAAATACGCCATGATTCATGTTAAGTTTTTAATCTGCATTATTTTATAATTTTACATTATTAATTCAAAAGAACGTGATAAAATTTTCTATACTTATAGCCCACTATAATAATGGAAAGTATTTTAAAGAATGCTATCATTCATTAATTAACCAAACCTATAAAAACTGGGAGGTAATTATTATTGATGATGCTTCTACAGATAATTCAGTAGAGATGATACAGTCTCTGATTACCAACGACTCCCGTTTCAAACTTTATCAAAACAACATTAATCAGAGTTGTGGGTTTACAAAAGCAGCCTGCATACAATATGCCCAAGGAGATTTGTGTGCTTATCTGGATCCGGATGACGCTATTTATCCTCAAGCTCTTGAAAAAATCGTTCATGAATTTATACACAAAAATGATCTGGTAGCTGTTTATTCCCAAATGAGACTTTGTGATGAAAACCTTACTCCCGAAAGCACATATGCCGGTACCAAACAGATTTACAACGACCGTTATTTTTTCAATTGTCCTATTCAGGTTGCTCATTTCTTTACATTCAAAAGGGAAACATATTTAAGGACCAAAGGAATCAATCCTAACCTGAAAAATGCAGTGGATCAGGATCTTTACTTAAAAATATTAGAACAGGGAGAAGTGAAATACCTCAAAGAACCTTTATATTTATACAGAATTCACCCCCATGGAATTTCCCAGGATACATCAAAACAAAGTGCAAAAGAATCGTTTGCCAGGGTAATTCATGAGACTATGAAGAGACGGGGGCTTAAAGTAATTAACAATAAAACTGTTCCTGAAATTTTCACCAATTCACAGGAAATCTTTGAACTTCTTAATTATCAGAACAATCGAATAGAACGCTTAATCAGCAAAATAAAAGTCACTTTAGACAATATATAAGAACAAAAGACTTCTCGAAATGAGGAGCCTTTTTGATAAAATATGGAATGGAATGTTTTTATCAAATATACCATCTCCTATACAATTTTTATATGAGCAGAATCATAAACTTGAGATTAAAAACAAAAATAAATGCAAAAGGCCCCCTAACGGAGGCCTAAAAAACACAAATGATGAAAAAAATCTATTTAGAAAAATCCAAACAGAATATGTTAGAATCATTCAGCATACCCTTTTTTACTATATTTCTTCAAGAGAAAAATATAAGATAAGACCGGAACTGGAGAATGAATACTTTCAATAAGAGTCAAACTGCATCCTGAAGATTAAATTAACCATGATTTTAGACTATTATAATAATCCTATAAAATTCCAAACAATGTCATCAGGAATTATGGGTTTTCTAAAGAAAAATCTTCATTTCTGGAAGGGTAAATTTATCTAAATATTTTTGCGCTCACAAACACTACTCCTCCCAAACAATTGGAATATACACCGTGATATATCCGTCAGAGTCTACCTGAGCGTCTGAAACTGTAGCAACTACCGTTCCAAAACCTACCCAACCACCCTGTCCCTGCATGGCAGAAAAGGTATAAGTTCCTGCCGGAAGACCATCATAATATTGTGGAACCGACTGGAATCCACCGCCATAATAAGTATCATACACTTCTCCTGTAGTCATGTTTTCAGCAATAAAACTTCCTACATCGTAATTTCCTGAAAGAATTTTTGTACCACTTTTAGAAAGAAGTCCATAACGGATTTTGTAAGTCTGCGCCTTTGGAGCCTTATCAGACACTTCTGAACAAATCTTATTGCCTTCTACTATTTCTCCGGAGGAAAACGACGTTGCAACAGTCAGCAATCCAATCAATGCTGAGACTGTAAAAATTGATTTTTTCATATTAAAAGTAATTTGGTAGTTCAAAAGTAATCAACTTATATGAATTCAATAAAAACTATCAGTGAATTAAAATTTACAAATACCCTTGAAACACCTTACCAGCAATATAAAGCAATACATTATTAAAAATCATATTGGTTGTTTAATAATAATTTTAACACTCATTAACTAAAATTTGGCTTCATAATTGAAAATAAAATTAAAATCAAAGCCGTTTTGGCTTTATCGTATTAAAATTTGAATTATGAGAAAGATAGTATTAGCAGGTTTTTTATCCGTCTTGTTAATGACGGCCTGCAAGAAAGATGACAGCGTTGCAGAAAAGTCACTGGAAGCACAAAAGCTTGAATTTCAGGCCAGACAACTTGAAATAGAAAAACAAAAACTGGCTATTGAAAAGGAAAAAATGGTCTATGAAGCTCAGAAAAAAGCAGACAGCATATCCGAAAGCAAAAAAGCAAAAATTGCTGCTGAAAATAATTCAAGACCACAAGTAATCAGAGAAACAAGAACAGTATATAGAGACAGAAGCTCAAATTCCAATTCAGGAGGAAGCAGCAATGGAAGTTATGCCAACAACGGAAGTGGTACTTCACAGGGAACTACCCAGAAAAAAGGATGGAGTAAGGCTGCCAAAGGAACCGTCATCGGCACTGTAGGTGGAGCTGCTGCCGGAGCCCTGATTGCTAAGAAAAACAGAGGATTAGGAGCTGTAATTGGCGGTGTTGTAGGAGGAGCTACAGGATATACCATCGGTAGATCACAGGATAGAAAAGACGGAAGGGTACAACCCCGTTAATAAATATTTTTAAGGATAAAATATAAAGATTGCTTACTTTTAAGCAATCTTTTTTTATGGTATTAATTCTGTTTTCTTCCATTTTTATCATTCCAATCCTGATGGGCTGGGGAAAAATCATGGAAAATATATGGGGCCCTTTATTTCAGGGAATCTCAGGAAAAATCTTATCAGGAATCATGGGAATAAGCCTGATATGGACATTTATTTCTTTTTTCATTCCTTTAAATATCAATATAGAACTCCCTTCCATCCTGTTGGGATTATTCTTTTTCTTTAAAAATAAACTCTATCAGGAGTTCTGTCTGCTTTCAAAAAAAGACTATGCATTATTAGGGGTAAGCTCACTTACTATTCTATTCTCTGGTTCTTTTTATCCTTATATATTAGATCATTTCGGATATTATATTCCTACATTGAAATGGCTTACAGAATATGGACTGGTAAAAGGAATTTCAAATATAGACCTCACGCTGGGGCAAATGTCGCTATGGCATATTTTTCAGGCAGGATTTTCTAATTTCTCCGATCCGTTTTTGAGAATCAATTCCATACTGCTCATCATCTACAGCATTTATATCATTGAAAGAAAAAGCTGGATCCAGCTTTGTTTTCTTCCTATATTATTACTGTTTTCACAGTCGCCAAGCCCGGATCTGCCTGTTATTATTTTTTCTCTAATTATTTTAAATGAAGCCATAGCAGGAAACAGAAATACCAAACTCCTTTTTGCATTTTCGGTATTTGTTTTTGCGATAAAACCTACTATGATATGGCTGCCTGCACTAACATTCTTAAGTTCGGTATTTATTTTTAAGAACAGCTTCAGACCTTTATTTTTAGGAATTATCATTCTCTTACTTTTCTTTGTGAAAAACATCTGGGTATTCGGTTATCCTGTTTTTCCCGTAGCTATAGGCGATTTTGGAGCATCCTGGAAACCTAATCCGGAAGTGCTAAAAACCTCATCACAATTTGCGATCATGAAAACCTATGATATGCAGTATACGTATGAGGAAATTCAGAAATTTTCAACAGGAGATTATATCAAAAACTGGTTTTCTCTGGAAGGGATCAAATCCAAAATCAATATTCTTTTTGTGCTGAGCTTACTTATTTTCTCAGCCTTTGCCTGGATAAAAAAGAAAAAACTGATCACACTGATCTGCATCTCAATATTGATAAAAAGTATATTAATCCTCGCTTTTTCTGCTCAATACAGGTTTTTTATAGATGTATTTTTTGTGATATTTTTCGTGCTGTTGTATGAATATTTCAATCAGAAGAAATCTATTATAGTCTTTTCAGCGCTCAGCTTATTTTTTATCTCAATATTATCCTTTCCTGAATTTATTCAAAGATATATTCCAAGTTTCAGAGTAGGAAGTTTTATGGCAGGATTTGAAAAGAAACAGCTTTATCAGCCTTCAACCTACGAATATCATCAGTTTGATCCATATAAAGTCGGAAATTTTAATTTCAATGTTTCCCATAACTATCCTTATAGTTTTGATACTCCCATTCCAGCTATTAGTTCAAGCTATATTTTTGATGATGCAAAAGCAGGTATTTTCCCTCAGCTTTTAGACAAAAATGATCTCAAAAAAGGTTTTATCTGGAAAAAAATGACTCCGGAAGAAAAAAAGGAAGCTCAAAAAGTTATCAATAATATCAAAAACACTGATAAATAGAACAAATCCAGAAACTTTATTATCTGAAGAAAAAAAGGTAATTTTGTAATATGTTCAACACATTAGGTAATCTTCTTAGTCTTACAACATTTGGAGAAAGTCACGGAGTGGCTTATGGCGGTATCATCAATAATTTTCCGGCAGGTTTAACGGTAGATCTCGATCAGGTTCAGTACGAACTGAACCGAAGAAAACCCGGCCAGTCAGCAATTGTTACACAAAGAAAAGAAAGTGACACAGTAAAGTTTCTTTCCGGAATCTTTGATGGAAAAACAACAGGCACCCCAATTGGTTTTATCATTGAAAACGAAAATCAGAAATCGAAAGATTATGATCATATAGCAGGCGCATATCGTCCAAGTCATGCTGATTTTACCTATGACCAGAAATTTGGCTTCAGGGATCACCGTGGCGGTGGAAAATCTTCTGCAAGAGAAACAATGAACTGGGTAGTAGCAGGTGCACTTGCCAAACAACTTTTACCCAACATTGAGATCAACGCTTACGTATCTTCCGTAGGTGATATTTTCTGCGAAAAACCTTATCAGGCTCTAGATTTTTCTCAAACCGAAAGCAATGACGTTCGTTGTCCAGATGCTGAAACAGCAGAAAAGATGATTGCAAGAATCAAAGAGATCAAAAAAGAAGGTAATACAATCGGCGGAACCATCACTTGCGTGATTAAAAATGTTCCTGTTGGAATCGGTGAACCTATTTTTTCAAAACTTCAGGCCGAACTGGCAAAAGCAATGCTGAATATCAATGCCTGTAAAGGTTTTGAATATGGAAGTGGTTTCTGTGGTGCCAAAATGACAGGAAAAGAGCACAATGATGCTTTCAATACAGATTTTACTACAAAATCTAATCTTTCAGGAGGAATTCAGGGAGGAATATCTAATGGAATGGATATCTATTTCCGTGTAGCCTTCAAACCTGTGGCCACAATATTGAGACCTCAGGACAGTATTGATAAAGACGGAAATCCTGTCATCGTAGAAGGAAAAGGCCGTCACGATCCTTGTGTAGTTCCAAGAGCCGTTCCTGTAGTGGAAAGTCTAGCTGCATTTGTATTGGCAGACCTGTTTTTGATCAACAAAACAAGAAACATCAATAATTTTTAACATAAATATTTTTGGTAATGAAAAATTACTGGGATAAAGGGATTTCCTTTGAAGAGTATCTTCAGATTGCAAAAGAAAGATTAGAAAATCCTGCCAACCAACAGGAACTTGACTATAAACAATATTACGAGCTTGGTCTTCAGAGAATGGACAGAACGGTAAAAAAATACGTTCCGGATGAAGATCAGCTGAAAGAACTTGCTGCCAAAAACTTTGACGGAAAGATTTTAATTATTTCCGAAGCATGGTGCGGAGATGCCAGCGCAACGGTACCTGCTCTTTTCAGGTTTTTTGAAAGACATAATGAAGTAAGAGTTTTCCTGAGAGACAGTGATAAAAGCTTAATCAATCAGTTTCTGACGAATGGTACGGAATCTATTCCTAAAGTAATTATCCTTGACAAAGACCTGAATGTAAAAAACTCATGGGGCCCGCGTCCAAAGTACGGATATGAGCTCCTGATGAAATATAAAGCCGATCCTGAAACCTATTCAAAAGATATGTTCTATAATGATCTGCAGATATATTATGCTAAAAACAGAGGAAAAGATGCTGTTCAGGAAATTTTAGATCTTCTATAAAAAAGAGACATGAAAAAAAGTATCATTTATATTGTAATCGTAGCAATCATTGGTATTGTTGCATTTGTACCCGGGATAAGAAATTTCCTTAAGGATACATTCTTTCCGGTAGCTACCATTGAAAATGCTGTTCACATCAGCGAAGAAGATTATGATATAGAACTTAAAGGAATTAATGCGCCAAGCACCAATCTTAAAAACTTTAAGGACAAAGGGGTGTTCCTTAATTTCTGGGGAACATGGTGCCCTCCTTGCAGAAAAGAATGGCCTTCCATCCAGAAACTGTATGATTCAAGAAAAGATCATGTAGATTTTGTGCTGATTGCTATGAATGACAAGGAAGAGGATGTAAGAAAGTTTTTGAAAGAAAACAACTATACCGTACCAGTATATATTGCACAAAGCCCTATTTCTGAGAAAATACTTCCTAAGGTTTTCCCTACTACTTTCCTTTTGGATAAGCATGGAAGAATCCTTATTAAAGAGGATGCTACAAAAGACTGGAACACAGAGACTGTGCATCAGTTCATTGACAATATTATCAAATAATATTTTAACTAAATTTTATAATTTATTGGTACAGGATTTGCGAATTTTATAACGTTGAAAAATTTATTAAATCCTAACACAAAATGAAATATTCAAAATTACATATTGCAAAAGAGGCCATCAATCATAAGGGCTTTATCAAAAAGATCCCTGATATTTTCAGAATGGTTAATATGTGGAGAAAAGGAGTTTATCCAATGAAGTCCATAGACATTATTCTTCCTTTGCTGGGAATTTTATATGTACTCTCTCCTATTGACCTGCTTCCTGAATTTGTAATACCGGTATTGGGAGTAATGGATGACCTGGCAGTTCTGTCAATTACTATTCCTAAGCTCATCAAAGAGGTAGACAAGTTTTTATTATGGGAAGCCGAACAAAAATACAGTGGAGCCCAAATCATTGAGGCTGAAATCGTAAAATAACAGTTTATTATATTTTTCACACCATCCTGGTCAATCCGGGATGGTTTTTTATTTACAAATGACTGATAAATTTTTGAGCCTTATTTCAATTCCTTAAATTTGCAACATCTAATAAAAAATAATGGAAAGTAAAAAAGAATTCTTCTTAGAGTGCTATAAGCTAGGCATCATCAAATTCGGAAGGTTTACTCTGAAAAGCGGCATTGAAAGTCCTTTTTATGTAGACCTGAGACCTTTGGCTTCAGATCCTAAAATTTTAAAGAATCTAGCTAATTATTTATTGGAAATGCTTCCTTTAGATAATTTTGATTTAATCTGTGGAGTTCCTTATGCTGCCCTTCCTATGGCGACTGCAATGTCTCTGGAAAGCTATATTCCATTAATTATTAAAAGAAAAGAAGCCAAAAGCTACGGTACCAAAAAACTGATTGAAGGAATTTACCAGAAAGGACAAAACTGTCTTTTGGTAGAGGATGTAATCACTTCAGGAAAATCTTTGCTGGAAACTATTCCTGAAATAGAACAGGAAGATCTTAAAGTTTCTGACATTGTAGTGGTACTGGACAGAGAGCAGGGAGGAAAACAGCTTTTAGAAAGCAAAGGATATAGAGTACACACTCTTTTCAATATTTCAGAAGTTTGCGATATTCTTCAGGAAACCGGAGAATTGTCTGATGAAGAGGTTAAAAGAATTCAGGATTTCCTTCAGGGGAACCATATTCAGTTTGAAGAAGAAACCAGATCTTCTTATGAGCAAAAGCTAGAAACTACCCAACATTCTGTTTCAAAAAAATTACTGGAAACAGCTTTAGCAAAAAAATCAAATCTTATTGCTTCCGCTGATGTTACAACCACTCAGGAGCTTTTGGAACTTGCTGAAAAAGTAGGCCCGCACGTTATTGCTTTAAAAACGCATATCGATATTATTTCTGATTTTGATTACGAAAAAACAATCACTCCTTTAAAAGCAATTGCCGCAAAGCATCAGTTTTTATTGATGGAGGACAGAAAATTTGCAGACATCGGAAATACACAGGAACTTCAGTTCACAAGCGGGGTTTTCAAAATTACAGATTGGGCAGATTTTGTTACTTCTCAGGTAATCGGAGGTTTTGAATCATTAGATTGTTTCAAAAATGTAGGCGTTGTAGCCATCGTTGGAATGTCTTCCAAAGGAGCCCTTACTACAGCCAGCTACCGTGAAGAAGCTTTAAAAGTGGCTCTATCTCACCCGAATGTTATTGGTGGCGTATCTCAGAATAAAATTCCTGAAGACCTTTTATTATTCACTCCAGGGGTAAATCTTGCAGATTCAGGAGATGGAAAAGGACAGCAGTATAATACACCGGAGCATGTTTTCAAAACACTGCACACCGATTTTATTATTGTAGGAAGAGGAATCTACAAATCCAATGATCCTGAAGCATCTGCCATCACGTATAAGACAGAAGGATGGAATGCCTATATTAATTCTTTGGATAAAAAAGCAATTCAAGGTTAAAATCCTACTCAAGTATCTACAAAATAAGTTATATTTGGGCTTTATCACGAATATTTGAAAAAGCTCAGCATTTGCCTTATTTTGTTCTGGGGAGTCGCACAGGTCTCTGCACAGAAAGACAGTATTTATATTGAAGCAAAACTGTCTCCTGACAAGAAGAACCTTGAGATTAATCAGGAAATTGTATATTACAATCATTCTGAAAAAGATCTGCAGACCGTTAAGCTCCTGAATTGGGTTTCCGCATACAACAGACGCGGAACCTCTTTGGTCTACAGAAAACTGGAAGACCGGAATACGGATTTGCACTTTGCAAAAAGTGATCAGTTGGGGAAGCTTCTTGAGCTGAATATTAAAAATTCAGAAAATGAAGCCATCCCTGTCAATACACTTTCGGATGAAAATATTTTTATTCCTCTGAAAAGTGTACTGAGACCTGGCGAAAGCGTTACATTACAGTTGCAATACAGGATGCAGCTCCCCGATAAAAATTTTACGGGATACGGAACATCCGCTCAAAATACTGTACTAAAATATTTCTTTATTGTTCCGGATCATTTTGATCCGGACAATATTTCCAAAAGAAACTATCATGATATTGAGGAGTCTGTAAGTTTTAATACTTTCTGGACGGTCAATTTTGATATTCCTGTCAATACTTTTGTTGAAGGTAATCTTCCACAGATTCAGATGAATTCATTTAAAGGATATCTGGATTCGGATCCTGAGTTTCTGATTTCTCCCATTGGTTACCCTTCTATAAAAACCAACATTGAAGGAGAGGAAACCGAAATTAAGTTCGGGTATAATCTGACTCCGGAGGAAAAGCAAAACCTTGAGTTTTACCTTCCCTTACAATTAAAATTTCTTAGAGAAAGACTAGGCTTTCTTCCTAAAAGTCTTTTTATTTCAGATAAATTCAGAGCGAAAGAAGACTTTTTCGGAAATAATGATATTACTTTCTGGAAATTCAGATTCCAGCTATTTACCAATGCAGAAAAAACGGATCTGGATTATTTCGGAATCATTACCAAAAAGATTCTTGATGAAACTGTTATTGCCGATAAAGAAAAAGATCATTGGTTCAAAAATGGGTTAAAATCTTACCTGGAAATCCAATATCTTAAAAAATTCTATGCCGACACCAAACTTTTAGGAACACTTCCTGAGACTAAAATCTTCGGGGTTAAGCCTTTAAAATTATTCCACGCCTCCAAAGTAAAACTTCTGGACCGTTATGGGCTTTCCTATCAATATATTATGCTTCAAAACCTGGATCAGAAAATTGATGAACATTTCCCTGTTCTAAGTAATTTCAATGACATGGCTGTAAGCAGTTTTGAAACCGGAAGTCTTTTCAATTATTCAGCAGATAAAATGGGATATGAGAGTTTTAATGATATTGTAAAAGATTATGTTTCCAAGAATTCCGGAAAAAGAATACATCCAGAAGATTTTCTGACCTCACTTTCTGAAAAGGATAAATCAACAACTTATCTTTCAAACTTTTTCAAACAGAAAAACAGGGTTGATTTCAAATTAAAAAACATCCGAAAAGAAAACGATTCACTCCAAATAAACATTGTAAAAAATACGGATACATCTATTCCTGTAAAATTGGAAACAGAGACCAGAGAAGGAGAAAAGAAATCTTATTGGATAGATACTGAAGAAAACGAACGAATGAGCAGTCTGACGCTTCCTGCCTCAGATAATATTTATAAAATCACCTTAAACAGCGGTTATATTTTCCCTGAATCTAATTACAGGGATAATTTTCTCTATGCAAAAGGATTGTTTTCCAATGCAAAAAAAATTAAGCTTAAATTAATAAAAGACATTCCAAATCCGGAGTATAACGAAATTTATATCAGCCCAAGAGTACGTTTCAACAATACGTATGATAAATTCCTTTTGGGTGTCAACTTAAAAAACCAATCTTTTTTTGATCAGAAATTCCTGTATTCAGTTACCCCTACTTACAGTACCGGAACAGGGAAGTTAACAGGTTCAGGAGCGGTCTCCTACTCTATTCTGCCTGCAGAAAGTATTATCCGAAGCTTAACCTTTGGATTGTCCGGTTCATATTTTCATTATGATTATGATCTGGCTTACAGAAAGACGTCAATCTCTACTTCCATTAATTTCAGAAAAAATCCAAGAAGTACAGTAAGCAGAGGAATTGGGATTTCCTATAATTATTTTGAAAGAGATCTGAGCCCTAAAATGATCGCCAGTAACGACTACAGCAAGTATAATCTATGGAGCATCGGGTATGGTTATAGTGACAGCCAGATGATCCACGAAAAAAGCTTTAGTCTGAGCACTCAGGGAATGGAAGATTTTAATAAAATAACAGCGGAAGGTTTCTACAGATGGGAATTTGCTCCAAAACAAAAACTCAGCCTACGTTTATTTGCCGGATATTTTTTAAGAAACAATACCCGAAATAACCTTTTCGATTATGGTATTTCAAGGGTTTCCAACTATTCATTCTCTTATACACTTTTAGGAGAAAGTGCCAGCAGCGGTCTTCTTTCGCAGCAGTTTATCTTAGCTGACGGTGGTTTTAAATCATTTTTACCAGGAACCGTAAACCAATGGATCACCTCTGCGAATGTAGATTCAAGCATCTGGAAAATATTTCATGTGTATGCAGATGCCGGGGTGTACAAAAATAAAAATCTTCCTGCCAAATTCATATGGGACACTGGAGTTAAGGTAAGAATTATCCCGGATTTTCTTGAAGTTTATTTCCCGATACAGTCTTCTTTAGGCTTCGAACCTTCATTTAAAGATTATGGGAAACGGATCAGGTATACCTTAATTCTCAATCTCGGAACGATTATTAACGCAGCGAGAAGAGGCTGGTATTAAGATGACAGATAACAAAAATAAAAGGACAGCTGATAAATAAGCTGTCCTTTTTTATTAAAAACTAATCTTTTATAATTTTCTGAGATATCGGAATATTGTTAATAGTTCCCGTTACAATATAAGTACCTCTGGGAAGTTCTGCAATATCAAGGCTTGAAGCCAGTTTTGTAGGAGATTTTTTAACAATCTGTCTGAAGGTATCATAAACCTTCACATCTTTCACCTCAGTTCCGAAGACAATTTTGCTGTCCTTAATAAAAGGATTTTGTACAAATCCTGATTTCACACTTCCTTCAAGGGAAAAATCTGCCATATTATCACCATTGCTTACAAGTGTTCTTTTAATAGCAGTTGTTGTAGTGGGAGAAGGAGCGGGCCCATCACCTTTAAACTGGTCTGCATTAGATCCATATCCTACAAAATCCAGTACATTGGATGCAGAAGGCCCTGTAACCTGTACGATATTTCCCGCTAAGGCTATTTTTCCTGAAACGCTGGAAATTTTTAGTCCTGAAGATTTGTTGGGCGTTCCGTCAAAATTATTGATTGTAGTAGCAATAAAGTTCGGTGTGGGTAAATCTTCGGTACCGTCTTCAATAGCAGACTCCTGAATTAAATAAGTTTCATCAGGTCCTAAAGTAAGATCCGGCAGTGTATGATATTCTGTAAAAGCACCTATTGCAGGAGCATATTGTATACTTGCTCCCGTCAAAGAAACCAGATTGGTTCCAATATTTTTCAGTACAATATAATTATTTTTCAGTACAGCACCAGAGCTGGCATTACCGCCATAAATCTCATTGATCACAATTTGGGCGTTCGAAAAGGCCGTTAATAATACAAGCCCTGCAAGAGTAAAGATTTTTTTCATCATAAAAATTTTTAGCAATGGATTTGAAATAAAAATATCAAAAACAATACCACCAAATTAAGAAATTAAATAGATAAAAAAACCTAAAAATCAGCAAATAATCACATAAAGAAACAGCCGCTTCAATAAAGCGGCTGTTTGTATTTTTAGTTTAAAAGAAATTAGTCTTTAAGAACTTTTTGAGAAACCGGCTGGTTGTTTACTGTACCTGTTACGATATAGTTTCCTTTTGCCAGTTCAGCAACATTTACTGTACCGTTTTCTTTTACAGAAGCTTCTTTTACAATCTGTCCGAACATGTTGAAAACTTTTACATCTTTCACGTCAGATCCGAAAATGATCTCGTTATTTTTAACGAAAGAATTCTTCACGAAACTTCCTGCTTTTTTGTTTTTAGTGTCAGTAACAGCTAGAGTTCCTGCAGAAGGAGTTAATGAAAAATCATCTACCGCGTACATCCCGTCGTTACCTAATGCATTATCATCTGTAAATTTAATCCAGAAAGTTGCTCCATTAGCAATATTCAAACCTGAGATCACACTATTTTTACTAGCACTGTTAGCTGGTAAATTTCCATCTACCTGTACACTTGAAGTAGTAGTTATTAAAATTTCATTAAGATCTAATGCTGTAACCGGAGTCCATGTACCCGTTGTTAAGCTTGTTGCATCAGTACTGTATGAAAAAGCTACAACTTCATTTGTTGTATTACTGCTTCCTGTTCTCCACTGCTCTGCTAGATAGCTGATCGTTAAAGATGTTATTGCAGATCCTGTATTATTAGTAAAAGATGCCCCAAAAACAGGAATTAAAGAGTTGGAAGCTAAAGTACCCAATGCTCTATCAGTAGCTCCTGTAGTTCCTACATTGTAAATAGCTCCTGAATTTGAAGATCCGTTAGAAACAAGAACAGTAGGTGCTGTAGATACCCAAGCTGTAGGTAAAGTTGTTCCTGTAGGTCCCATTCCGTCAAAATTTTCTGTGTATGCTGTTCCTGAAGCTGTTAAGCTAATTTGACCAAATGCTAATGTTGATGCTAAAACAATAGCTAACGAATAAAGTTTTTTCATGATTTAATTTTCTGTTGTTAATAATTTTCTTACATCACAAAACTACATTTATTTTTTTAGGTGGTACAATAAACAGGTTAAGTTTTTGTTAATTATAGTTAAGCCCTTAATGTTAACATTTTTTAATTATTTTTACGAATTATTTTTAAAAGTTGCGGAATTTTACTCTTGTATTCATTTTTTTCTTCTTAGGCATATTTTCAGGAAATGCTCAGGTATTCTCGTGGAAAAATCCCAACATCCCTGAAGACAGTATAAAAAGAGACAGTATTCTTGCCGCAAGACTTGAACAGGATATTTTTGCAAAAGATACACTTGACTTCATAAGAACACACAACAAAATTGTTATTGATGAAGCTGTACTGGCAAAAAATGATAAAAAAAGATTTCTAGGTGAGCTTAATTCAAAAGGTTCCATTATCCGTGGGATAACTTTTGGAAATAATCAGGGGCAGTCCGTACAAAGTTCTATGGATCTCCAGATCTCAGGAAGATTATCCAAAGATGTTACCATTTTAGCCAGTATTTCAGACCACAATCTTCCTATTCAGGCTGATGGTTACACACAGACCTTGGAAGAGTTTGACAAGATTTATATGCAGCTTAACATCAAGGAAAAGTCTATTCTCAGAGCCGGGCATCTTGATCTTGTAGAGGCTAAAAATTATTTTGCCAAATACCAGAGACGAAGTATGGGACTTCAGTTCCAGACAGAATTTGGGAAGGAAAATAAGACATTTTTAGATATTTCGGCCGGGGTTGCACGAAGTGAGTTTCACAGAATTCGTTTTCAGGGGGTTGAGGGTAACCAGGGACCTTACCGGCTTACGGGTAAAAATGGTGAACAATTTATTACCCTTATCTCAGGTTCCGAACAGGTTTTCATTGATGGTATCTTGATGAAACGTGGAGAAAACCAGGATTATATTATCAATTACAATACGGGTGAGGTTACTTTTACCAGCTTCCGCCCTATTTTCCAACAGAATTTCATCACAATTTCTTATAACTACGCCAACAGAAATTATTCAAGATATTTATTTACCGGAAAAGTTGAACATCAGAGAGAAAAATTTAAAGTAGGGCTAAACTGGTTCATGGAAAATGATAACAAAAATGCTCCTCTTTCTCTAAATCTTTCTAAAGAGGATGAACAGATCCTTGCAGAAGCCGGAAACAACCCTGATTTGATGTATGCACCATCAGGAGTAGTAACCGAATATGATGTAAATAAAATTTTATATAAATTAAATACTGCCGGGAATTTCTATGAATTTTCTACAGATTCCAGTTTAACGCTTTATCAGGTTTCGTTTACTTATTTCGGGGCTAATCTGGGAGATTATAAAATAGCTCAGACTACCAATAACGGGCGTGTTTTCGAATATGTAGGGCCTAATGCCGGAGACTACAGAGCCGTAAGAAAACTTCCTTCCCCACAGAAATCTCAGGTATTCTCTTTAAACACTGAATATTTATTGAATGAAGGAAAAATAGGGGCAGATATTTCCCTTAGTAATTATGATGTCAATTTATTTTCATCTAAAGATTCTAATCAGAATATGGGCTATGCGTGGCGTATTTTCGGGAATAAAAGTTTTACAAAAAATACATGGAAAGGAACGCCTAGTTTCGAATATCAATATATAGACAGGCAGTTTCATATCCTGGATCGTATCAATGATGTAGAATTCTCCAGAGATTTCAACCTTGCACAGGAATTTAATCAGAGAACTCAGAACAGGTTTATTTTCAGTTTCCTGAATAAATGGAACAATAAATCTACCCTAAACTACCGTGTTAATTACCTGAATGAGCAGGATTCTTACAAAGGACTTAAAAACGATCTTGATTTTGGCTGGATTACCGGAAAATTCTTTACCAAAGGAAATTTATCCTTATTGAATACCAATGCTACTCTTCAGGACACCAAGTTCATCCGTGGAGGAGTTTCAACGGAATTTACCGGTAAAAAAGGAAGCTGGGCAATTGGTGGCAGCATGGAGCACAATGAGAAAAAGTACAATGATACTCAGTTGATGGATGTCACCAGTTTCAGCTGGAAAGAAATCTTCCTGCAAAAGAAAATAGGTGACAGTACAAGGACAAAACTATTGGCAAAGGTATACATGCGAGATAATGACTCTGTGCGGGATAACAGGCTTCAGAACATGAACCATATTTTGGGATTCATGGCAGAAAGCCAGATTATCAAAACGGAAAAAACTACTTTAAACGCTTTAATCCATTACAGAAAATTCTTCTACTCCGGGGCGGAAGGCGATGTAGCCAGAAATAATGACTTCGTGGTTGGAAACATTTTATACAATCAGCAGCTTTTCAGAAACGGTATGCGTCTTCAGGCTTTCTATGAACTTGGAAACGGACAGGAAGCGCAGCGGGAATTCCAATACATTAAAGTAACGGATGGACAAGGTGTCTACAAATGGACGGATTACAACGGAGACGGCGTTCAGCAGCTGGATGAATTTGAAATTGCAGAATATTCCGACCTTGCGCAATATATCCGTGTTTACACCAATTCTGTGAGGTATATTCCTTCCAATAAGAATAAATTACAGTTAGCTTTATTTGTCAATCCGGCCATTGTTTTTAATTCGGAGAACGGATTTTTAAAGCGCTGGAATTTCAATATTTCATTAAATTCCCAAAACTCCTTCTATAAAAAGGATAAAGTGCTTGTTTTGAATCCTTTTGAAAAGAACAGTGATCAGATTCTTAAAAATCAGAATATCCTTGCTTCCGTACAGTTCAATCCGACAGACAAATCCGGCTGGAACGGAAACTACAGATTCATCTCCAATGATAATCTCATCAATGCCAATTTCAGTAATGAAGAACGTGAGCAGACTTCTCATTTCCTGAATATCGGGTATTGGTTTAATAAAGAATTCAGGGTAGATTGGGAAAACTCTGTTCACGATATTAAAAACTCCTCTCAATTATTTGGAACCAGAGATTACCGTCTTAATAATTTTGAAACGAAGCCTAAGGCAACTTATAAGTTCACAAATGCTATTCAGGCAGAATTATCTTCGGCTTTCCGCCAGAAACAAAGATTGGATGGTGAAGAGCTTCTGAAAGCCTTTGATGTTACAGGAACCATCCAATGGGAGCGCAGAAAAACGTCTATCCGTGGAAACTTCTCATTCATCAGCAACAATTTCACAGGAAACAATTTCAGCATTGTAGGAAACCAGATGCTGGACGGTTTGAAGCCGGGAAAAAACCAGGTATGGAGTGTATTCATCCAGCAGGCTATTAACTCATTTATCCAGCTTAACCTTAACTACGAAGGAAGAAACTCGGGTGACCGAACCATTCATATCGGAAGTATGCAGGTGAAAGCCAGTTTCTAAGACCAACGGTTATTATTTCCATAAAAAATCCCTTAAATAAATCAGCAGAAGTAAAATACATATCTATTTAAATTTATAAAATATTGTTTTTTCAAAATTTCGTAAATTTGCACCATGATAAAAATAGGCAACATAGAACTGCCGGAATTTCCACTTTTGCTGGCTCCAATGGAAGACGTAAGTGATCCTCCGTTCAGACGTTTGTGTAAAATGCACGGTGCAGACTTAATGTATTCGGAATTTATTTCTTCCGAAGGATTGATTCGTGACGCTATTAAAAGCCGTAAAAAGCTGGATATCTTCGATTATGAAAGACCCGTAGGTATACAGATTTTTGGTGGAGATGAAGAGGCAATGGCTATGTCTGCAAGAATTGTGGAGACCGTAAATCCGGATCTGGTAGATATCAATTTCGGATGTCCTGTAAAAAAAGTAGTCTGCAAAGGTGCGGGAGCCGGTGTTTTGAAGGATATTGACTTAATGGTTCGCCTTACAAAAGCTGTTGTAAGCTCTACCCACCTGCCTGTAACCGTAAAAACCCGTTTAGGATGGGACAGCCACACCATCAATATTGATGAAGTAGCAGAACGTCTGCAGGAAACAGGAATCAAAGCTTTAACTATACATGCCAGAACCCGTGCTCAGATGTACAAAGGGGAAGCAGACTGGGAACATATTTCAAGAATTAAACAAAATCCTAATATTGAGATTCCAATCTTTGGAAACGGAGATATAGATTCAGCTGAAAAAGCATTAGCATACAAACAAAAGTACGCATGTGACGGCATCATGATAGGCCGTGCTGCTATCGGCTACCCATGGATATTTAATGAAATCAAGCATTTCTTTAAAACTGGTGAGCATTTACCTGAACCTACAATTTCAGACCGTTTACTGGCCGTTCGTCAGCATGCGGAATGGAGTGTAGAATGGAAAGGTGAAAGATTAGGATTGGTAGAAATGAGACAGCATTACAGCAATTATTTCAGAGGAATTCCTCACTTTAAGGAGTTCAGAAAAAAATTCCTGGAGGTTTTCACATTGGAAGAAATGAATAGCTTAATTCAGGAAACCCAACAGTTCTACGAAGAATTTCAGGCACAGGCATAAAAATAAAAACCATCAGTAAAACTGATGGTTTTTTTTATGATTTAAAATTTAAATTAATATCCTTCTGATGAAGATTCATTTTGAATTAATGCTAATGCTGAAGAAGTTCCGATTCTCTTTACTCCCATGCTGATCATTTTCTCTGCATCTTCAGGAGTTTTCACTCCGCCTGCCGCTTTTACAGGAAGTTTCCCTGCATTTTCAAGCATAATAGCGATTCCTTCAAAGGTTGCTCCGTTAGGTTTTCCGTCAGTAGTTTCATAGAAACCTGTGGAAGATTTAACAAAGATCTTTGGCCAATCATTTTCAGAGAAGTTTTCCTCTGCCCAGGTAGAAATATTTTTAGTAAGATCTGCAATCTGTTCATGAGTCAAAGCAGCAATTTCAATAATCCACTTTGCTATTTTATGATGCTCAAGAGATAATCTCGTACATTTTACAAATTCTTCTTTTACCAATTGTAAATTTCCCTGTAGATAAGCGTTATAATTAATCACAAAATCCAATTCATCAGCACCATCTTCTATTGCTTTGGATGCTTCTGCAAGCTTTTCTTCAATAGAATAGTTTCCTTCGTGAAAGCCTATTACAGTTCCTACTGCAACATTTGAATTTTTTTCCTGAATATATTTTTTGACCTCAGATACATAATCTGGACGAATCATCACTGCAAAGATACCTTTATCTATTGCTTCCTGAGCGAGTTGAATATCTTTCTGAAGTGTTTCTTCATGGGAAATACCTGACTGTTCTGGTGTCTTGAGGTAAGTTGAATCCAAATATTGGGCTATGTTCATATCGTTATACTTTCAATTGTCTGTAAATACCTTGTTCCAAAGATATAAAAGTTTCTGTTCTTGTTACTCCTTTCAGCTTCTGAAGCTTATTAAGGATCTGCATTAGATGATCATTATCTTTACAAAGAACTTTCAGGAAAATTGTATAATTTCCTGTAGTATAGTGGGCCTCCACTACTTCGTTAATGTCATGTAAAGATTTTACTACTTCCGGATAGTGGCTTGGCTGATCCAGAAATACGCCGATGTAGGAAATCACCTTATATCCTATCTTTTTAGGATTAAGAAATGATATTGAATTTTCAATAACTCCCGCATGTTCGAGTTTTTTGATTCTTTGATGCACTGCAGTGGTGGAAATCCCTACATTTTTTGAAATGTGGGCTAAAGAAGTTTTAGCATTATCCATCAACATATAGATGATTTCTTTGTCAATAGAATCTAAATGGTAGCTTGTGTTGCTCGAATTTTTCATTTTCTACTTTTTTTATTATTTATGTTTTTTACTGTAAACTTTTAAATTTTACAAAAACCGGGAAGTGATCACTATATCCTCCTAAATACCGTGTACCAGCATATGTTCGGAAAGGTCGGCCTTCAAAATTTCTGGTTCTGCTGCGGATTTTTTCAGAATTGAATATATGTGCATCCTGAAAAGCCAGCGTCATATTATCAAGCAAAGATCTTGACATAATGATCTGATCATACAGCAATCCAGATTTATAATGAAAAGTAGAATAATTTCTTGTAGAAAACAATTGCTGAAAAGGGTTCGTTAAAACCTTCTCATGGTTATTGTCATAGAGAATCTGTACTAAATCTTCATCATCCGGGTTTTCGTTGAAATCACCACACAATATGACATGCTCTTTATCTGCATTTACAATTTTCATAATCCGTTCCCGGATCTCATTCATTATAAAGGTTCTCTTAGGTTTATTAATATCTTTTTCTCGCTTAGAGGGAAGATGGGCGATAAAGACATTAATAATTTCCCCTTTATACTTTATTTTTGAAAAAAGTACGTCTCTTGTTGTGTCGTAATTTCCTGTGTTTTTCTTTACTATTTCAAAAAAGAAAGTAATGGTTTCAGAATCTATAACCTCTACCTTATTTTTGTCATATAACATTGCTACATCCACTTTTCTTTCGTCCATAGAATTGTAATGTACAATCCCATATTCCGAATTAAAGGGTTCCATCTCCACGAGATTTTCCAGAACTTTTCTTCCGGAAACTTCAGATAATCCAATCATAAATGGCAATACACCATTATCTTCTTTCATTAACTGAAATACGTGTGAGATTTTAAAAAGCTTGTTTTTATATCTCTTTTCATCCCAATTCCTCAATCCTGACCGGGTAGGATCTAATTTGTGGACAGGTTTCGGATCGGGTAAAAATAAATTTTCAACATTATAAAAAGAGAACAGCTCCATCTACATTAATTTCTTTACTTTAGTTTATATATGTTCTTTTTTTAACGCTGTAAATTTATTATTTTTTTTCAAATTCCATTGATTCACGTTATAAAAGAAAATCAATTCTTGTTAAAAAACAGTTCAAATATAATAAAAATACCAATGATACCATATATAATAAATCAAATTTTCAACAATTAGGGAATTTTAACATATTAATCAAAATTGAGACAATACATTAAATCCCCGATTATTAAATAAATATTTCACATAAAATCAAAAATATTAATATTTTTTAATGTTTAATAAATATATAACAAATTTTATTCCATTTATCTGCATAACAAATGGAAGAATATCGATAGAAAAGAACTGGGTGAATTTCAATGATTTTTATTCCAATAAATCTGGACGTTTCTCTTTGGTGATGCGTACTGCCTCATCATGACGCCACTCTTCAATCTTACCGGAATTACCACTCAGTAAAATTTTAGGAACATCCAGCCCTTTATAGCTTTCTGGTCTGGTATAAATTGGCGGTGAAAGAAGATCATCCTGAAAACTGTCAGTTAAAGCACTCTGCTCATCATTCAAAACTCCCGGAAGCAGCCTTATCACCGAATCGGCAAGAACACAGGCTGCCAGTTCGCCTCCTGTAAGAACGTAATCTCCTATTGAAATTTCTTTTGTAATATGAAGATCTCTTACTCTTTGGTCTATTCCTTTATAGTGTCCACACAGAAAAATCAGGTTCTTCTTTATGGAAAGTGTATTGGCTATTTTCTGGTTCAGGGTAACGCCATCTGGTGTCAGATAGATGACTTCATCATAATTTCTCTGGGACTTAAGCTCTGAGATGCATTTATCCAGCGGCTCAATCATCATTACCATTCCAGCTCCGCCTCCGTAAGGTTCATCATCAATCTGCCTGTGCTTATTGATTGCCCAGTCTCTCAGCTGATGAAAATGTACTTCTGCCAGCCCTTTATCCATTGCTCTTTTCAAAATAGAAGCTTGGAACGGACTTTCCATCAATTCCGGAAGTACGCTTATTATGTCAATTCTCATTGTAATGTTCCGTTTTTCTTAGTAGGTATAATAATTAATCTTAAAGAAGAATCTTTGTTGATATAGCTCCACATCCAGTTGAAGAATATGGCCAGCTTATTTCTAACGCTCAAAATTAGCATTAAATGGAGAAACATCCAGAAATACCACGCAAAAAATCCCTGGAATTTTATAAATGGGAGATCAACAACGGCTCTGTGCTTCCCAATAGTAGCTAAAGAACCTTTATCCTCATACTCATATTCTTTCCATTCATTCTGAGTCTTCTTTAATAAATTTTTACCTAAATTTTTAGCCTGATTAATGGCTACATTGGCTACCTGCGGATGTCCCTGCGGATATTTTGGTGTTTCCATATAGGCAATATCCCCAATGGCATAAATATTATCGTAACCTTTTATTTTATTATATCGATCTACAATATACCTGTTTCTTACTAATTTTTCTTCCGGGAAGCCTCCTACCACATTTCCTGTAACTCCGGCTGCCCAGATGACATTATTGGACGGAATTTCTTTTCCGCTTTTTAAATGAACTTTATCTCCGTCATAATCCGTAACCACTTCTCCGCTCATAAAAGTTACCCCAAGATCTTTTAGGTATTTTTCAGATTTTTCCTGAGCTTCACTGCTCATTACGGCAAGTGGCTTTTCTGTAGAGCTCACAAGAATAATTTTCAGATGATCAAAATTCATGTAAGGATAATCTCTTGGAAGGATATCTTTTTTCATTTCAGCAAAAGCACCTGCCAGTTCTACACCAGTAGGTCCGCTTCCTACAATAACGATATTCCAGTTTCCGTCATCGCTTCTGCTTTTTTCAATAATGAGTTTTTCGAAGGTCATCAGCACATGATTTCTGATACTGATGGCTTCCTGGGTATTCTTCATTCCAAAAGCTTTTCCTTCAAGATCTTTATTCCCGAAAAAATTAGTTTTACAACCAGTAGCAATAATGAGTTTATCGTAAGTAAATTCTGCTTCGTCAGTAATGACTTTATTGTTGGCAGGATCTATTTCTTTAACCTCTGTCATGCGGAACTGTGTGTTTCTGGACTGCTGAAAAATCTTTCTGAAAGGGAAAGAAATGTTGGAAGGCTCTATCCTCCCTGAGGCTACCTGATAAAAAAGCGGCTGAAACATATGGTGATTCATCCGATCCAGAACAATTACTTTTTTGTTCTTGTTATTCAATGTTTTTGCAAGCTGCAGCCCCGCAAATCCTCCTCCAATGATGATGATTTTTTCGCGTGTTTCCATAATACACAAATTTACTGATTTTATTTTAGCATTTCGCAGTGAAAAAAGTTAGTTTTGCAAAACTTTATGACACCTAAAAAGTACACCAAAAAAACTGCCAAACAAATCCATAAAACAAGACGGAAGAACTATTTTTTCCGAAGATGGGTGATATTGGCAATATTAATCATAGCGTTGGTAGGGACAGGGCTTTATTTAAGACAGTCCGTCAGCTATTATTATGCGCTGTACTTTAATAAATTCAGACATAAAAAACTTCATAACAGCGAAAAGGAATCCTTAAGAATTCAGAGAATACTAAGCAGCAATCTTGATAAAACTTATGGTTTTGATGTTTCCCACTATCAGAACAGGGAAGATATCAAATGGGATAGCTTAAGCATTGGCAACAAGACTATTCCGCTGGAGTTTGTAGTGATGCGTGCTACCATGGGAAACCGAAGTGCCGACAAGCATTTTGATGAATTTTGGGAAAGCGCAAAAAAGCATGATCTGATCCGCGGTGCCTACCATTTTTACAGAGCTGATGAAGACCCGGTAATTCAGGCGAATAATTTTCTGGAAAACGTAAAGCTGGAAAGCGGAGACCTTCCTCCAATTCTTGATATTGAAAAAATACCTAAGCGTAAAACCAATAAAAAATTAATTGAAGATCTGAAAGTATGGTGTAAAATTGTGGAGGAAGCTTATGGTGAGAAACCTATCATTTATACCTACTATCATTATTACAAAGATTTCCTGAAAGGTGAGTTTGAAGGCTATCCGTTATGGCTGGCCAATTACAATGATGTACCTACTCCTTCTCCCGATGATCAGTGGGATTTCTGGCAGTTTACAGAAAACGGGATCGTTCATGGCATTAATGCCAAAGTAGATCTTGATATTTATAACGGAAATTCCTGGTCGTTGAAAAGACTGACGCTGGATTAGAGGAGAGAAAGAATGATGGAAGCAGGAAGATAGAAGTTAATACTTAATAAACCAGCCTTCAAATCAGCTTCGCAATAAAACTTCCAGCCTCCAGCTTCCTTCTTCCCGCTATTAAAGGATATTCATCACTTCTTCCCAGGTATGAACTCTTTTGTAAGTTTCATTTTCTATAAATTCATTATGAGGCTGAGTGAATATAAGTCTCTGCCCGTCAAAATGATCTAAATTTTTAGGATAATCATCTATCATCACATCTCCTGCCACTACTTTTTTACTTCCGCAAAGAACAATTTGTTCCCAGGTGATAAACGGAAAATGTTCTGCCAGCCAGTCGTATTTTTCTCTCAAACTGTTCGGAAACTCCATTCCTGCAGATACGATGTAAAGGTCATATTTATCATTCAGATACTGCATTGCCTCGCGGCTTCCTTTCATTACAGGTAAGGTTCTGAAAAACCCTACTTCATTTACATGTTTTTTTCCGTTGGGAAAAGATTCTATTTCAGGCTTACCAGCCAAATCACTGATTTCAATTTCTCTTCCTGTATCTCTTTTCTCAAATTGTACCAGCTGATGGTATACATCTGCCATTACCCCATCCATGTCGACAATAACTTTTTTCATTACTTCAATCAGATTTTTGTATTAATATTTTTACTGTGTAAATTTTAGCATCTCAAATTTACTGATAAGTTTTTGCAGGCAATGGACACAGTCTATTAAAAAATCATAAATCTTAGTTTAATAAAAGCTGTTACAGAAAATTTTAGGCTACATTTTCGTATTTTTGCGGTTCTATTCAAAATTAAAATCAAACCATTAATTTCCAATGAATTACGTTTCTGCAGAAAATCTTACCAAATCTTACGGCATCAAAGTTTTGTTTGAAAACATTACTTTTCACATCAATGAAGGAGATAAAATTGCTATTGTTGCCAAAAACGGAAGTGGAAAATCTACCCTTCTGAAAATATTAATGGGTAAAGAAATTGCAGACAGCGGAACTGCGATCATCAATAAAGATATCCAGGTGGTATTATTTGATCAGGAAATTAATTATGATCCTAAACTGAGTATTGAAGAATTTATGATGACGCTGGATTCTAAACCTATTTTAGCTCTTAAGAATTATCATAAGTCACTTCACTCTACTGATCATGATTTTATTGAGAAAGCATTGGCTGATATGGAAGTCCATAAGGCATGGGATCTGGAAAATGAAATGAAGCAGATTCTTTCCCAGCTTAAGATTACGGATCTGGAAGCTAAAATGGGAACTCTTTCCGGAGGGCAGATCAAACGTGTGGCGCTGGCTAAACTTTTAACAGAAACAAGAGCGGAACACAGACATACTCTTCTTATCATGGACGAACCTACCAACCATCTGGATGTGGACATGGTAGAATGGCTTGAAAATTACCTGAATAAAGCAAAAATCACTTTACTGCTTGTAACCCACGACCGATATTTCCTGGACAGCGTCTGTGATATTATCTGGGAAATGGAAGATAGAAATCTTTATGTTCACAATGGTTCTTATGCCACTTATCTTGAGAACAAAATGATCCGTGAGGAAAATCTTAATGCTACTATTGATAAGGCCAACAACCTTTACAGAAAGGAACTGGAATGGATGCGAAGACAGCCAAAAGCCAGAACCACAAAATCAAAAAGCAGAATTGATGCCTTCTACGAAACGGAAAAAGTAGCGAAAACCGACACCAGAAAAGACGGACTGGAATTAGATTTTGAAATGAAACGTCTGGGAAATAAAATTCTTGAACTTAAACATATTGATAAAAGCTTTGGCCCGAAAGTCCTTTTAAAAGATTTCAGCTACCAGTTTCAGCGTGGTGAAAAAGTAGGAATCATTGGAAAAAACGGAGCAGGAAAATCAACCCTTCTTAATATTATCCAAGGTTTTGAAAAGGCTGACAAGGGTGAAATTGAAACGGGAGAAACAATATCTTTCGGTTATTTCGCTCAGAAAGGGCTTACTTATAAAGAGGATGAACGTGTGATTGATTTCATTAAAGAAATTGCAGAATTTTATCCTTTAGCAAACGGAAGAAGTCTTTCCGCATCACAGTTCTTAAGATTGTTCTTATTTGATGATCAGACGCAGTACTCTCCTATTTCCAAACTTTCGGGCGGTGAAAAGAGAAGGCTTCACCTGATGTATATCTTATATCAGAACCCTAATTTTCTTATTTTTGATGAGCCTACGAATGATCTTGATCTTCCTACATTAACGGTTCTTGAAAATTTCCTTCAGCAATTCCAGGGATCTTTAATTATCGTTTCCCACGACAGATATTTCATGGACAGAATTGTAGATCATGTTCTGGCTTTTGAAGGAGAAGGAAAAATTAGAGATTTTGTTGGAAATTTCTCAGAATACAGAGAAGCAAGAAGCCGTGAAGAGGCATTAGAAAAAAATACAGCAGTAAAATCTGAACCTGTAAAAGAAACAGCTCCCGCAGCAGAAAACAATACATCTTCCAGTGCTAAAAGAAAACTAACGTTCAAAGAACAAAGAGAACTGGAGACTATTGAAAAAGAAATGCCTGAATTAGAAGATCAGCGTTCCAAAATTCTTGATCAGCTCAACAATGAATCTGATTACGAAAAAATAGCCAGGCTTTCTGCAGACCTGGAATCCGTTTCAGAAAAACTGGAAAATCACGAAATGAGATGGCTGGAACTTCAGGAAATCCTTTAATAGTTATGAATTATGAATGAATTTAAGGTTCAACGTTTAAAGTTTAAGGTTGATTGTAGTCGTTTTCAACTCGTTTACACTCAACCTTAAACTCTCTAACTCTCCAACCCATTGGATTCATTCATAATTCATAACTCATCATTTATAATTAAATAACATTTTTATAATTGAATGATTCTTCCTTCTTTTGCGCTTTCCAGTGAAGCATCAATGATTTTCATATTCTGAATAACCTCTCTTCCCGGAGACGGCAATACATATCCAAAAACAATGTGCTCATAGATCTGCTGGTAATAATCCATATAATTTCCTGATTCACTGGAAGTCAGAATTCTTTCTGTTTCGGAATTGTCGTTCAGGAAGTTTAAAATTCCATCCGGTTCGTCTAATGGCTGTGTCCATTCTTTACCATATACAGGAATAGCGCCTGCCACCAGTTCATTTTCCTGATTATCTGTTCTTTCCTGTAAGAAGCTACCCTTGTCACCATGAATAGTATAGGCGTAATGACCTTCTTTACTGAAAACAGAAGTCTTCAGTCTTACTCTCAGATCATTTTTATAAAATAAGAGGATTTCGAAATAATCATTGGCGAATTCTTTTCCTTTCATAGAAAATACATCTGCAAAAAGTTTTTCAGGATATCCAAAATACTGTACAGCCTGATCTACAAGGTGGGCACCCAAATCATGAAGCGTTCCTGATCCTACCTGATCCGGACTTTCTTTATGTTGTTTTCCACTAGGTGTTGTACGGAATCTGTCGAAACGGATCTCAGCTTCTTTAATATTTCCTATTTTTTTATCATTTAAAATTTTTTGAACCTGTAAAAAATCCCTGTCGAATCTTCGGTTTTGATACACACTCAGAAACAACCCTTTTTCTTCTGCCAACTGCACCAGCTCTTCTGCTTCGGAAACATTTACTGTAAAAGGTTTTTCCACAACAATATTTTTCCCGGCCTCTAACGCTTTCTTTGCATACTCATAATGGGTTTGAACCGGAGTATTGATAATTACCAGCTCTACATCTGCCTGCTGAAGCATTTCTTCTACAGAACGGTAAATGGTTGCTTCCGGATACTTTTCTTTTGACTCTTCTTTACTTCTTTCTACTACAGCAGAAATGAAAAATCCCGGATGTTCCTTTAAAAAGGGAGCATGGAATACTTTTCCGCTCATTCCAAAGGCGCAAAGCCCTGCTTTTACCAATTGCATATTAAAATTTTTAACAAATATATTCATAAAAACACTTCATTCCCAGCTCCAAAAGAGGTATAGAAATAATCCATGCCATTATTGATAGAATATGATTTAAATCATAAAATTATTTTTATCTATTCTAAACAAATACTTACATTTGCGCCTTATTTAAATCTGTTCTACATAAAAATAAAATGAAAAGACAACTACTTTCTTTAAGTCTGTTATTCGTCGCTGTTTCAGCAAGTTCCCAGATGAAAAATGCTGAAGCCGACACTATCAGAACCCAGACTATTGAGGATATTAATCTTCACAAAACAGGAAATCCTAATCAGGCAAGACCATTATCAACAAAATCTAACCTGACGATAATGGAAACCCCACAGCCTATTGCTATTGTTACTCATGAAATTATTGAGCAGCAGCAGGCAAAACAGCTGAGCGATGTTCTTCAGAATATCAATGGAATGTACGTTACTTCTTCAAGAGGAAATTCCCAGGACAGCTTTGGTGGACGTGGTTTCATTTTAGGAAATGATAATATCTTCAAGAACGGATCAAGGATCAATAGTGGAGTTTTCCCTGAAGTAAGCGGTCTGGAAAGAGTAGAAGTTTTAAAGGGGGCAAACGCAATGCTTTACGGAAATACGGCTGCCGGAGGTATTATTAATATGATTACAAAAAAACCGAAATTCAATTTTGGCGGAAGTATAGGATTAAATGGTGGGAGCTGGAATTCTTACAAACCAACAGTGGATGTTTACGGACCATTATCCAAGCATGCTGCTTTCAGAATAAACGGGGCTTATGAATATGCTGAAAGCTTCAGAGATGTTGTACAATCCGAAAAATATTACTTCAACCCTTCATTTTTATTTAATTTAAGTGAAAAATCTCAATTAATTGTAGAGGCAGATTACCTTAAGAATAATTTCACACCTGATTTTGGTCTTGGATCGATTACTGAAAAAGACCAAAGCTATAGATTGAATGATAATATTTCCAGAAATGTTTTCTTCGGAACTGACTGGCAATATCAAAATGTACAGCAAGCTTCTACAAACGTAACGTTTAATCACCAGTTCAACGAAAGATGGTCTTTAAATGCTACAGCTTCTTACCAAAACTATACTAAAGATTATTTTTCTTCTGAAAGAGTACAATGGGGCTACAGCTCACCTACTGCTACAAGACTTTCATGGAACAGACCTTTTGGTAAAACATACAATGAACAAAACTATACTTCTGCGCAGGTAAACTTAAACGGTGAATTCAACACAGGGAAAATCAACCATAAAGTTTTAATTGGTTCTGATGCAGATTACAGCCAGGCAGATGCTTATGCATATACTTTAGCTGCAACTTCTAATATTTTATATTTAGATGATCCTTCAACATGGGGAAGTATTAGCATGCCAAATTCTACTCTGAATACAAGAACTAGAATCAACACAAGAAGAATCGGAATATACGCACAGGATTTCATCAGCTTAACAAAACAGCTTAAAGTTATTGCTGGTTTAAGATGGTCTTATGTAGAGAATATGCCTACATTAACTACTCGTTTTACATTAAATGATAAATTTGAAGTAGCAAATTCTTCAACGGCGGATAATGCATTTTCTCCAAAAGTAGGTTTGGTTTATGCTCCCAATGAAAACCTTTCAGTATTTGCAACCTATACAAATTCATTTGCTTCCAATGCAGGATATACTTCAGATCAGTTTGGTACAGTAAATACCAACCAATCTGTTGCGCAGGTTCAAAATCAGTTAAATGCTTTATCAAAACAAAGCATAAAACCATCCACAGTAGATCAATACGAAATTGGGGTTAAAAAGAATTTCTGGAACAATGCTTTAGCAGTTAACCTTACGGCTTACCAGATTATGTACAATAATTATTATCAGACTTATTGGTTTGCTTCTACTCCAAACGGAACTCCGGTAAATGCTACAGACGCGAATCTTAAAGAATTTGCAGGAAATATGAGAAGCCGTGGTGTAGAGCTGGACATTACAGGAAATCCAACGGAAAACTTATCCATCATCGGAGGTTTCTCTTATAACAATTCTGTTTATACAGACACTCCTGAAAAGGGATATGTTGAAAACCAAAGACTGGTAAGAACGCCTGCTACAACAGCAAATGCTTCCGTTTTCTATAAATTTACAAACTATGTAAAAGGGTTGAAAATTGGAGCCGGAGTTTACTACATCGGAGACAGAATCGCTGGATGGAATGATACAAAATCAACCAATACAAGCAGAAACAATGTGAGCAGAATGTTTGATCTAAAAGATTACACCACTGTTTCCGTTTCAGTTGGCTACGAGTGGAATAAATTCTCTATTCAAGGGAAAGTGGGTAACTTATTTGATGTTGTAAACTATAATGTTCACGAAAACTATTCAGTGAATCCAATTACACCAAGAAACTATTATTTCACGCTGACATACAGACTTTAAAAGTCTTTATATAATAATTCTTTCATGAAAAGTGGAAATTGCAATGTTGCAGTTTCCACTTTTGAAATTTTAAAACAAAAACAAAACAAAAAGATATGGATAAGATTAAAGACACAAGAAGCTTCATGAGAATTACACACCGTTATCTGGGATATTTTCTTGCCGGGATCATGGCTGTATATTCTTTAAGTGGGATTCTTCTGGTGTACAGAGACACAGATTTTCTGAAGAACGAAAAGAAGTATGAAAAAAGCATCGCAGCCAATCTTTCTGAGAAAGAACTGAAAAAAGAGCTGAAGATGAAAGGTCTGGAAGTGGAAAAAACAGAAGGAAGCGTTCTTTATTTTAAACAGGGAACTTACGACAGCGCCACAGGAAAAGCAAAATATACCAAAAAGGAATTGCCTTTCGTACTGGATAAGATGGTTTCTCTTCACAAGTCACAATCCAAAGATGCTATCTCTCCTTTAAGCGTATTCTTCGGGGTTTCTCTTTTCTTTTTTGTGATTTCCAGCTTCTGGATGTTTAATCCTAAAACAAAAGCATTCAAACGTGGTATCAAGTTTACTATTGCAGGATTAATTATTTCTCTTATTCTTTTATTTATTTAAAATAATCAGGAAACTACGCAAAGAAAAAAAGCATTTTGGAAGATTAATGATCTGACAACTATTTTTATCATTTTCATTTTAAAACCTCTGTTTTATTTTCTTTATGTTTACAGAATTCTCAATGAATATGTTAAAAAAATAATATATATATCCTTAATTACATTAACGTTTATTTAGAAAAATTACCTAAAATTAAGATTATGGCACATTTATTGTTTTTTCTATAATTCGTGAATAATAAACATTTAATTATTAAAATAATAAATTATGAAAAAACTTATTTTAACAGGGATATTAGCCGTAGCAGGCTTAACAGCAACTGCAAACGCTCAGATTCAGAAAGGTAATTGGATGGTAGGTGGTAACCTTGCAGGAGCCAACTTCGGTTTAAACAAAGGAGGTGGTTATGATTTTAATATTCAGCCTAAAGGAGCCTATTTCATTGAAGACAATGTTGCATTAGGAGGTTATGTAGATTTAGGTTTCAAAGGAGCTAAAGATGCACCAACTACTTTTACATATAACGTAGGGGCATTAGGACGTTACTATCTTAACCCGGGAGAGCAAGGTGTAAATAACCTGCTACACCACGGAAGATGGTTCTTAGAAGGTAACTTAGGTATAGGAGGTACATCTATCTCTAAAGGAGGGTCTTCTTCCAACGGTCTTAACTTTGGATTCGGACCTGGTTATTCTTACTTCATCACTCCGAACATCGGATTGGAAGGTTTAGTAAAATATGATGCTAACGCAGGATTCGGAAGCGGTGGATATACAAACAAAATTACTTTTGGTTTAGGATTCCAGATTTATCTTCCAACCTCTAAAGGTAAGCAAATCATCAACGACGTTAAGTAATCACTGAAATACTTATAAAAAAATGAAATCGCCTCGAAAAATTTTTCGAGGCGATTTTCGTACAAATTAAAACTAAACTATAAAAAATCAAATAAATCATGCATTAGGCTGTGGGGTGTATCTTAAGTACGGTTTTATTTCCGTTACACCTTTTGGGAATATCTCTCTGGCCTCCTCTGTAGAAATAGTAGGCGGAATAATAACATCTTCCCCATTTTCCCAGTTAACAGGCGTAGCCACGCGATAGTTATCCACCAGCTGTAAAGAATCCAGCACTCTAAGGATCTCTTCAAAATTCCTTCCTGTGGAGGCTGGGTAGGTAATAATCAGTCTTACTTTTTTAGAGGGATCAATGATCAGGAGAGAACGTACAGTGGCAGTTGCAGACGCATTCGGATGAATAAAATCATACAGCTCGGAAACTTTTTTGTCTTTATCTGCAATAATAGGAAACAGAACAGTCGTATTCTGGGTTTCATTAATATCTTTCACCCAGTTTTGATGATCTTCTACCCCATCTACACTCAAAGCAATTACTTTGGTTCCTCTGGCATCAAATTCAGACTGCAGTTTAGCAGTATATCCCAGCTCTGTAGTACATACCGGCGTATAATCTGCAGGATGCGAAAACAGAATTCCCCAGGAATCTCCCAGATAATTATAAAAATTAATGTCACCTACAGATGACTCTGCCTGAAAGTTGGGTGCTGTATCTCCTAGTTTGATTGACATATTGTTCTTTCTTTATAGTCTACAAATTTAGTAGACTTTTTGGAACTGGCAAATTTTTTGATGAAAATTTATATATTTAATTAAAATTTTTATTCATGGAGAAAACGAGCCTCAGGTATGTAGATGTGGTTTATAAAGTATTGGAAAGTTGGTATGTGACATTTGCTGCGCTTACTCCCAAACTGATTGTCGGAATTTTAGTGTTTACATTTTTTCTGATTACCAGTAAATATTTAAGCAAAGGAGCTGTAAAGCTATTTCATAAATTTTTCCCGAAAAGTCAAAAAGAAAGTTCATTAGTTACCTTGATCAGTATTTTCAGATTCCTGATTATGCTGATGGGAACTTTTATTGCTCTTGAAATAATGGGTTTCAGCGGTTTTCTCTGGAAGTTTATCGGAAGTTTAGGAGTTGCCGGGGTTATTGCCGGGGTTGCTTTGAAAGATCTTGTTTCCAGTATTTTCTCCGGAATGCTGATTGGTATTGATAAAGCTTATAAAGTGGGAGATTATATTACCATTGGAGCACATTCTGGTACAGTGCAGGAAATTGGTTTTTTAACCACAAAACTTCTTACTGATGATGGAAAGAAGGCATATATTCCCAATCAGGTTGTTTTCAATGCTCCTTTCTACAATATTACCGCTTCACCACAACGCAGGATTATTTTAAATTTTGAAATTCCGGCGGATGAAGATATCACAAAAGCACAGAAAGGAATTATGGAGGTAATTAAAAACCTTGATAATGTGGATAAGCTGGACACTATAGAAGTAATTTTTACAGACCTTAAACAGGGAGCATTTAACCTACAGGTAAAATTCTGGATAAAAGTAGGTGCTAATCTTGCTCAAATAAGAAGTAAGGCCTATTTAGGGATTAAAGACCGTTTTGATACGGATAAAATTCAGCTGGTAACGCCTACAAGTATTAGTATTACAAGCGGAGAGAATATTTTACCGGAAAGCCATCAGGATAAGTAAAATCATTTAAAAATATAAGGACCATTTCAAATATTGAAGTGGTCTTTTTTATGAGGATTAACAGAGGAGATAAATATAAACCTATAAGGTTTGGGATTCACAAAGGCACAATTTTTCCCTCTTAATATCTTTTAATTAAGAAGCACCTCACACTGATTTTGTAGATGAAACTCTATTCATAAAGGCTAGATACCGCAAAGGCGCAATTAATCTCCCTCTCTACTATTTCAATTTTAAGACGCAAGGATTTTATCTCCGATAAAATTACATCCTGTATATCACATATTAATTCTTTAGGTGATATGGATCTTAATAAAAATCTGTGGGATTTGCGTGATCTGTGGTAAAATTTAATCCAAGAAAATTCTTACAAAAAAATTTATACTTCCAGATTTAGAAACAAAAAAAACCGTCCCAAAAAATGAAACGGTTTTTCTTATTTATCTGAAAATTTTAGATTAAGCTAAAACTTCTTTTACTTTGTTTGCAGCTTCTTCTAAAGTAATTGCAGAGTGTACAGGAAGACCAGACTCGTCAATTAATTTTTTAGCTTCCACAGCGTTAGTTCCCTGTAATCTTACGATCAATGGAACCGGAAGGCTACCCATAGCTTTGTAAGCATCTACAACCCCCTGAGCAACTCTGTCACATCTTACGATACCTCCGAAGATATTGATCAAGATAGCTTTTACGTTTGGATCTCTTAAGATGATTCCGAAAGCAGTCTGTACTCTCTGAGCATCTGCAGTACCACCTACGTCAAGGAAGTTAGCTGGGTTACCACCAGATAATTTGATGATATCCATAGTTGCCATTGCAAGACCAGCACCGTTTACCATACAAGCAACGTTACCGTCTAGTTTTACGAAGTTAAGACCAGCTTCACCAGCTTCTACATCCATTGGATCTTCTTCTCTTGTATCTCTAAGCTCAGCTAAGTCTTTGTGACGGAACAATGAGTTGTCATCCAAAGTTACTTTAGCATCTACAGCGATAATTTTGTTATCAGAAGTTTTTAATACAGGGTTGATTTCGAAAAGAGAAGCATCAATTCCTGTGTAAGCATTGTAAAGAGAAGAAATAAATTTCACAAATTCTTTGAATGCATTTCCTTCAAGACCTAGGTTGAAAGCAATTTTTCTAGCCTGGAAACCTTGAAGACCGATTGCTGGATCAATTAATTCATTGTGGATCAAATGAGGAGTTACTTCAGCAACGTGCTCAATATCCATACCACCTTCAGTAGAATATACGATTGTATTTTTCCCTTCAGCTCTATCTAAAAGAATAGAAACATAAAATTCTTTAGTTTCAGATTCTCCAGGATAATAAACATCTTCTGCAACCAAAACAGAGTGTACTTTTTTACCTTCAGCAGAAGTTTGTGGAGTTACCAACTGCATTCCGATGATATTCTGAGCGTTTTCTTTAAGTTTATCCATGTTTGGAGAAAACTTAACACCCCCACCTTTACCACGACCACCTGCGTGAATCTGTGCTTTTACAACCCAAGCCTGTGCTCCGGTTTCAGCAGTCAATTTTTCAGCAGCTGCTACAGCTTCATCTACGTTGTTTGCAACGAAACCACGTTGGATAGCTACTCCATACTTTGATAAAATCTCTTTTGATTGATACTCGTGAAGATTCATATTATTTTTATTATTTTATTTTAATATTTAAAGGTTGACAAATTTACTAAAAAGACACGGAAGTTCAAGTTTATTGACTTAAAAATTAAAGTCTGATGGACTTGATTTTTAACATATCCGTCTATTTTCCTTTATTCTTCCGCTAATTTCTCAGACTGCGATCCGATAAACGGAATTTTCGGAGCCAGGAAATATCCGGTAAGGCTGGCAAATAATATCGGAACAAAATAGGTAAATCCGGTAAGTGTTCCTAAAATAATCGTTGTACTCATCGGGGTTCTTGTCACACATGCATTGATAGCTGCCATACAGCTTACAATGGCTAAAGTGGTATCTACTACCGGAAATAGATTATGAATAATCAGTCCCAATGTAGTTCCTACAAAGAACAAAGGAATAATGAAACCTCCTCTCCATCCGGAAGTTACTGTAATAGCTATAGCTAATATTTTAAACACAAGAATCAGGATTAAAAAATTCAGTCCGAAATTCCCTCCGATCAGCTGATTGATTTCATTATGTCCGAAGTATCTTGTAATGGGGAAATTATAAGCGATAATTCCTAAAATAATTCCACCTACGAATGTTTTAATATAAATCGGAAATTTTCTGTATTCAAAAATCTTTTTAAAAAATTTGACTACAAAAATGAAAATCCAGCCGAATAAAGTTCCTACAATTCCAAATGCAGTAGCATAAGCAAAATCATAGACTCCTGTATAATGGTAAGCTTTTAAATCCCATGTTGCCCCGATTCCCAAATGAATAATCAAAGCAAACATCAGATAACTGAAACAGCTGGCTACCAAAGCAGGAATAATAGCTTTATAATATTCTACAGCATGTTTGTGATGCAGAATTTCCAGAGAAAAAAGGCTTCCTCCAAGCGGAGCACCGAATAATGCCGTAAAACCGGATGCCATACCGGCAATACTCAAAGACCTCAGCTCTTCCCCTTTCAGCCTGAAAATTTTTCCAAGCCAGGTTCCCGTAGATCCGGTGACTTGTACCAATGGTGCTTCAGGACCTAAACTTCCCCCAGAAGCTACACAAAAGAGTGAAGAAAGAATCATGGAAGGATTATTCTTCGGTTCCAGTTTTCCTTTATTGAATCGGATGTTATTAACAATCAAATGAATTTCTCCCGGATCACCAATAAAATGAATCACCAATCCAGCCAGCAAACCACAGATTGCCATGGTTGGAATTACCTGCCAGCCTTGAAATCCGGCTAAAAATTCTGTAAAATGTTCCAGTACGATCCAATATCCTCCGGCGATAATTCCGCCCACAAGACCTGTAACCGCCCACATAAAAAAAGTACGGCTGAACACAAACGGGTTGAATCTGATAGGTTGATCTAAGAGATTGAATGTTCGTATTAACCGTCTTCTTCTGTTAATCTTCATTCTTATATTCTGTTTTTAGCAAAATATAAGATCAGCATCCCCCAGCTTAAGATCATCATCAGACCTCCAAGCGGAGTGATAGGGCCTAAGAATTTAAGATTCATTCCCAGATAATCTTGCATGCTCAGGAAATAGATACTTACGGAGAATAAAAGTGTTCCTGCAATCATTAAAATGGAAGTCCATTTCTCCGCAGAGGTTTCGAATTTTAAGATATACCCGATGATCAGCAGGAAAAAAGCTGCATACATCTGGTATCTTACTCCTGTTTCAAAACTTTCCAGTCTTTCCACGGCTAATATTTTCTTTAAAGCGTGCGCTCCGAATGCACCCAGGATTACAGAAACCATTCCGTAAACGGTTCCAAAAACTAAAGTAATTGTTTTCATTTTATAACTCTTCTAATTCTAGGGTTAAATATTTTTTTGTTTTATGATCCTGCCACGTTCCGATGATTTTATTTCCTTTCAAATCAGCTTCTATTAAGGCTTTTGGTATCCATTCCTTCAGTTCCTCACTGTGGTAATCATCTTCTGTGATAGAAAAATGGTCATGGACAAATTCTCCTCTCCAATTGACCGGCTTTTTATTCTTGTCATACCAATAGGTTGCTGAAAAAGAATCATCCTCATTGATTTCATTAAACAAAACTGTGATAGGATATTTTCCGTCAATTTTTCCTTTGTATAATTTATTTCCGGGACCCGTTTGACCCACCTTTTCAGAACCTGATATCAGATTCTTTCCATAAACGCTCAGGTATTTTTCAATTTCTTTATAAGTGAATTCAAGTTCGTGGCTTCCCAGATCATCTAAAGCCCGCATCGCATGATTGGAACATCTGCCTGCTACAAAAGTGAGTTTATCCTTTCCAAAAAAATATCGGATGCCATTCAAAGTATAATCCATGAAACATCCTTCATATAAGCCAATCTGCTCCTGAACTTCTTCTGACGGATTCTTTTCGGATTTTAATTTTACGAGAAAGTCATCGACTCTTTTTTTGATTTTTTTCTGAATCAAACCTGCAACCGTTTTGGAAGCACTTGTTTGAAATAAAGCCTCAGCATTGATATAATTTCCTGTCCTCAAATCAAAATTTTTCCAGTCTGAAAATTCTTCCGGATAGGCTCCCGAAGCTTCTCCATTGATATTTATACTTAAAATATTTTTAGGGGTTTCCAATTTTTTCCAATCATAAAAATAAACATAATTGGAATAGGAATTCGTAGCGGTAGAAGCCAGTTTAAAAGGATTTCCTCCTGAATTCGGAATATATTCCAGTTCGTTTACCTGAAGAAATGTATTGATCTTATTGGCAACCACGGGATTTCCTGCGTAAGAAACAACTGGAAACACAAAGTTTTCTGATTTGGGCTGCAAATTATTTATTTTTAAATCTTTCTGCTGCGAAAAACTTAATCCTGAAATCAATAAGAAAAATACAATACTCTTTTTCACTATTTTGATTTTAAGTACATTAAAATGAACTTGGCAACCAGTGTGGAAATTCCCAGTATGATAAACATATTGGCAAATTTCTTGGAACTTTTGAAACCTTCATTATTTGTTTTTTTTAGAAAAAATCCAAAAACAAGGAATACGATGGGCAAAATGATCTGTAACATTAGTTTCCTCTCATTCTGTTAAATTCATTGATCACCTCATGGTGGCTTACCGTCTTGTCTTTGAAATACGTCACAAAGTACTGCTTTTCTTCTTCGGTAGCTCCCAGCTGGTTCAGAATATTCAGTAAGTGCATTTTCATATGTCCTTTCTGAATTCCTGTGGTCACCAGAGAACGTAAAGCACCAAAGTTTTGTGCAAGACCAGAAACGGCAAGAATACTCATCAATTCCTGTGCAGAAGGTTTTCCAAGAAGTGCCAGAGAAAATTTTACCAAAGGGTGAAGATTGGTAAGTCCTCCTACTACTCCTACAGAAATCGGAAGATCAATCCAGAATCTGAATACACCGTTATCAGTTGTACAGTGGGTCAAAGATCTGTATTGTCCGTCTCTTGCAGCATAAGCATGTGCACAGGCTTCTGTAGCTCGGAAATCATTTCCGGTAGCAATTACCACAGCATCTACCCCATTCATGACTCCTTTATTGTGAGTGGTTGCGCGGTAAGGTTCAATTTCTGCAATGGTAACGGCCTGTTTGAATTTAGCAGCAAACTCTTCAGGAGAAATCCCGCTGTCATCTTTTAGATCTTCCATTTTACATGAAACCTCAGCTCTTACGATACAATCAGGGGTAAAATTGGAAAGAATATTCATTACAATCTGCAGTGAATTCTTTTCTTCCTGGGTAAAATCTTCGCTGGTAGCCACTTCCTGTCTCAGCGTTTTTCCAAACTGCTCAAGGCATGAGTTAATAAAGTTTGCCCCCATTGAATCTACGGTATCAAAGCTTGCTTTCAACTGGTAATAATTTGGCATTTCTGCTGTTTTATCCACCAAGCTGATATTAAGAATACCTCCACCACGTTTTCTCATGTTGGACGTAATATCTTCCGTTGTTTCAAATAATTTTTTCTTTAAACTGAAATTAAAGAAATGTAATAATTTGTGAGGTTCTACATTAAAAATAAAGTGGGTATGTCCCAGCTTTTCGGTATTAATAATAGTCGTTTTAAAACCTCCTTTGTCGATCCAGAATTTAGCGGCTTTGGAAGCTGCTGCTACTACAGAACTTTCTTCAACGGCCATTGGAAGTGCCAATAGTTTTCCGTCAATTAAAAAGTTCGGAGCAATTCCGTAAGGCATATAAAAATTAGAGATGGTATTTTCAGAGAATTCTTCGTGAAGCTTCTGAAGATCTGCATCATCATTCCAGTATTGTTTTAATATATTTTGATATTCCTGGTTTCCTTCAAGATATTCGTTTACGAGCCATTCGATTTTCCCCTGCTTTGGAAGCTTGGAAAAACCTTCGATTGGTTTATGATTCATGATATAAACTTTAATGAGCCGTAAATATAATGATTTTGAGACTCTTTTTTGTTGATAACTTCTATGAAAAAAGATTGACATTTATCAATTTTGGAACTAAATTTGAACAATATTAAATTATTATCTTGATACAAAATAGATCAATCACTTAAAAATATGAATTTTGACCGCCTTAAAGAAAAGCTTGAAATCCTTGCAGATGCAGCGAAATATGATGTTTCCTGTTCATCAAGCGGAGGTACGAGAAAGAATAAAAAAGGAGCTTTAGGAGACAGTTCTCCGAGCGGGATTTGCCATACCTATACGGAAGACGGCAGATGTGTTTCTCTGCTTAAAATTCTATTGACCAATCATTGTATTTATGATTGTGCCTATTGTGTTTCCAGAAGTTCCAATGATATTAAAAGAGCTGCTTTTACAGTAGAAGAAGTGGTAGATCTTACCATCAATTTTTACCGAAGAAATTATATTGAAGGTTTATTTTTGAGTTCAGGAATATTCAAAAATGCCGATACCACGATGGAAAGATTGGTAAGGGTTGCTAAAAAACTGCGTCTGGAAGAAAACTTTAATGGGTATATTCATCTTAAATCTATTCCGGGAGCGAGTGATGATCTGATGCAGGAAGCAGCTTTATATGCAGACCGTTTATCCGTAAATATTGAAATTCCGACCGAAAGCGGATTAAAATTGTTGGCTCCTGAAAAAAACAGACAGGATATGATCAGCCCGATGAGGTATATTCAAAAAGGGATCATTCAATATAAGGATGAAAAGAAGATTCTGAAAAAAGTTCCCAAGTTTGCTCCTGCCGGACAGTCTACACAAATGATTGTAGGTGCAACCAATGAAAATGACTTACAGATCATTAAAGTTGCTGATCATTTTTATAAAAATTTTAATCTGAAAAGGGTGTACTATTCCGGATATGTTCCGGTGTTGGAAGATCAGAGGCTGCCTTCTTTAACGACGGAAGTTCCCATGCTTAGGGAAAACAGATTGTATCAGTCGGACTGGCTGATGAGATTCTATGGTTTTAAAGCGGAAGAAATTTTAGACCCGAATATGCCATTCCTGGATCTGGAAGTAGATCCGAAATTAAGCTGGGCACTGCGAAATCTTGATCAGTTTCCCATTAACCTTCAGACCGCAGAATATCAGTTGATCTTAAGAATTCCGGGAATTGGAGTAAAAACGGCTCAGAAAATTGTGAGTGCAAGGCGTTTTCAGATTTTAACCATAGATCATTTAAAAAAACTGGGAGCGGCTGTGAACCGTGCAAAATATTTCATTGATTTTAATGCGGGTAATGCTTATCTGAGATATCTAACGGATAAAAATTTCAGAAGATTGCTAATAGGTGGAAGCTCATCCAAATTCCATAATCAGTTTTCACAACAGCTGACTTTATTTTGATTCTGATATTAAACACAAATAACACTAATATGTTCACGAATGGCCACTAATTTATTACTTCGACTTAACAGCACATTTGTCATTCTGACGAAGGAAGAATCTCTTCAATTAACCAGATTCTTCACCTCATTTATCTCATTCAGAATGACAAGCACAAATAAATTGTAAATTAAATATATGACAACCTTGCTCTATGATGGAAGTTTTGACGGCCTTTTAACTGCAGTATTTGAAGTTTTCGAATACCGTTATAAAGATGTGGAGATTGCAAGTAAAGAAAGATTTCATCAGGAAAATATTTTTGCGGAAATTCATGAGGTCATTACACAAACAGACAAATCTGAAAGGGTTCTGAATAAACTGGAGCAGAATATTGGGAAACCGGGGATTTACAAACTTTTAAAAGTTTTTTTATCTGAAGATCCGGATCTTGAAAACCTCACCTTATCTGCGGTAAGGCAATCAGTAAAACATCCGGAAGACAATATTCTTGAAAATTTTGCTGATTCTGATGTTTTAAAAATTTCAAAAATCTGCAAATCTGTAGACCGGGAAAGACACAGAATGACTGCTTTTGTCCGTTTTGAAAAAATGAAAGATGATGTTTTTTTCGCTAAAATAGATCCCGACTTCAATGTGCTCCCATTAATCAGAAAACATTTTAAAGACCGGTACCAGGATCAAAAATGGATGATCTATGACCTTCGAAGAAACTATGGACTTTTCTATGATCTGGATGATTGTGAATTTTTCTACCCCGATGAAAAAATTGATCTCCATCATTATCAGCAAAAGTTCCATGATGAAGAGAAGAACTATCAGGTACTTTGGCAGCGCTATTTCACAAAAACCAATATTGTGGAAAGAAAAAATATAAAACTCCATATTCAGCATGTTCCGAAAAGATATTGGAAATATCTGACTGAAAAATGGTAGTGAAATTCCATATTGTGGATAACTTTTTATTTCGACTAAAAAATAGATCATTTTCAGTTCTTTTGTGAAGCCAATTATTTAATCAACTCATTTCATGTAATATATAATCCCCACTCATCGAAAATCCATATTGTGGATAACTTTTTAGTTAACATTCAGTTAATATTAAAATTTTTTAAATCTTATTTTTATCAGAAAAAAGAGCAGAATATTACCTACCCAACGAAGAAAAATGGTTTTTAAAAGTCTGAAAATATGTAATGTATGCGATAACGAATTATATCTGCATTCATTTTTTGTGGATAACTCTTACTTTTTAAGGGTTCGCAGGGCTTTTTTAACGATGTACTGTGTTTCTTTTGTTGGACTTTCCCGAAGCCATTCATCACAGATTTCCACTACAAATTCAGGTTGTGACTTACTGGCATCATTGAGCCAATTTCCAACGCTGTCTTGTACATATCGGGATGAATCGGATCGTAAAGGTTCCAGAATTTCCAATCCAAGTCCCGGATTTTGTTTTAAAACATTAATATGCTCGCACCAGACTCCTCTAGGTCTTGTAGATTCGCTGGCAAAACGTCTCACATTTTCATTCTCATGCATTGTCCATTCTGATAAAACAGATAAACTTTCCTCCAGATTTTTGGAAATATCCGGACGTACAGCCATCCAGCAGATTTCTCTCACTCCAAAATGGGAATCAGAAGCAAATGACTGAATTTTATCTAATTTTTCTTTTAGTTTTAAATCATTATTTCTTCCAATGGTATAAGCTGCCCAACACCGTACAAGATCTGCCGGATGGGTTGCCAGCTTCATAAGAAATTCATCATCTTTATTTTTTACAGCCAGATGAAGCAGGCCAATTCCGATGGTTTCATTAATGGTATTCACCGTTTGTTTTTTCAGCTGGTCTACATTTTCTAAAATCGGTTTCAGGTAATCTTTACGATTATTCTGCAATAGTAAATTTTCCAGCAGCAGCCTTTGATCTACTGCCAGCCATTCTGTAAGATTGGCGGTTTCAATTTCTCCTCTGTTCAGCTTCTCCAGAATATCTGGTGGAATATCTTTGATGGAACGGGCTCCTTTTCGTTTTTCTGCCATACTATTTTAATGATTATCTTTACAAAAGTCTGAAAGTAGGCGCACAAAAACAATACCGCATATTTTTCACCCATAGGGATAAAAAAGTCAATTTTATGGAAACAAACGAAAGAGCTGAAGAAAATAAAATTTGTCCATTGGAAGTTGCAGTGAATACCATTAGTGGAAAATGGAAAATTCCTATCGTCTGGCAGATTAATGAAGGGAAAAAACGTCCCAGTGAATTTTTGCGGGGTATTGCTAAGCTTGACAGGAGAGTTCTCAATCAGCAGCTGAATGAAATGGTGGAAGATGGTATCTTAACAAAACAATCTTTTAATGAACTCCCTCCAAGGGTAGAATACACACTGACAGAACTGGGCGAAAAACTGGTGGAAATCCTCTGGCAGCTGAATGATTGGGGAAAACTGTTGATTCCTGAGAAAGATGAACTACTGAACCCATAAGTTTTCCTGTAATATATTGGCAGGTAAGCGAAAAAAAATGATATTTGTGTTCACTAAAAACACATGAAAAATATTATCACCGGAATCGCAGCGTTTTTAATTCTCACAGGCTGTATAAAAGAAAAATCATCAGATCGCCAGCTAGCCGAGCCAGATAAGAACGAACATTTAATCACAGAAAATTCTTTAAAGATTCATAAAGATAAAAATACCATCCGGGAAAGATTTTCTCCGCCAGAAGGCTATGAATGGGTTGAAGAAAAACCAGATTCTTTCGGGCATTTTATCGAAAATTTTAAATTGAAACCTTACGGCAGCCAGATTGTAAAATATGATGGGACGCCTATTTCTACCCAGCATCTTCATGAAGCTGTTTTTGATATAGACACCGGAAATAAAGATTTGCAGCAATGTGCTGATGCCGCCATCCGGATAAGGGCTGAATATCTTTATAAGTCGAAAAAATTTGACGAGATTAAATTTCATTTTACAAGCGGTGATCTTCTCAGCTGGAACGATTATAAAAACGGAACGAGAGCTTTTGTTAATGGAAATTCAGTCAACTTCAGAAAAATTGCAACTTTTGATGATTCTTATGAGAGTTTCAGAAATTATCTGGATCTGATTTTTAATTATGCCGGAACGATTTCATTAAACAAAGAAACAAAGCCTGTAATGAGGAATTCTGATCTGAAAACGGGAGATATTCTGATTACACCAGGCAGTCCGGGACATATCGTTTTTATTTCCGGGGTCTGCGAAAATCAGAAAGGAGAAAGATTATTTTTATTGAGTGAGGGATTTACACCGGCTCAGTCGGCTCATGTACTTTCCAATCCGTTTAATCCCTATTTTACGCCCTGGTACGATCTTGACGTGAATGCTGCGGAAACAAAAACTGCGCGATATTTTTTTAAACCTACAAACTTCAGAAGCTTTTAATAATTTATATTCAAAACTATTGGAAAGTTACTACGATAATCTGAACTTGTTTTTGTAAATTTGTGTTCGAAATTTTTTACTTGATGAAAGAGAGTGCTGTAAAAAAGATTGCAGTTCTTACTTCAGGAGGTGACTCTCCGGGTATGAATGCGGCATTAAGAGCGGTAGTAAGAACCGCCAATTACTATAATATCGAATGTTACGGAGTAAGAGAAGGTTACAATGGCCTTATCAACGATGATTTCCTGAGAATGGGAGCACGTTCCGTAAAAAATATAATCAACCAGGGTGGAACGATTCTAAAATCTGCCAGATCCGCTGAATTCAGAACCAAAGAGGGCCGTCAGAAAGCTTACGACAACTGTGTAAAGCTTGGAATAGACGGATTGGTATGTATTGGAGGAGACGGAACTTTTACCGGTGCCAAAATCTTTAACGAAGAATTCGGAATCAGAGTAATCGGTATCCCGGGAACTATTGACAATGATATTTTCGGGACAGATAATACCATCGGTTATGATACTGCATTGAATACTGCCATGGACGCCATTGATAAAATCCGTGACACGGCAACTTCCCACAACAGAGTTTTCTTTGTGGAAGTAATGGGTCGTGATGCCGGTTTTATTGCATTAAACAGTGGATTGGCAACAGGAGCTTTGGATATTTTAATTCCTGAGAAAAAAGACAGTATTGATGAACTTTTTGCAAAATTCCGGAATGCAGAAAAAACAGGAAAGGCATCAAGCATTGTGGTGGTTGCAGAAGGTGAAAAACTGGCCAATGTGTATGAACTTGCAGAAAAAACAAAAAATACATTCCCGGATTATGACATTCGTGTAGCCATTTTGGGACATATGCAGAGAGGAGGTTCTCCAAGCTGTGCAGACAGAGTTTTGGCAAGCAGACTAGGATATGGTGCTGTAACAGGACTCATGGAAGGACAAACCAATGTAATGGCAGGAATGCGTTCTAATGATCTAACGTATACGCCGATTGAAGAAGCCATTAAAAAACATAACGAAATCAATGAAGATCTTTTACTGATTTCAAAAATTTTAGCAATCTAATTATTTTTATAATCTAATAAAAACAAACTATTATGTCAACAATTAAAGTAGGTATCAACGGTTTTGGTAGAATTGGACGTCTTGTTTTCAGAGCAATGACTGAAAGAGACAACATTGAAGTTGTAGGAATCAATGACCTAATCAATGCAGAATACATGGCTTACATGTTAAAATATGACTCTGTACACGGTATTTTCCCAGGTGAAGTTTCTGTAGAAGGAAATGATCTTGTAGTAAACGGGAAAAAAATCAGAGTAACTGCTGAAAAAGATCCAAGCAACCTAAAGTGGAATGAAATCGGTGCAGATTACGTAGTAGAATCTACAGGTTTATTCTTAGATAAAGAAAGCGCTGCAAAACACATTACTGCAGGTGCAAAGAAAGTAATCCTTTCTGCTCCTTCTAAAGATGATACTCCAATGTTCGTAATGGGTGTAAACCACAAGGAACTTACTGATGATATCAAAATCTTATCAAACGCTTCTTGTACTACAAACTGTTTAGCTCCTCTAGCTAAAGTAATCCACGATAACTTTGGAATCGTAGAAGGTTTAATGACCACTGTACACGCTACAACAGCTACTCAGAAAACTGTTGACGGTCCTTCAATGAAAGACTGGAGAGGTGGTAGAGCTGCTCTAAACAACATTATCCCTTCTTCTACAGGTGCTGCTAAAGCGGTAGGAAAAGTAATCCCTTCACTAAACGGAAAATTAACTGGTATGTCTTTCAGAGTACCAACTGTTGACGTTTCTGTAGTAGATTTAACAGTGAGAATTGAAAAGGCTGCTTCTTATGAAGAAATCTGTTCAGTAATCAAAGCTGCTTCTGAAGGTGAATTGAAAGGTATCCTAGGATATACTGAGGAAGCTGTAGTATCTCAGGACTTCGTAGGAGATAAGAGAACTTCTATCTTCGACAAAGATGCTGGTATCATGCTTTCTCCTAACTTTGTGAAGCTTGTTTCTTGGTATGACAACGAAATGGGTTACTCTAACAAGTTAGTTGATATGCTTGTACACGCTGCTTCTTTATAAGCAATAATAAGCGATAAGCAATAATATAAAACCTTCCCGATGGGAAGGTTTTTTTTGTTATAGTTAGCTATCGCAGATTTTTAATTAATGCTCTTGCATCCCTTGTAAGACTGTAGGTGAGTGATGCAAATATACCTACTCTATATTTATCTCTAGAATAAGATGTTAAATCATCAGCCGCAGGCACTTGAAGACCTAAATAACCATCTTTCAATTCTCTTACATTTTTTAATGATGCACCCAAAGTGAAAAATATCCTATCTTTTTTACCAATCAACATTGTTGGTCCAATGAAAAAATTTGATATTTGTATTTTACCACCAACAACATCTAAACCCATTCCTGCACTTCCTCCATAGGCTATATAACCCGTTCTTCTATAACTCATGGTAACCATCCCAACAAGTGACGAAGAAACAAACTTCTTTTCAAAAGTTGTAAGTTTATTATCAAGACCTATTTCATAACGAGAAACATTTCCGTAATAGGCAGCTGCTAATCCCAAACTAAAATCTACACGGGTTCCACCATAAATTGGTTGTCTATATGTGAACTTTCTTGATTTATCATTTTTGGGAGGTTTAGTCTTATCTCGAAGTTCAATATTAATCTTAAACTCAACCATATCATTCTCGGGTTGAAAAGGCTCTGACTTTACAGTATAGTTTTCCAAATTTTCCAATTGAGTTGTTATTGAAAATGCTTGCCTTATAACTTCATCAGAATGATATTTCACAAACCACATATTAAGCTGATCTGCCTTTTCTTTCTGAAATTTTGGATAAGAAAGAATTTTATCTATACCACTTTTTTCCATAATAAGATCCAAATTATTCATGGTTACCAATTTCACATATGCATCACTCAACTCCGAAAAACTTTTTTTATACTCATCAATTTGCGTTATTCCAGATAATAATTCTTTTGAACTTGCTTGTATTTGTGCTTGATAATCTCTTATATATTTTAACGAATCAAGATCAGGTATTTCCGAAATCGTATTTACCTTTTTTGTAATACGTAATAAACCGAAAATGTAGCGACAATCACCAATAAAATTTTTATATTTTTTGTTGAAATCTTCTAATAAAATTTGGTACTCTTTAGTCTTTTCATTAATAAGACCTTCATTACTTTTTATTTTGGAATTATTATCCTCAATTTTACTTTTATTTTCGTTGTATACAGAAACTAACTTCCCTAAACGCTCTACAGAAACGGTATCATTACTTTTCTTTACTTCTAGAATTCTTTCTGCAACTGATATTTTATTTTTACGCAGTATATCGATTCCAAAAGAATCTAATTGACTTAAAGCCATTACCATAGCATTTTTTGATTTTTGATTTTCCTGATTTAATATCTGATTTTGTCCGATTGCAGAAATTGCCTTTCCATTTTCTTTTTTCTCGGTAGAATTACCTTTCAAATCGTTATTTACAATTACTTCTGCCTGCTTAGGAGCATTATTGCTAGCATCAGTCTGTTCCTGAGAAAGTTTGTCTTCACCTTTTTGTAATTCTTTTTCAGTAAAAAAATTCATAAATTCTTTATCAAATTTAGATTCGCCAACTATAGAATCTTTTGGGGTAATTGTTATCTTATAAACAAATGGGTTAACATTCTTTATTTTAAAAACAACAGGTGTATGTGCTCTTATTTTATGAATATCTTTCGAATAGTCTCCTATTTGAAAATCGTAAATAATATGCTGTGTTGAATCAATATACATACTTGACTTCTTTTTTACAGTATCTTTTTTATACTTTCCTTTCTTAAGATCATATATAACAAATTCAGTCTTAGGAGCTATATATACCTTTGGTAATTTTTCTTTAGCTGCCGGTTGGATTTCATTTTGTTTTTGTCCCCAAAATAAAAATGGGTAGATAACAACAAGAAAAAGATAAATTTTTGTTTTCATGGCTATTTATTTTTCAGATTAAATTTTTTTTGAAATGGTCATTAGTTGTTATTTAAAACTACAATACTTTCCTGCCACACGAAATACCACAAAAGGGTGATTTTATTTAACATAATTTTATTATTTTTAAGAAAACATTAACCAATGAAGAAAAAATACCTGACTCACGCAAAAAAACCTCATCCCCTTATTAAGGTCTGGAATGACTATCCTGAAATTTTACAGAATAACAACAGAATATTACCCGTTCCTACCATTGAAAACATAATCGGAGAAATTTTTGCTCCCGGAAAATTCTACTATTATGTCATCAATTTTGCAGACAGCACTATCACTTGTGATCACGATGAGGATATTTTAGCAATACATGGCCTCAATAAATATCCTGTACATCTGAAAGAAATTATAGACCTCATCCATCCCGATGATCTGGAATTTGTAATGGAAGCAGAAAGAATGTCTATAGAAAAAATAAAAGAAATAGACGGTTTTAATTATCAGCAGGAACTGAAAACCAGCTACTGTTTCAGAATGAGAACCTCAAAAGGCAATTATGAACTGTTTCATCACCAGGCTTTACATACCTATAAAGATGAAGAAGGCAGGCTCTTGCAGGCAGTTAACATCCATACCAATATTGAACACATCACCCATCAAAACTCCTATGTCGTATTAGTATCCGGAATTAACGGTCGTGAAGATTTTCACCAGATGCAATGGATGGGAAGCAATAAATCTCATGAGCCTAATTTCGTCATTTTTACCAAAAGAGAAGTTGAAGTCATCAATTGTATTGCAAAAGGATACTCAACATGTGAAATTTCTGATCTTCTGAATATTTCGGAAGAAACGGTTCGCACCCACAGGAAAAATATTTTAAGAAAATCTGACTGCAAAAACAGTTCTGAACTCATCAAAAAAACCTTTGAATGGGGTTATTTGTAGAAACCAATAGGCAATCCTGATAAATCTCACCGAAGAAGTTCAGCATAAAACTTGTACTTTTATAGGTAAAGGAATGAACATGATACAACCCCGTTTTAAAGATGCTCCCCATTTCAGGAATTTTTGGGAAAAAGGTAACGGAAAACAGCTTATTGAATTTTCCGGAGCCGAAGTGAGCTTTGAAAAATTTGAAAAATTTGCACCTTATTTTCATCATATAGATGAAACGGGTGACGAGGTGGTAAAAGACATTTATTTCACGAAAAAATTCCACGAAGCTTCAAGAGAAATTGAGAATTACATCAGAAATGGGGTTTCGGAAACAGATTCCGTACCTGAAAGTGTAAAAAAACTTTTCAGCCAAACCCAGAAAATCCCCGAATGGTTAGATTATAATTTACTTAAAAGCGGTGCTGAACTTTGTATGAGAAGCAACCTAGATTCTTTGATTTCCCTGAGAGATTATTGTCTGATTGGTGGTTATGATTATGCTTACCTCAACAAACCGCTTATTGTAACAGAAGCATTGAAAAAAGGTGCCGTAAAGCGTCTTTCGGAAACATTGGATTTTTGGGTGAATGCTACCCGATATAATGCACTGGAAATTCATGCAAAGGGCTATGAATTTGCCATCAAAACCCGTTTGATTCACTCTTACGCAAGACTTTCCATTAAAAAACATTATCAAGGCTGGGACTCTGAAAACTGGGGAGAGCCCATTAATTCGTGGGATATGATGGCAACGTATATCGGGTTCAGTTTGGTTTTTCTTCACAGTCTTCAGAAATTAGGAAATCGCTTTTCCATCGAAGAGGAACAGGGAATTTTTCACCTTTGGAAATATGTAGGCTATCTTTTGGGAATTCCGGAGCAGCTTCTTCCCGACAATAAAAAACAGGCAACGGAGTATTTTTATTTATGGACTTCGGTTCAGCCGCCATCGGATAAGGATTCTGTTCTTCTGGCTCATTCTCTTTTAGATGAATCACTGGAAAACCCTATTTTAAAATATAAATTTCAGAGAAAAAATCTGAAGTATCTGCACGTCTGCTGTACCTGGTTTCTTTTGGATGATGAAGTTTGTAAAAGATTACAAATTCCGGAAGTTCCTTACAGAAACCTGTTTCCAAAATCTAAAATACTTTTCAACAGAATTTATGATCAGCTTGTCAGTCGGAAAGCCAGAATCCAAAGAGGTAATAAGGATCAGATGAAAGTTTTGGAAGATTATCTTACGATCACTAAAAATTCAAATTTTCATTAAAGCATTTTTTGATTGGAAATCGTAAAGATTTCTAACAAAACACCTTCTCATATTTAGTAAAGAAGATTAAAAAAACACTTTAGATACCACATTTCGCATGTGCTTCGTTATGAATAAGATCAGTAATAAAAATTTATCATTTTTTAACTCTAAAAACAGCTTTCCAGAATAAATAATATTAGCTTTTGACATATAAATTATGTATTTTTGAGAAATTATTTTAATAGAGATGAGTAACATTGATGATAAGAAAAAAGCACTCGCTTTAGTGCTTGACAAGCTAGATAAAACATATGGAAAGGGAACAGTAATGACTTTAGGTGATGAATCTATAGACAATACTATTGAAGTAATTCCTTCCGGTTCTTTAGGTTTAGATATTGCTTTAGGAATAGGCGGATATCCAAAAGGAAGAATCATTGAAATATATGGTCCTGAATCTTCAGGTAAAACAACGTTGACCCTTCACGCTATTGCTGAGGCTCAAAAAGCAGGAGGTATTGCTGCATTCATTGATGCAGAGCACGCTTTCGACAGAACTTATGCTGCAAAATTAGGAATTGATCTTGAAAACCTGATCATTTCTCAACCAGACAACGGTGAGCAGGCATTAGAAATTGCTGATAACTTAATCCGTTCAGGAGCTATTGACATTGTTGTCATTGACTCTGTTGCTGCTCTTACTCCAAAAGCAGAGATTGAAGGTGAAATGGGAGATTCTAAAATGGGGCTTCACGCAAGATTAATGTCTCAGGCATTAAGAAAACTTACTGCTACTATTTCAAGAACAAAATGTACAGTGATCTTCATCAACCAGCTGAGAGAAAAGATCGGTGTAATGTTCGGAAACCCTGAAACAACTACCGGAGGTAATGCTCTTAAATTCTATGCTTCTGTAAGAATTGATATCAGAAAAGCAAGCGCCCCTATCAAACAAGGCGATGAAGCTATCGGTAGCCGTGTGAAAGTGAAGATTGTGAAAAACAAAGTAGCACCTCCTTTCAAGCAGGCAGAATTTGATATCATGTATGGTGAAGGAGTTTCTAAAGTAGGAGAAATTCTTGATACTGCTGTAGATATGGGAATTGTGAAAAAAAGCGGTTCTTGGTTCAGTTATGAAGAGACTAAATTGGGTCAGGGACGTGATGCTGTAAAAGATGTTTTAAAAGAGAATCCGGATCTTTCTGAGGAATTGGAAAACAAGATTAAAGAAGAAATGAAAAACAAATAGTTTTCAGAAAAATATAGAAAAGGCAGTCTTACGATTGCCTTTTTTGTTTTAAATGATTCTGTTTTTTAACGCAAAGTTTTTATCTGCATACTATCATATTTTTAAGAGAGCAAAGGTTGGAATCAATTTTATTGATTTTTACTAAGCGAATGTATTTACTCAAAACTTCATCAGCGACAAAGTCGTAAATCTTTGCTTCCTTAGGATCAGCTTTCGAACTGTTATTTTTTTGCGTTTAAGTCATAAACTAATTACTAGAAATAAAAAAGAAGTCATTCCATAGAACAACCTCCTCAAGTTTTTATATTTAAAAAAAATTATTCAGCAATTCTACCCTGCAGCTGAACGGCTCCGGTTACTTTCATTCCTTTGGTAAGCGTTTCCATTCTCATGTTCTCTTTATTCACAAAAGCATCAATCGTAAAGAAGTCTTCATTTTCTTCATTTGTAATCAGCTTTAACTTCAGAATATATCCTTTAACGCTTCCATCATCAAGCAATGCTGTTTCCTTAAAGTCAACAAGCTGAGCGATGAAATCAAAACATGCATAATTAGGAAGATCCTGGCTTGGCACATAGGTTGTGAAGTCTTCACTCATTTTAGTACCATCCGGTAAATCAGTATTGGTATGTACATCAAGGATTAAAACAACTCCGCTTATATTTACTTTCAAATGAGGCTGTGTAAGATATATACTTTTGTTTTCAGCATAATCTGTAGCAAAAAACCAAACTCCAAAAGTATTTCTGGCAGGTCCCGCAACAATCGCCTGTAAATCTAATGCATTTTCCCATTCTCTGATTGATCTTGTTTCAAAATCTAATGTATAATCAGTTTTTACTTCCGGAATTATCGTGCTAAGTTCATCTGTCACAATTGTTTTGAATCTTACATCTTCAAATTCCGTTTTGTTTTTGCTTTCTCCCGTAGGATCAGCAACAGTAGACTGCATCAAAATAGTTGTAAGATATTGACCGTAATCTTTAGTTTGGAAATTCTGGTGGCCAAAAATCCCGCTCCAAGTATTCACAAGATTATGAATATTAGACTTTCTGATAATAATTCCTGCTTCATTTGTCATTTCCGGAGCTGCAATTCCCTCTGTATTCGGGAAATAATCTCTACCATCCACTAACTGATGATTCATGATTGTATTATTCTCTTCATGAGAAAACTCTGCAAAACCTTTATAAGTGACATTCTGATTTTCGAAAACATAAGGCAGACCTGTTTTTGCTTTATCGTGACCTGCAAAGTGATATGCAAGAGAAATTCCCTTGAAATCGCCTTCCTGAATTGCCGGCGTATGATTTCCGTTATGATCAAACTGAGAATGATACAGAATCATATAAGATTTAATCTTTCCGGCCTGAAGCTCAGTTTCAAACTTTTCTTCCATCTGCGCAATTGCCTGTTGTGGAGGAAGTGCATAGGCATCTTCAGTCACCATATAGGCAAAGCCTTCTACCTCACCATTTTCTTTTTCAAAAGCGGAAAGCGGTGTATACTCTCCTCTTAACTGAAGCGCGATAGAATACACGATATAATCGTTATAAATCCTGATTTTTTCAAATTCTTCATTTACTTTTGGTTCTTCTACCTGCTGTGAAGGAATTTCCGGTATTGTTTCCACAACTTCCTCCGCCACTTCCTCTAGTATTTTTTCCTCCGGCATTTCCATTTCCTGAACCGGAGTACTCACATTTTCCTGATTGTTATTCTTTTTCTTAAAAAAATCAAAGATTCCCATACTGTTATTTATAATTGGCGGTAAATATAATAAAAGCGATCAACAGACCCATCATAAAAAAATGCCATTGTGTCAGTTTCTTCTTCCTTATTTTTCTGAAAATTTATTTTGAAATAAAAAATTCCGGCGGAGCTAAAGCTCCGCCGGAATCTTATTAGTTAGGTTTCTCATCTGTCAGCTCAAATCCCCAATCTTTTCCTTTTTGAGTGGCTGGAACTCCTTTTGTCATCCAAACCGGAGCTTTAGCTCCTTTCAGATAATAATCAAAAAACTGCTGTTCTCGGATTTGAATATCTTTTCTGTTCTGGCGTTTCATAAGGTTATGATCATCTCCGTTATAGTTCAGAAGCCATACAGGTTTCCCGAGACGGCGTAACGCGGTAAACATTTCGATTCCCTGGTACCAAGGCACTGCCCCATCTTTATCATTACTCATAATGACTACCGGAGTTTTTACCTGATTAATGGTAAAAAGCGGTGAGTTTTTAATATAAAGCTCCGGAGCTTCCCACAAGTTCTTCCCTAGTCTGCTCTGAGATTTTTCATACTGAAACTGTCTGTTCATTCCTGAAGTCCAACGGATTCCTCCATAGGCAGAAGTCATGTTGACAACAGGGGCACCACTCCATGCCGCTGCATACATATTGGTATGGGCAATAAGATAGGCTACCTGATAACCTCCCCAGCTTTGTCCCTGAATTCCTATTTTAGTTCCGTCTACCCAGGAATTTTGCTTTAACTTTTCAACTCCGGAATTAATATACTCCATTGCAGATTCTCCCGGTAAACCGTCTGTATAGGAAATATCAGGAGTGAAAACCAGATATCCGTTGCTCACAAAATAAGAAATATTTAATCTTGAAGGTGTAGGAGCTGGTGCCACATAACGGTTTAAGTTATCCGAAAGTTTTTCATAGAAATAGACAACCATAGGATATTTTTTATTCGGATTGAAATCTTCCGGCTTGTATAAAATTCCTGTAGAAGAATGTCCTTTTGGTGTTGTCCAGTTTACCAATTCATCTGTTCCCCAGTTATATTGACTTTGCTGCGGATTGGTATTGCTCAGCTTTTCTTGTTCTGAAAAATCTGAGGTTGCAAAAATATCGGGAGAATCTGTATAAGATTCTTTTACCCAAATATATTCTTCAGCATTTTTCGCCTTTTGAAGAGTCCTGTATCCCCAAACATTCTCCATTTGAATTTTTACAGGATCAGCATTCGACTGAATGGATGTTTTGAAAATTCCGTTCGCTTTAGTTGTATTATCAAATGCTGATAAATAAATGGGAGATTTTCTGTTTAAACTTTTAATATCTTTATCTAAATCGTAAGTATCGAATGTTATTTTATTTTTACGCCCAAATCCATTGGTTATGTTTCTTGGCTTTTTTGAACCGTTCAGGAAAAATTCCCAAAGATCATAACGGTCTCTGATAATAACAGATTCATCTTTATCCGTCCATGATGCGATTCCATAAGAATTCGGGAAATCCGGCATATCAAATTCCTCGTCAACGAAGGAAACAGGTAAGCCGGTATTCAATGGAAGAGTTTGTTTTGTTTTCACATTATAGCTCAGCCATTTTCCTTTTTCTCTGTCAAAAATCACAACAAAATTTCCAAGTGGAGATACAGCAACAGCGCCATCCAGATTTTTAATAACTTCTGTTCGCTCCCCTGTTTTATTATCAATCAGGAAGTACGTTTTCTTTGTTGAACCTTCCCACTGCGAAGAAATACGGTTATTAAGACTTGTAATACCCATTGCAAATTCTGCATTTCCTTCGTTCACCAATCGTAAAGTGTCCAGATCTTCCCCATCAATATTTCTAAAGAAATCCGGCTTTTCTGTTTGCATTACTGCGGCATAGGATTTTTTCAGATCATCCTTCAACTCTTTTAGCTGTACTGTCTGCAGATAATCATCTCTGTAATTCCAGATATCTACTACCGCGTGGTCATTCGCAATCATTGCCGTATCTTTTGCGATAGGTTTTGGAGCAACACCAAAATACAGCTGTTTTCCGTTTTTACTGAAAATAGGTAATCGATTTTCAGAAATTACCCAGCTCTTTTTCATCTGAGCATTTTCATTGGTAACAATTTCTTTTTTGTTTCCTTTAAAATTAAAGTAGTACAACTGATACAATTTTACCAGGTCATTTTGCGCCGAAGAAGTTCCTACATAAGCCAACTGGTTTCCTTCTTCGTCAAAAGATAACTGCGAAAAATCTCCCTCCATTTCAGAAACTTTATTGACAGTCCCTTTTTGCAGATCTATTACCTGTACCGTTTGAAGCGTATATTTCTTTGGTTTTGATTTGTCCGTAACTTTTTTATCCTCAGGTTTATTATCTAATGAATCTTTCTTTTCTTTTTTATCTTTGCTGCTCTTTTCTTCAGGCTTTTTAGTCACAAAAACAAGCTGCTTTCCATTTTTACTGAACTCGTAGCGTACTACATTATCATATGTTTTACTTTTTCCATCCAAAAGATTTCGCACTACCAATTGTAATGGTTTTGCATTTTTCTCTTCATCTTTATTTTCGTCTCCGTCATCTTTATCAGAACCGTCATCTGATGATTTATCTTTTGTATTTTCCAGAAGATAAGCAACGTAAGAGCCAGCTTTTTCAGGAGTTTTAAATCCTTTTACATTTGGAATTTTCTCTGTTTTATCATTCAAAAAATCAACGATAGCAAGACTATCTTTTGTTAATTTATTTTGTTTGAGCTTTTTATCTTTTACCGCCTTTATGTCTTTATACTCCGGACGGATTTGAAAAACAGCAAACCTTGAATCATTTGTAAAATTCACTTTTGTAGCTCTTGCAAACTTCTTTGAGGTCTTATTTTTAACGGAATATAAAAAAAGGTTGGGATTTCCTTCCTGAGCATCCACAGAATAGGCAACCCATTTACCATCATTTGAGATTTTTCTCGAGCCGATATTTTGCCAACTGTCATAAACAGAATGGTCTAAAGGCTTTTTCTGCGCATACACAAAACAGGTCATGATGAGCAGAATAAAAACTGTACATTTCAACTTCATTTTTAAAGAATTTTAAGAATTAAAAGTAAGATATTTCTTTGAAAAATCCACATGATATACCTGTTTCATAATAAATCGAGAAAATGTCATTCTGTCACATTCCTGTGGATGGTATTTTTTTTGAGAAATATTTGAAAATTAAAAATTATAAAATATGACAACTAAAGGAAATATTAATGTATCTGTGGAAAACATTTTCCCACTTATTAAAAAATTTCTTTACAGTGACCACGAAATATTCTTAAGAGAATTAATTTCCAATGCTACTGACGCAACCCTAAAATTAAAACATTTAACAAGCATCGGCGAAGCAAAAGTTGAATATGGAAATCCAAAACTTGAAGTTAAAATTGATAAAGACCAGAAAACTTTATGCATCATAGACCAAGGGATTGGTATGACGGGTGAAGAAGTGGAGAAATACATCAACCAGGTTGCTTTTTCAGGCGCTGAAGAGTTTTTGGAAAAATATAAAGATTCTGCTAAAGATTCAGGAATTATCGGACATTTTGGTCTTGGATTCTATTCTGCATTTATGGTGGCGGAAAAAGTAGAAATTCTTACAAAGTCTTATAAAGATGAGCCGGCAGTACGTTGGATCTGTGACGGAAGCCCGGAATTTACGCTTGAAGAAACTGCTGACAAAACGGACAGAGGAACGGAAATCATCCTTCATATTGCTGAGGATTCTGTAGAGTTTTTAGAAGAAGGAAAAATCCGTGAATTGTTATTAAAATATAACAAATTTATGCCTGTTCCAATTAAATTCGGTACAAAAACACATACTCTTCCTTTACCGGAAGGAGCTCCTGAGGATGCTGTAGCTGAAACGGAAGAGGTTGACAATATCATCAACAATCCGGTACCGGCGTGGACAATTGCTCCAAGTGAACTGACCAATGAGGATTATATGAAGTTCTACCACGAGCTGTACCCAATGCAGTTTGAAGAGCCATTATTCAACATCCACCTGAATGTTGATTATCCTTTCAACCTTACCGGAGTTCTTTTCTTCCCGAAACTGAGCAATAATTTAAATATTGATAAAGATAAAATTCAATTATACCAAAATCAGGTATTCGTAACAGATGAAGTAAAAGGGATTGTTCCAGACTTCCTGATGCTTCTGAGAGGGGTAATTGATTCTCCGGATATCCCATTGAATGTTTCCCGTTCTTATCTTCAGGCAGACGGTGCTGTAAAGAAAATTTCTTCTTACATCACGAAAAAAGTAGCCGACAAGATGGCATCTCTGATCAACGAAAACCGTGAAGATTATGAACAAAAATGGAATGACATTAAAGTAGTTATTGAATACGGAATCGTTACCGAAGAAAAATTTGCTGAAAAAGCTGATAAATTCACTCTATATCCTACAACAGACGGAAAATATTTCCTTTGGGATGAATTGGTAGAGAAAATCAAACCAATGCAGACTGATAAAGATAATAAGTTAGTTGTATTGTATGCTACCAATGCTGATGAACAGCACAGCTACATTCAATCTGCAAGAGATAAAGGATATGAAGTCCTTTTATTGGATTCTCCTATCATTTCACACGTTATTCAGAAACTTGAAACTTCAAAGGAAAATATTTCTTTTGCAAGAGTAGATGCGGATCATGTAAACAACCTGATCAAAAAAGATGAGCCGGTAATTTCAAAACTGAATGAGACCGAAAAAGAATCTTTAAAAAAGAATGTAGAAGAGGCTATTCAGGATGCTAAGTTTACGGTTCAGCTTGAAGACCTTGACAGCAATGATGCTCCGTTCACGATTACCCAGCCAGAATTCATGAGAAGAATGAAGGAAATGCAGGCTACAGGCGGAGGTGGAATGTTCGGAATGGGAGGTTTCCCGGAGATGTACAATCTTGTGGTGAATTCGAACAGTGAGCTTTCCAATCAGATCTTAAAGACTGAGAATGCTGAAGAGAAGGAAAGCTTAATCAAATATGCTCTGGATCTGGCAAAACTTTCACAAAACTTACTAAAAGGAAAAGACCTGACAGATTTTATACAAAGAAGCTATAAGCAACTTGAAAAATAATTTACAAAAGACTGTTTCATTTTGAAGCAGTCTTTTTTTGAGATTGGAAGACGCAAAGATGCAAGGATTTTGCCTCTGATAAAATTGTGTGCTGCTAATACAAACCTTATAGGTTTCTAAAACCTATAAGGTTTAAATTTATTCTCTTATCACATAATCTTTGATCAGTCGGAAGTTATTGCAAAATAAACGACTAGTGTGAAGAAAATTTTCAACAATTAAATAAAATAATACTCCTATTTTTAAGTTTAGTTTCATTTTATCTTTAATCTTATTCTTTACTACCTATTTTTTCTATTTTTTATTGTACAGGTTATGCTTTTTTGCCATTTTTGTATAAAATGTAGGTCATGCAAAAAGAAAAATTACGCGTCATCAGAAAGCAAAAAGGCTATACTCAGCAGCAGGTAGCAGATTTTATCGCAACAGATGTATCCAATTACAGCAGAAAAGAAAGCGGTGATGTAAGGATCGTAAGGGATGAATGGGAAAAACTTGCCCGTTTTTTGAATGTACCGGTAGAAGATATTTATGAAGAGGAGGAACCAATAGTAATTGTTAATAATGACCATCCTGTATTTAACGATAGATCTTCTTCTTCAGGAGTAATTACTAACCAGAATAATTATGATAATATTCCGGGAGCTATCATTGAAAACCTACAAAACTATATTACTTTATTAAAGGAGGAAAACGAAAGGCTGAAAGAAGAACTGAAAGGTCTCCCAAAGGGAAGGAAATAATACGGTTTTAAACCATAAAAATATTAGTGTCACTCATATTAAATTATTGAGTGACATTTTTTTTGTGATGGAAGGTTCTGAGGTGAGAGCTTTTTTGACGCAAAGGATTAATGATTCTTATGCTTCATTTCAGGAGGAAAAGAGTTGCGACTTTGTCGCTGATGAAGCTTTAAGTAATACGTTCACTTAGAAAGAATCAATTTCATTGATTCCGGCTTTGCTTCCTTACATACTAAAGAAAACAAATGAAAACTTTGCGTTAAAAAAATCCTTTGATTTAAATTCTTTGAAATTTATAATTCCTCCAAAGGATCCCAAAATAGTTTTTTGAAATTTTTTATTCTAAGATTTTCCACAACAACTCCTTCTTCTTCCAGTTTAGGTTGAAATTCCGGAACAGATAATATTCCTGAGCTTGAAATGACACGGTGAGCAGGAACATCCTTCGGGCAGCCTCCCATCGCTTTTCCTACATGCCTGGAATGATTAGGATAACCAACAGCCTTTGCTATAGCACCATATGTAGATACTCTTCCTTTTGGAATAAGTCTCGCTACTTCGTATACCTGTTGTTTGAAAATCTCGTCCATATCTGCCAATTATCTTTTTTTGCATCATTTTTGAACTCTATTAAGCTCGGTAATGTTTCATTAAAAGATAAAGATATGAAAAAATCATTTTTCAAACTGCTGAATGCGCTTAATAAAAAAGTTCTCCCGAAATTGAGTGGTAAAGATCCCAATCATCTTACTAAGATGGAAAAGGGAATTCTGGCGTATCGTTATTTTGTGCTGGTGAATTCATTGGATTGATTTTTATTTTCCCACAGATAACGCAGATTTTCACAGATGTTTGTGCAGAACATTATGAAAACACAATTGTAGATCATTATTTATTTGAACTGTTAAGTTCATTTTAGTTTTTAAGAGATTTAGAGAATAACTAAAGCTATTTTTAGCGTTGTCCTTTATTTTACATCAAAGATGGAACTTAATTATTCTTATCATCTTCATTTTTCTTAATGGTTTAAATAGTTTCGGTTTTCAAAACAAATCTATTTCCAAATCCTAAAATAAAAAGCGCTCCAAATGAATTGAAGCGCTAATATTGTAATCTCTTGTGAGAATTTTGTTCTTAGTTTTCTAAGATATAAGAGAACATCAATGGTGCACAGATGGTAGCATCACTTTCAACGATAAATTTCGGTGTAGTGATATCCAGTTTACCCCAAGTGATTTTCTCATTTGGAACAGCTCCTGAGTATGAACCATAAGATGTTGTAGAATCAGAAATCTGGCAGAAATAAGACCAGAAAGGAATGTCATGCATTTCCATATCCTGATACAACATTGGAACTACGCAGATAGGGAAATCTCCTGCGATACCTCCACCAATCTGGAAGAATCCTACTCCTTTTCCTCCTGAGTTTTTAGTATACCAGTCAGCAAGGTAAGTCATATATTCGATACCTGATTTCATTGTAGTAGCCCTAAGCTCTCCTTTGATGCAGTAAGAAGCGAAGATGTTACCCATTGTAGAATCTTCCCATCCCGGTACTACAATTGGTAAATTGGCTTCTGCAGCAGCAATCATCCAAGAGTTTTCTCTAGGAATTTCATAGTACTGTTCCAATACTCCTGAAAGGATCATTTTGTACATGAATTCGTGTGGGAAATATCTTTCTCCTTTAGCTTCTGCATCTTTCCAGATCTCTACGATATGTTTTTGTAGTCTTCTGAAAGCTTCTTCTTCAGGAATACAAGTATCTGTAACTCTGTTCAGACCTCTTTCTAAAAGATCCCACTCATCCTGAGCAGTTAAATCTCTATAATGAGGAACTCTTTCATAGTGAGAGTGTGCTACAAGGTTCATTAAATCTTCTTCAAGGTTAGCCCCTGTACAAGAGATAAAATCTACTTTTCCCTGACGGATCATTTCAGCAAGAATCTTTCCTAACTCAGCAGTAGACATTGCTCCTGCCAAAGTAATCATCATTTTTCCGCCATCTTTAAGATGTGCAACATATCCTTTAGAAGCATCCACCAATGCAGCTGCGTTGAAGTGCAGGTAATACTTTTCTATGAACTCAGTTATCGGTTTGCTCATTTTTAAAATTTTTGCAAAGATAAAACTTAAAAACGGAATGCAGTCAAAGCACTTGAAGAAAGTGTGATAGAGGTGTATTTTTTTATCATTTGTTAAATGGAAAGGTATAAGTTGTTGGAAAATACAAGGGCGCAAAGGATTTTAAAGCTTTGTAAATATTGTAAGGCGCAAGAAAATCGAAGATTTTCAGCAAGGGAAACCATCATTTTTTGCACAAATTGCACAGATTTTTATTTTATATTATCCGAAAAATCAACATGCTATAAAAAACAAATTATATATAAAATTTTCTCGAAGATAAAATCCTTACGCCTTAAAGCAGGAGCCATGTCAAAAAATTTGCGACTTTGCGTTTTCCAACATTAAAATTAAACCTTTAAGTTTATAAAAAAGCGCAGCCCAAAATGAGCCACGCTTTTATTGTAATTCAACTTAATACGATTCAACAAAGATTTATCCTTCCCAGGTTTCCACTTTTAGAATCTCAATTTTCCTTTCTCCTTCTCTGAAAGGCCAGTCTATGATATCCCCTACCTTGTATCCTACTACTGCCAGAGCAATATCCGACAGAATGGAATGTTTATTCTTCTTAAGCTTTGCTTTGGTAGACGGCACAAAAATATATTCGTGTTCAAAATCTAATGTGTGGTCTTTTAACGTTACCTTTCTGTCTACTGTTACAATATCAGCAGGAAGATCTCTTCTCAGCACCTGTTTCGCTTTTCTAAGTTCTTCAGTAAGTCTTTTTTCTTCTCCGGCACTCACTTTTTTTCTTCTGAGTGTATCTTTTATAGCATCATAAATTCCCGTGGTTACAATAATATGATTGGACATTTTTTCATTTTTTAAAATTAAGATGCAGTTAATCCCCAATGATCCAATGTAGAATCCAGGCATATAACAGCCTTCTTCTATGGAAAACTGCAAAAAGTAATAAATAAATCGGAAGTGATTCCCCGTCTTGGATCCTGACAGGGCCTACATGATGAAGTCCTTAGAACTTTTCAGAAAAGAATCTGTATGACGATAAAGTAAAGACATCAGCAATCCTGAACGGCGGTGTTGTGCAGATAAAAAGATTGTTGCGGTCATTATCAATTATTATTAACTCTAACAAAGATAGGATTTAAAAACGAAATGCAGTAGCTATACTTAGAGAAGTGCTTTATAATATTTTTTTTATCAGCTATGAAGTTTTACATTACAACCTGAAACGCCTGTTTTCTTTCTTGTCGGAAAGTTTTTTCTTGTTGTCCAATCTTTTTTGTTTCTGTCCTTTTGATGGTTTTGTTGCAGTTCTTTTTTTTGGAACAATGAGCGCTTTGTTGACGATTTCGATTATTTTTTCAATGGCTTTATTTTTATTCATCAGCTGGGTTCTGCTTTCAGAAACTGTGAGAAATAAAAGACCATCTGCATTGATTCTGTTTTTCAGTTTATCCTGAATTAATACTTTCTGATCATCATTAAAGAATTCTGATGCATCTACTTTCCAAAGTACGGTAACAGCAGTCTCTACTTTATTAACGTTTTGCCCGCCCGCTCCACTGCTGCGGGAAGTTTTAAAATTGAGTTCTTTTGAAAAGTCTTTCATTTTTTAAAGATTTTGAGATACTAGAATCAAAAGCCCAAACTAGAGATTTATATTTTTATAGAGTTCCATTCTGCTTACTTTTCCATTAGGTGTTCTTGGAATTTCACGGATAAAAATAATGTCTTTTGGCTTGTGGAAACTCTTCTCAAAGGGCATTTCTGTAATTTTCTTTATTACCTCATCAGATTTATTTCCTTCAATAATAAGTACCAGTTTTTGTCCCAAAGTTTCATCCGGCAAACCCACAAATACAGCTTCGTTCGGGATTTCTTTTTTCACTAATGCTTCAAGTGTTTCCGGGAAAATTTTTGCGCCTCCTGAATTAATTACATTGTCAATTCTTCCAAGAAATTTAAACTGTTTTTCATTTCTAATATCAACTAAATCATTAGTTTGTAATTCTTCAGCATTTACATTGGGTGCAAAAATCTTCAGACAACCTCTGTCATCTAAAGAAATAGTTACATTTTCAAAGACTGTGAAATAATCTTCCTGCTCCGGCATTAATTGTTTTAAGCCAATATGAGAAAGGGTTTCAGACATTCCGTAGGTTTCAAAAATCTGGTTTGAAGGACTAAGGTTCATCTGTAAAATTTTATTTTTCAGGCTTTCTGAGACGGCAGCCCCTCCAATGATCAGATTTTTGATCAGGTGAAGTTTTTCAAGTGAGTTTTCTACCTGAAGCGGTGTCATAGCGCAAAAATTGATTTCTTCTTCCAGATTTTCAACAGGCTTTAAAGATGGATCGGTAATTCTTAATTTTAATTTCCTCTCTACAGAACGCACAATCATCATTTTACCTGAAATATATTCTACTGGCAGGCAGAGCAATGCGATATCACCTTCTTTTAATCCCAAAAAATTACAGGTCATCACTGCTGAGCTGACCATTTTCTTTTTCTCAATTTCAAAAATTTTTGGAACTCCTGTAGAGCCTGATGTCTGGACATTTACTCCTTTTTTTTCTGAAAACCATTCTTCCAGAAAAATTTTCACTTTCTTTTCAAATTCGGTATTGAAAGATAATTGATTAATATTGAGATTATTGAAGTCTATCAGCATATTTTCCGTGAATAAAATCTACAGTAAATTTAAAAAAAAAATCAAAAAGTTCTTGTATATAAATAAAAAAGCTTTAAATTTGCACCACCAAAATAAAACAGACCTATAGTGTAACGGTAACACTCCGGTTTTTGGTACCGTCATTCGGGGTTCGAATCCCTGTGGGTCTACAAACCATCCTTTTTTAAGGATGGTTTTTGTTTTTAGAATGGATAGGGTATTGGGGTATAGAAAAATTCAGACTTTACCCTTTTTCACCTTAAAAAGTAAGAATTTTCAAAAGAGGTATTTGTAAATAAGAAAAAAATATATAAATTTGCAAAACCAAAATAAAACAGACCTATAGTGTAACGGTAGCACTCCGGTTTTTGGTACCGTCAGTCGGGGTTCGAATCCCTGTGGGTCTACAAACCATTCTTTTTAAGAATGGTTTTTGTTTTTATTTTATACTCTTGTTTCTGAGCAGACTAAGAGATAATCAATAAAAAAAACTATAACCTTATGAAAAAAAAATATTTTTTATTCTTTTCAATTATCAGCATTTTTTTTAACGCCCAAAGTTTTAGTTTTGATACTACATTTGGAAATGGCGGTTATTGTATGTATGATAATTTCTATGAGACATCGGATGCCGTCATGCTTCCGGATGGTCAGTTTATTACAGCCACATCCACGGGTTCTATCACGATCAGAAAGGTAAATCAAAGTGGAATTCTTGATACATATTTTGGAACAAAAAACTATAATATGGACACAAGTACCATTGATAAAAGCGAATCCATCAAAAAAATTATTTTAAATAATAATAAAATATTGATCTATGGAAGGGTAAATGCCACTCCTACTCACAGCTTATATGATTGGTTTCTAACGAGAATTAATCTGGACGGATCCCTGGACACCAGTTTTGGCACCAATGGTTTTACCACTCAATCTGTAAGTCAAAATGGTACAGCAGATGATTTTGCGGTGGATCAGAACGGAAACAGTTACCTTCTTATTTCCAACATAGGTTCTTATATGGTAAAAGTAAACTCTAATGGAGTGATTGATTCTAATTTTGGTACCAACGGGAAGTTGCCACTTAATACATTTTATCCTAAAAAATTCTACGTACAAAATGACGGAAAACTTGTAATGGCAGGTACCAAAACCAACACATTAACCTACACCGAGGACTCTTATATCGAAAGAAGGCTGCCTGATGGTACTTACGATTCTACATTTGGTAATAATGGAGCTGTTTTTATTCCTAATACTGATGGCTCTGTTATCAGAAATTTTGAATATGATTATGCCAATAATTCCATCTTAGTGCTGCATACAAAAAATACTACATATGGAGGTACTTTCTATTTGTCTAAAATTCAAATTTCAGACGGTGCTTCTGTTTCTGGATTCTCTAATAATGGAAGAACACCTGATTATAGTTTTAACACTGCACAGCAATTGACATTAGGGCAAATTACCGTATTACCTAATTCAAAAATAGTAGTAATGGGAGCCTTAATGAACATGTATAATGGTACTCCCAATCTTATTCAGCAATTATTCGTCACAAGACTGAATGCTAATGGCAGCGTGGATTACACTACTTCCAGCACTGGTTTTCAATATTTCATGGCTGCTCCTCCCACCGCATCCATAAGAGCTGATTATGTGAAAAAGTTATTTAACCTTAATGACGGCTCACTTGTTCTTGCCTATTCCGGTGGCAGCGTAACGTATGGCTCTAAATCTTTTTTGGCTAAGTTTAACAGTGGTTTCCTGGGAATGGAGAATGTTTCTGCCAAAGATCAAAACAATAATTTCACCCTCTATCCTAACCCGGCTAATGATAACGTTACGATACAAAACAAGAAATACAGTAACGAAAGTTTTGATTACAACATTTTTGACCTGTCCGGAAAAACAATTCAAAGCGGTTCTTCAAAATTCAATGAACAAATGAACATTCAGAGATTAGAAAAAGGAAATTATATCATCCAGGTTGAAGCTAAAAAAGGAGACAGACAGTCTTTGAAATTAGTAAAAAAATAAAAGCTAACATTGGTCTAATTATAAAATAAAACCATCCTTTTTAGGATGGTTTTATTTATTCGGTCAATACAATTTTATTATTTATTATTTTTTAAGATCATCAATCTCGTCCTGTATAGATTTGATTCTGTCTCTTAATTCCTGACTTACTTTTCCCGGAATCTTTTTTACTTTTCTTAAATCCAAAGCAAGCATAATGGAAGCTATTCCCATAAAAATGAAAGAAACACCGGTAAGGGTAACTAATGAAATTCCTGTAAACACCGGATTAAATATCAGTAACAGAGAAAAAATAATTCCTCCCACACTGGCAAGGGCTACATTTCCCCAACTCATTATTCTCATGCTTTTAAGATCGAATGCGAATCCCAATAATTGAAAGGAACGGAACAGCAATGTAAACCCAATCACGAACGGAAGTACTGTCATGGAAATCTGAGGATTCGCGATAAGATACACTCCTATTGCAGTCGTTAGCAATCCACTTACCAGAAACCAGCCCCAGCCTTGTAAGGACTTACTGTTTTGTAAGGAAAAGAAAACTTCTGTAATTCCCGAGAATAAAAATGAAACACTGAAAAAAATAGAGAGTGTAACATACGTTGCAAGAGGTACGCTGAATACATAGAAACCACAGAGAAGGAAAATTATTCCGAAGATTAATGGAATGTACCAGTGTTTTACAGTATTGGTAAGAGTTTGAAATAAATTGGCCATAGGTGTCTTTTTTGGTTCTGCCTACTTTTTGTAACGGTTTTCGGCTTATCCGCAGGTATTTCAAACAGATTATAAATTTCACCTTAATTTGAAATATAACCTCCTACCAATATACGGAAAATAACCGGGGAAAGTGTCAAATTTTCAGAATTGTTTTCATAAAAAACATCAGATAAAGCCAATTTATGAATTGATTTCATCTGATGCACAGTATATTATTTAATTTTTGAATTTATTTTACTGGATTTCCGGCGGGTTGCTGCTGGGTTACACAATGTACCATTCCTCCGTTCTCATATAAGTTTCTTACGTCTATTCCTATTACTTTTCTATCCGGATACTGATCCTGAATAATCTTGTTCGCAATTGTATCATTAGGATCTCCATAATTTGGAACAAGTACCACGTTGTTGGCTACATAATAATTGACATAGGAGCCTTTATCTTCCAGCTGCTTTCCATACGCTGTTTTCACTCTGCTCTTAGTGGCCGGAACATACACTTTCTTGTATTCTTTTCCATTTACATTGGTTGCTGTATAAAGGGTATTGACATCTTTCTCTGAAAGCCCCAGCTCAAGAAGATCATCTTCTTTCATGGTAATCATGGTATTCTGATTACTAAATTTCATAAAACCGTCGATATGCATATCGGTAACATCCAATCCCGTTACGCCGTCCAGCCAAATTACTTTGGAAACTCCGTAATAGGTTTCAAACATTTCCTCAGCTTCTTTCTGAGTGATATCTTTATTTCTGGTAGCTCCTTTTTTCTGACTGATGACTGAACTCTTACAAGCCATTAAAACACCGTTTCCATCTGTTTCCACAGCTCCTCCTTCATTTACCATTTCTTCATTCAGATTAATGACTTTTATTCCCAGATCAGTGCCTATCTTTTGTGGTATTTTATCACAGTTTTCGGAATCAAAATTTCCTCCCCAAGCATTAAATCCCCAGTCTTCGATGAGTAAGTTTCCTTTGTTATCTTTTACGAAGATAGGTCCGCTATCTCTGATCCATACATCATCGGTAGGATACACTCTGAAATCAATGTTTGTCATTGGAATTTTGTTTTCCTCCAAAAGATTAACAATTCTGTTTTTTTCTTCATTATTATAAGCAATAATGTGAACTTTCTCTCCAGACTGAAGGGCTTTTGTCATATCTATCCATGTCTGCTCTACCCTTTTACAATAAGTCATTCCGAACTGATAATGGTGTGGCCATTGCAGCCAGGTTCCTTCATGCTTTGAAGATTCTTCGGGAAAATGATAATCTGTCTGTGCCATACTGATTACAAAGGTTAATGCTAAAGTGAGTGTAAATAATTTTTTCATATCATTAAAATTTCTTTCCTATAAATACAACGAAATTTAATACCTGTCTCAAAATTTGTGATGGGTCACAAAAAGAAAGTAATAAGATGAGCAGAAATGCATTTTTCATTCTATTTTTTTTGAAGTTTTACAATGCAAATTCATCATTGTGATGATTTACAGATGCAAAATTACATCTCTCAAAAAAGCAAATCTTGTCCTAAATTGACAATCTTTTCCTACAGCGGGAAATAAATAATGTGATCATATTTTCTATTCTAAATTACTGAAAATAAAAACAAAAAAAGGTGAAAATCAATTGATTTTCACCTTTCCAAAACATGTTTAGATCTGTTTTATATTTTTATTTCGGTTTGTATAATTTGTACATCACAAACAAAAAGCCTATCCATATCGGGATCAGAATTACCTGAATCTCCATCCCTGTAATACTCATAAGTCCTAAAATCAAAACTAAAAAAGCAATACAGATATAGTTGGATATCGGGTAAAATATAGAAGGAAACTTTGAATGGATTCCATCTGCATTGATCGATTTTTTAAACTTCAAGTGGGTGTAGCATATCATCAGCCAGTTGATAATTAATGTAGATACCACTAAAGCCATCAGGTATTCAAAAGCTTTTTCCGGTACTAATTTATTGATGATGATACAAATTCCTGCAAAACACGAAGAAATAATGATTGCGTTGGTAGGAACAGAATTCTTGTTTAGTTTTTTCAAAAATTTAGGAGCATTCCCTTGCTGAGCCAACCCGAAAAGCATTCTGCTGTTACTGTAAACACTACTGTTGTAAACCGATAAAGCAGCTGTTAAAACAATCAGGTTCAGAACATTCGCAATTAATGTATTGAACTGAATAACCTTACCAAAAAGACTGAATTCAAGACCATTCAGATTTTGAAATACCATTACAAACGGACTGGATCCTTCTGTAATGTCTCTCCAAGGGCTTAATGAGAATAAGATCACCAAAGCTCCTACGTAGAAAATAAGAATTCTATAAATTACCTGATTGGTAGCCTGTGGAATTGTTTTTTCAGGATTTTTCGCCTCTGCAGCAGTAATTCCAATAAGTTCAAGCCCACCAAATGAGAACATGATCATGGCCATGGCTGCAAACAGCCCCGAATATCCGTTTTCTGTTTTATTAAATAATCCTTTTGGAAAGAACCCTCCATCATTCCACAGATTGGTAATGGTGGCTTTTTCTCCTCCTGTACCACTTATTAAAAGATAAATTCCGAAAATAATCATTGCAATAATAGCAACTACTTTAATGATGGAAAACCAGAATTCTGTTTCACCATAGACCTTCACAGAAGCAAGGTTAAGTGCATTGATGACTATAAAAAAGAATAAACTGGAAACCCAGAGTGGTATTTCCGGCCACCAGAAGTGAATATAATGTCCAATTGCTGTAAGCTCCGCCATACTTACCAGAATATAGAGAATCCAGTAGTTCCATCCGGAAGCAAAACCTGGAAAATTTCCCCAATATTTGTAGGCAAAGTAGCTAAAACTTCCCGAAACGGGTTCCTGAACTACCATTTCACCCAGCTGACGCATAATAAAAAAAGCGATAATTCCTGCCAAAGCATAGCCTAAGATTACGGATGGTCCTGCCAATACTGCAGCGGGTCCAATTCCCAGAAATAATCCTGTTCCTATGGCACCTCCAAGGGCAATTAATTGTATATGTCGGTTTGTTAATCCTCTAACTAAAGTCTCGTTTTGTCCTGTTTTATTTTCGTTGCTCATTGAATGAATTATTCGGTCGCTAAATATATAAAAACTTTTCAGAGAAATTCACATTCCATGGGGTAAATTGAGAATTCGACTTCATCCTGGAGCGCACACCCCTTTTATTTTTACTCTATTTCTGATAAAGTTCAAAATACATTTACCAAAACAGCCTTGACAAGTGAAATAAAGATTGAATTTTAAAGTTTTGATATGAAATTATTTGCTATTCATCACAAACGTATTTCAAAAAAATGATCTCCTTCCGCTATGGAAAGAGATCACTTTTTTATCATGATTTACATTGAATATAAAACGGAAAGCAAAAATTTATAAAAACTCTTTAGGAACTGAAATATTATTTTTTTTCATGTATTCCAAAAGACTTTGATATTTATCTTCGTATTCATCATTTCCGCATTTATGCGAAATACTACAGATATCAGATGGTTTGATGTCTAAAATATCAGATATTTTAGTCAGTATCTCCAGATTGATCTTCACTTTGGAATTCTCAATATCGGAATATGCTTTTTGGGAAATTCCCATTTCAAATGCCATGTATTCCTGCGTAAGATCTCTGCTCCTACGTATTTTCCTGATATTTTGTCCACATACTTTCATCGTTTTTGTTTTAGTAGTTTTCGGTATATTTTAGAAGATTAGCTATTAGCCTTCAACAAAGTTAATAAATACCTTTGGCAAAACATTATACACGTTACATGATATTTATTTTCAATAGAGAAAAGGTTTAAAAACAGGTCTTTTTTCAGAGAAAATATCACTTCGGTAAACACTATTGGAATTTATGGAGACGCAAAAATTTAATTATGACAATAATATTGTCAGAGCATTCCTCTATGCGACTGTCGCATTCGGACTTGTAGGATTTCTGCTGGGGCTTACAGCTGCATTGATGCTTTTTTATCCTGAACTGCCTGAATTTTTATTCGGTACTGACGATACAACTATTAAAAGCCTAGCCTCGGGTAATATTCAGGGACTGATCAATACTCAGGGAGCTATGGGCTTCGGGAGAATCAGAATGCTTCATACAAGTGCTGTCATTTTTGCTTTCGTCTGTAATTCCTTTTTCTGCGGTGCTTACTACAGTATGCAGAGACTCCTTAAAACCAGATTGTACAGCGATACCCTTTCATGGATTCACTTCTGGTCCTGGCAGTTTATGATTGTAACTGTAGTGATTACATTCCTGATGGGAATCAATACTTCTAAAGAATATGCCGAACATGAATGGCCTATTGATATCTTAATTGCATTCTCTTGGATCATTTTCGGAATCAATATGTTCGGAACGATTGCCAAAAGAAGAGTGAGACATTTATACGTAGCCATCTGGTTCTATATAGCCACCTGGATTGCAGTAGCGATGCTTCACATCTTCAATAACCTGGAAGTTCCGTTATCTTTCACAAGCTGGAAATCTTATTCTGTATATGCAGGGGTAAAAGATGCATTAGTACAATGGTGGTATGGGCACAATGCAGTAGCATTCGTATTAACCACCCCTGTATTGGGTCTGATGTATTACTTTATGCCAAAAGCAGCTCAGCGACCGGTATTCTCATACAAACTATCCATTATTCACTTCTGGTCGCTGATCTTTGTATACCTTTGGGCCGGCCCTCACCACCTGCAGTATACAGCTTTACCGGCATGGGCACAGGCAGTAGGAACAGGTTTCTCTATCATGCTGATTGCACCGTCATGGGGAGGAATGCTGAATGGCCTTCTTACGTTAAGAGGAGCATGGGATAAAGTAAGAGAAAATCCGATCCTTAAATTCTTTGTGGTAGCGGTTACCTGCTATGGTATGGCTACTTTCGAAGGACCTTTATTAGCAACAAAATCATTAAATAAAATTGGGCACTATACCGACTGGGTGATTGGCCACGTACACTTAGGAGCTCTTGGATGGAATGGTTTCATGGCATTCGGGGTGGTATATTATCTGGTTCCAATTATGTGGAGAACATCCCTTTGGTCTAAGAAACTGGCCAACTGGCACTTCTGGCTGGGAACACTAGGAATTATCTTCTACGCAGTTCCTATGTATATTTCAGGATTTACACAGGGATTAATGTGGAAACAATTCAATCCGGACGGAACACTATTATGGAAAAACTGGCTGGATACGGTAACTGCAATTATTCCATACTTTAAAATGAGATTCTTAGGTGGGGTACTTTATTTGTCGGGAGCGATTTTAATGGTGATCAACGTTATCAAAACGATCAAGGCTGGTTCATTCCAAAAAAATGTTCCTGCAGAGGCTCCCGCATTAGCCAATATCGGAACTTCAAGAAAAGAAGGTGAAGGCGTACACCTTTGGTTGGAAAGAACACCTACTCTCCTTTCTGTATTAGCTTTCATTACCATAGCAATTGGTGGATTGGTGGAAATTGTTCCTACGCTGTCCCTGAAGCAAAGTGTTCCCACAATTACCGCAGTAAAACCTTATACACCATTGGAACTTGAAGGAAGAGACTTATATATCCGTGAAGGCTGTAATTCCTGCCACTCTCAGATGATCAGACCTTTCCGTGATGAGGTGGTAAGATTTGAAGGGAAAAACGGACAGTATTCCAAAGCGGGAGAATTTGTTTACGACAGACCTTTCTTATGGGGTTCTAAGAGAACAGGACCTGATTTACATAGAGAAGGAGGAAGAAACCCGGATTCATGGCACTTCAAACATATGTACAACCCAAGAATTACGTCTGCCGGTTCTATCATGCCACGTTTCCCATGGTTAATCACCAATAAACTGGACAAAACTCAAATGGTGGATAAAATGAAACTGATGAAAAATGCCTTCGATGTTCCTTATACAAAAGCTCAGATCGATTCTGCTAACCAATGGGCGGATAACCAGTCAAAAGCAATTGTACAGAGAATTTACGCTGAAGCAACGGATGTAAAAGATCAGATGGTAAAAGAAAAAGCAGCCAAAGGATCTGCTTATGTACCGCTTGAACAGAGAGAAATTGTAGCGATGATTGCTTACCTGCAAAGATTAGGTACAGACATTAAAACAACACAGGTACAAACCGCAAGCGTAGAGTAACATTTAAAATTAAACTGCAATGAAAACGAGAACCCCCATTTCAATATATATCGCAGCAACGATAGGTTTAACGATCATGGCCTTTGAAATGTTCGCCAGTGATTCAGGATATTTTTCTTCTCCTTTTTTCTGGGCGCTGATATTAATCGCCACGATCCTGCTGCTGATCATGAACTCTATTGGAGATCTGGTAGAAAATGAAACCTTCAGCAAATTATCTGAGGAAGAGAAAAAACAATATCTGGAAGAGAAAAAAGTTCCCTATTACCAGAAATTATGGAACTCTGCCTTCAAAAAACAAACCGCTACGGAAGAAAAAGATATTCTTATCGACCATGGTTTTGACGGAATTACAGAGCTTGACAACTCTCTTCCAAAATGGTGGATCGGTCTGTTCTGGTTCGGATGTATCTTCTGTGCTGTGTATCTGTTTGCTTTTTCTTTCACAGATTATGCTCATCCGGATGCAGAATATACCAAAGAAACAAAAACTATGTTAGCTTCTATTGAGGAATATGAGAAAACTGCACCTCAGATCAATCTGGAATCTGCAAAATACAGTGCAGATAATATCGCAGAAGGACAGGAATTGTTTAAAACAAACTGTGTAACCTGCCACGGAGACGGTGGAAAAGGAGGTATAGGTCCTAACCTTACCGATACCCACTGGATCAATATTAAAGAAAAAAGCTTATTTAAAAATGTATTCTGGATGCTTGAAAATGGCTCTCCAAACAATCCTACCATGAGACCTTTCATTAAGGAAGGAACCATTACCGGAAGAGACGCTGAAAAAATTGCAGCCTACATTTATCACATCAATCAGGAAACCGCTCCTATCACTACGGCACAAGGCGGTGCCGCTCCTCAGGGAGAAGAAGTGAAATGGGAAAACGGAAACAACTAAATTATTATTATCTATCATATAAACCATGCCACGCCCCCTTCACAACTACTAACATTTGAATTTCATTTTTGCTAACTACCTTTTCAACATTAAAAAATGATAACATGGGGGCGTTTTTTACAAATAACAATCCTTACTTTGGCTGTCTTACTCAACTATTCACTTGACAACTACAAACTAGAAATTCCATAAAAAGACAGCCAAGGCAGGATTTTTGCATACGCAAAGGGTACCACAACAAAGACCAAATAAAATAGTATTATTATCTTTGTTAGAAACCACCTCGCATTTGAAACTGAAAATCAACATCACAAAACTCTTAAGGCGTATTGCAATAACCTTTATTTCGATATTGGTTCTTCTTACCCTGTTGATCCTAAGCTTAAGGATTCCTGCTGTTCAAAACTTCATCAAAGACAAGCTTATTGTTTATCTGGAAAAGAAAATTAAAACTCCTGTAAGCCTTGAAAGGGTTTATATAGGTTTTCCCAACAGCCTTGTTATGGAAAATCTCTACCTTAAAGGACAGGATGTAGATACTCTTCTTGCCGTTAAAAAGCTGGATGTAGGACTGCATATGTTGAAGCTTCTTAATTCTACGGCAGATATTACCTCTGTCAATATGGAAGGTGCGCGTGCTAATGTGGTACGAAAGCCGGATGGCAAATTCAATTTTGATTATATTATTGATGCTTTTGCTTCCACGGATAAGGAAGAAAGTCCTTCCAAGCCATTTATTATTTCTCTTGATAAAATCAATTTAAAAGATGTTGGGGTAACCTTCAATGACCAGCAATCGAAGAATGATATTCAACTCTACTTTAAGTCTTTTGATACCAGGGTAAAAACTTTTGATCTCAGCAAAAATAATTATGCGGTTAATGATATCAATCTTGACGGATTAAAATTAAAGTTAAAGCAGGGACTTGTAGAAGAAGTGGCAAAAAAGGTAGAGAAAAAAGTAGATTCTCTCAACGAAAAAAAGCCGATGAATATTGGATTGAGAGGAATCAAGCTTACTCATTTCGATATTGATTATGGTGATGAAAACACTAAAACATTCGCAAAAGTCATCTTCAAAGAATTGAGCACAAAGATCAATAAACTTGATCTTGAAAACAATGCTTACAATGTTTCCAATGTATTTCTTTCCGGGGCAGATATCAATGCTAATCTTTATCTTCCGGCTCAGAATGCCAATCCTAAAACAACAAAAGAGCCTGAAGTTTCTAAAGCATCTGATAAAGATAAAGCCATGAAACTTCTCTTAGGGAAACTTGTTTTAAATGATGTAAAGGTCAATTATAACAATACAGCCATCGCTCCGACAAAACAAGGAATGGACTTCAACCACCTCAACTTTTCAAAAATGAATGTAGAGGTAAGAAGCTTCAAAATGGAAAACAATACCTTTGCTGGGACAGTGAACACGGCAGAAATCAAAGAAGGAAGAGGCCTGGATATCCAGAAATTCAATACTGATTTTGTATACGCAGAAAAAGAAGCCTACCTGAAGGATCTTTATCTTCAAACCCCGAAAACGATATTGCGTGATGAGGTTATTTTAAATTATAACTCCATTGATCAGCTCACTTCAAACCTTGGTGCCGTAAAGATTTCAGCCAATATTAAAGATTCAAAAATAGGATTTTCTGATATTCTGAATCTGGTTCCGACTTTAAAAAATACCGTTCCGTTCAACAAATATCCGAACGCTATTCTTAATGTCAATGCAAATGTAAAAGGAAGCGTGAACGATCTTTTAATTCAGGATCTTAAAGTTTCCGGTCTGGATCAGCTTAGGGTAATGGCATCAGGAAAGATCAAAAATGCGATGAATCCTGATCAGCTGTATTATGACCTGAGAATCGGAGAATTTTCTTCCGGTGCCAAAACGATATTTAACCTTGTCCCTAAAAATACAATTCCATCCAATATTTCTCTTCCTTCTCATTTCAGTATCAAAGGAAATGCAAAGGGAACAACCAAAGTAGTGAATACAGATCTTAACCTCTACTCTACTTTAGGGAATGCCGCTATTATCGCGCAGGTAGACATGCGCAGGAAAAATCATGAATTGTATGATGTAAAGGCCAATCTTCAGGGAATACAGGTTGGAAAAATTATTCAGAATAAAGATATTGGTCCCATCACCGCACAAATTGCAGCAAAAGGAGAAAGCTTTGATTTTAAAAATGCCAATGCGGACTTAAAAGGTCATGTTGCTTCCGCGGTTTACAAAGGATACCGTTATCAAAATATGAACCTTACCGGAAAAATTAATAAAGGAGTTTATCATGTTATTTTGGATTCCAAAGATCCGAATGCCAGTTTACAGCTGACCGCTTCCGGAGTTTATGATGAAAAAAATCCTACAGTAAAAGTGAATGGAGAAGTCATCAAACTGGATGTCAACAAACTGGGTTTCTATGAAAAGCCAATGATTATTGCCGGAAAAATTGATGGAGATTTCACCAGCTTAGACCCCAATAATCTTAACGGATATCTGAACCTTAAAGATTTCGCTTTCTCTGATACCAAAGAAGTCTATCCTGTACAGGAAGTCAATCTGAAAGCATCATCCACAACAGATTCCACGCAAATTATTTTCAATTCTCAGATCGCGGATGTAGAACTGAAAGGTAAATATAAGCTTACCCAGATTTTTGGTGCTTTAACAAAAACTGTGAATCAGTATTACCAGTTCCAGAAACCGGATAACAAACAGAAAATTGATCCGGGACAGCATTTCATCTTTACAGCGAAAATTAAAAATGATGATCTGATCAGAAAATTTGTTCCGGACCTGAAAGATTTTGAAACCATCAATCTTGTCGGAAATTATGATGCAGATTCTCAGAAAATTGAGATTGACGGACAGATCCCAAGATTATTATATGGTGAAAATACCATAGAAAAAGGATCTTTAAAAGTTACCAATGAAAACCAGGCATTACAGTACAGCCTGAATGTTGCAGCCTTGAAAAGCTCAAGTTTTTCTTTAAATAAAATTAATATTGATGGAGATGTTGCAGACAATACCATCCGATACAACGTCACTACAAAAGACGAGAAAGATGCTACCCAGTTCCTGATTGCAGGAAATGCAAAATCACTGAATGACATTACCGAAATATCTTTAAATCCGAATGGATTGAAGCTCAATTATACAGACTGGAATGTTGCGGACAACAACAAAATCCAGATCAGCAGCAAAGGAATTCTGGCGGATAACTTTATTTTGTCCAATAGAAACAGCCAAATTGCAGTTCAGTCTGAAAGCAATAGCCCAAGCAGTCCTTTGAACATTTCGTTGAAAGATTTCAAAATTGAAACCATTACGGAACTTATCAAAAAAGATACGGTTTTGGCAAGAGGAACTATCAACGGAACAGCGCAGCTCCGGGATGTAACGAAAAAAATGACTTTCAATTCTGATCTGAATATTTCAGACTTAATTGTGTATGGAAGTCCTGTCGGAAATCTTGCCGTAAAAGTAAATAATGCTTCACCGAATGTTTTAAATGCTGACATCGCGCTTTCCGGAAATAATAATGATGTAAAAATCCTTGGTGATTATAATACTTCTTCCAGTACTTTCGACCTGAATATGGCCATCAACCAGCTTCAGATGAAGAGTATTCAAGGATTCTCCATGAATGCCATTACCAATACGGAAGGCTATCTTTCCGGAAATTTAAAAATCACCGGAACCGCTGACAAACCTAATATTTTAGGAAAAGTAAAATTCAATGATGCCGGACTGGAAATTGCAAAAACAGGAAGTGACTTCCGACATCTGAGTGATGAAATAGATTTTACCAGCCGCGGAATTGAGTTTGATAAATTCAAAATTAAAGATAAAGATGGAAATGCTTTGGTTGTAAACGGACAGGTTCTTACTCAAACTTACAGAGATTTTGCCTTTAATCTGGATGTGAATGCGAAGGATTTCAAAGTTGTTAATTCAGAAAAATCAAATGATGCGATGATGTATGGAATTCTGGCGATTGATGCCGGACTTCATATCCGCGGAAACCTTGACCTTCCTAAAGTAGATGGAAAACTGAATGTAGCAGATAATACAGACTTCACGTTTGTTCTTCCTCAATCTTCCCCATCTTTACAGGAAAGAGACGGTATTGTAGAATTTGTAGATCAGGATCAGGTTGTTTTAAATAAAACCATCAAAACAGATTCCCTCGACTCGAAAAGCCGTATCAAAGGAATGGATGTAAGTGTGAATATTGAGGTAAGCAAAGAAGCCAAGCTTTCTATTATTATTGATAAAGTAAACGGTGATTTTGTAAAACTTCAGGGAGAAGCAGAATTGACAGGTGGAATTGATCCTTCCGGAAAAATGACATTGGTAGGCGTTTATGAAGTGGAAAAAGGAAGTTATGATCTTTCTGTGAGCTTGCTTAAACGTAAGTTTGACATTCAGAAAGGCAGCACGATCACTTGGACGGGTGAACCTACAATGGCTCAAATGGATATTACGGCAGTTTACAAAACTGAAGCTGCTCCTATAGATCTTGTAGAACAGCAAGTAGGTACTGAAAATGGCGGGGCATCGCTCATCAACCAGTTTAAACAGAGAATCCCATTCAATGCTTTATTAAAAATGAAAGGGGAACTTCTGAAACCTCAGCTTACGTTTGACATTACTACGGAAGAAAAAAACAATTCTATTTCTACGAACGTAAAAGATGTTGTAGATCAGAAACTGGCTCAGCTAAGAACTCAGGAATCTGAAATGAACAAACAGGTATTTGCGTTATTGCTTCTGAACCGTTTTATTGGAGAAAATCCATTCGAAAGCGGTGCCGGAATGTCTGCAGAAACTATGGCAAGACAGAGTGTGAGCAAAATTCTTTCGCAACAGTTGAACAACCTTGCTGCCGGACTGATTAAAGGAGTAGATCTTAACTTCGGGCTGGATTCTACGGAAGATTATTCCAGCGGAGAAAAAAATACCAGAACGGATCTGAATGTTGATATCAGCAAAAAACTACTGAATGATCGTCTGAAAGTAACGGTGGGAAGTAATTTCGGGTTGGAAGGTCAGGCCCGCCAAAATGAAAATATGACCAATATTGCAGGTAACGTTTCCGTAGATTACAGTCTTTCCAAGGATGGAAGATATATGCTGCGTGCGTATCGTAAGGATGAATATCAGGTAGCTCTTCAGGGGCAGATCATAGAGACCGGAGTAGGATTTATCATTACATTGGATTATGACAAATTCCGTGAGATCTTCCAGAAATCTAAGGAGAAAAAGCAAAAAAAGAATCAAAATAACCAGGTGGTAGAATTTAAATAATGAGTAATAAGTTCCATATATATTGTAAGTATCTGTTGGTTTCCGGAATGGCATCCACAGTAGTCTCGTGCAGCAACACAAGGTTTTTGAAAGAAGGGCAGATGCTGTACACAGGAGCCAAAGTAAAGATTGAAAACGATACAATTTCCAAAAAAGAAAAAAAAGATCTCCAGGCCGCACTGGAAGAAAATCTTACACCAAAACCCAATTCTACATTTTTGGGAATGCGTCCTAAGCTGTATTTTTATAATATCGCCAAAGAACCTAAAAAGGATAAAGGTTTTAATTACTGGCTTAAATATAAAGTAGGTGAAAAGCCTGTACTCTTGGGAGATGTAGATCGCGAGTTCAATAAAGATATCATCGTCAATTATTCTGAAAACAAAGGATATTTCAATGCGAAAGCATCTTATGATACAGTTTCAAAGAACAAAAAGGCTCAGGTTATTTATACCGTAAGACCGGGTTCCAGATATCTGATTGACGGTGTAAAATTCCAGAAAGATTCTACGCTGGTTAATAAGGAAATTCAAAGTTTTACAAAAAGGACTCTTCTTAAAAACGGAAAACCGTTTGATCTGGATGTCATCAAAGCAGAAAGGGAAAGAATTGACAACAGATTAAAAGAAAGAGGTTTTTACTATTTCCATCCCGATAATATCATTGTGCAGGCCGACAGTACGGTGAGCAAAAATCATAAGGTTGAGCTTAATGTAAAACTGAAAGACAATACCCCTGATTTAGCCACCCAGCAGTTCAGCATTGATAATGTTATTGTATTTCCCAATTACAACATTCAGGATGTAAAAGATGGCAAATACAGTATCCCGATGGATAAAGATTCTCTTTCTAAATACGCTTTTGATGATATTTATGTTATTGATCCTCAACATAAATTCAAACCGAAAATTTTTGACAGAGCGTTATACTTCAAAAAAGGAGATCTTTATAACCGTTCCAATCACAATCTTACCCTAAACCGGTTGATCAGTCTGGGTGTTTTCAAATTTGTAAAGAATGAGTTCATCGTATCTGATTCTTTAAGCCATAAATTTGATACCTATTATTTATTAACGCCAAGACAAGTTCAGTCTCTTCGTCTGGAAGCGTTGGGTAGAACGAACTCTGCCAATTATGCAGGTAGTGAGCTGAACCTGAACTGGACCCACAGAAATTTCTTCCGTGGTGCAGAACAGTTTAAAGCAGCTATCTACGGAGCTTTTGATTTCCAGATGGGAGGTGCACAGAATGCCAATAATATTTTTCGTGCAGGAACGAATGTACAGCTTTCTATTCCTAGAATTGTGGCTCCGTTCCGTTTTCACTCGTCCAGTGAATTTGTTCCAAGAACGAATATCACATTGGGATATGAATTCCAGAACAGAACACAATATTATACCCTTAATAACTTCACCGGATCATTTGGATATGTGTGGAAAGAAAATGCAAGAAAAGAACATGACCTGAAGGTAATTGATATTACATTGGTTTCTCCAGCAAAGGTTACAGAAGAATATGAGATTAAATCTGCTACTAACCCTGCTATGCAAAGAGTCGTAGCGAAGCAGCTTATTTTCGGTCCAACTTATTCTTACACCTATACCAATACCATGTTGCCAAGGACCAATACGTTTTATTACAAGGGGACGCTTGATCTGGCAGGAAATATTACAGGACTGGTTACGGGAGCCGACGTAAAAAAAGATAAAGAGAAGAAAATTTTCGGTATTCCTTTTAGCCAGTATGTAAAAATTGAAAACGATTTAAGATTCTATCATAAGTTTACAGAAAAGTCATCACTTGCAACAAGATTTATAGGAGGAATCGCTTATCCCTACGGAAATTCAGAGTTTATTCCTTTCTCCAAACAGTTTTTCTCAGGAGGTAGTAACAGTATCAGAGCATTCCGTGCGAGAACTTTAGGGCCGGGAAGCTTTGATCCGAGAACTATTGATGCAGGTACTTATTTTGACCAGTCCGGAGATGTAAAACTGGAATTAAATGCGGAGTACCGCGCCAATCTTTATAAGTTTTTAAATGCTGCCGTGTTTGTAGATGCCGGAAATATCTGGTTGCTTCATGATGACAAAGACAGACCGGGAGCTAAGTTTTCAAAAGACTTTTTAAATGAAATTGCGGTGGGAGCCGGAGTTGGTCTGAGACTGGATTTTTCTATCCTGATTCTGAGACTGGATCTCGCGATGCCACTGAGAGTTCCTTACTATCAGAAAGGAGACAGATGGGCTTTCGATAAAATCAATTTCGGAGACTCAAGCTGGAGAAAAGATAATCTTGTTTTAAATATTGCCATCGGATATCCATTTTAATATGATCAAAAATGCTAAATTTTTCTGGGAAGTTCTGAAAGATACGTTTACGGAATGGAACAATTCTTCTGCATCAAAAGATTCAGCAAGTCTTGCTTATTATGCCATCTTTTCTATCCCCGGTTTATTGATTATTATTATTTGGGTGCTTGGAAATTTTTTTGGTGAAGAGGCCATCCGTGGGCAGATCAGTACACAGATCAGCGGTATTATGGGACCGGATGTGGCTAAAAGTATTGAAGGGATGCTCGCCGGTGCTTTGATTGACAAAAAGAATATTTTTATGAAAGCTGTAGGGGTCGGATCATTGGTTTTTGGTTCTACTACTCTTTTCTTTCAACTACAACATACGTTAAATACACTTTGGGAAGTAGAAGCTGCACCCAAAAAAGCACTGGTCAAGTTCTTATTAGACAGAGCCAATTCTTTAGGAATGATTCTTATTCTGGGATTCCTTCTGATGATCACAATGGTTTTATCTTCCTTAATCAGCCTTTTTAATACTATTATCACTCAATATTTTGGTTTTGAAACCTATATGCTGGTAGAAACGGTAAATTTTGCTGTTGGTTTTGGTCTTGTGATGCTTTTATTTGCTTTAATGTTTAAAGTTCTCCCTGATGTTTTGGTCAGCTGGAAACCGGTATGGAAAGGAGCATTTCTGACTACTGTTTTATTCACCCTTGGAAAGTTTTTATTAAGTCTTTATTTTAACCAGATAAAACCTACTTCAGCCTTTGGTGCTGCCGGAACAGTTATTCTGATTATGATGTGGATTAATTATTCCTGCATGCTGATATTCTTCGGTGCGGAATTTACCAAGGTTTACACTTACAAAAAAGGATATAAAGTAGTTCTTTCCAAACATGCACGATGGACTCCTGCGAAGTTGTATGCGGATAGTTTGAAGCAGATGAATGGTGAAAGTAATACTAATGATAAAACGTAGATTCGGGTTGCGAGATTCGAGATTGTGAGTTCGTTATTTTGATACGAGATTATTTTATGAACTATTTAAAGTTCTATTTCTGAAACATTAAGATTGTATTAAGGCGTTAAGAGTATTAAGATAAGCTTCGCTTTAAGCTTAAAAATCAGAATGATTCATCTTAACTATACTTTATTTCTTAACTCATTCTTAATGGTTTTAATATATTCAACATTTTTTAAGTCTAAACAACTCCTATATACAAAAAAGCCTCCTGAATTTTTCAGGAGGCCTTTTATTTTTACATTCTGTTTACCGTTCCGATTCCCAGCAATTCTAACGATTTTTTGATCGTCTTTGCTGTGATATCTGAAATATTCAAACGGAATTGTTTTACGTTTTCATCTTCCTGATTCAGAATTGGGTTATTCTGATAGAAAGAGTTGTAAGCCTTCACAAGATCATACACATAGTTGGCTACTAAAGCCGGACTTAAGGTTTCCGCTGATTTGGCTACTGTCGTTTTAAAGTTGGTCAACTGCATAATCAATTCTTTTTCAGATTGATTTAATTCAATATCAGCAGTTTCCGTCTGCAAACTACCTGCTTTAGACAGTAATGACTGAATACGTGCATAGGTATATTGAATGAATGGACCTGTATTTCCGTTGAAATCAATACTTTCCGCAGGGTTGAAAAGCATTTTTTTCTTAGGATCTACTTTAAGCATGAAATATTTCAATGCTCCCAGTCCTACCGTTTCATAAGATGCTTCTTTATCTTCTTCTGAAAGGCTTTCTAATTTTCCTAATTCCTGAGCTTTAGATTTTGCCGTTTCATACATTTCCTGCATCAGGTCATCCGCATCTACGACAGTTCCTTCACGGGATTTCATTTTACCTTCAGGAAGCTCTACCATTCCGTAAGAAAGGTGGAACAACTGATCTGCCCATTCATATCCAAGTTTTTTTAGAATTTTAAATAACACCTGGAAGTGATAATCCTGTTCGTTTCCTACTGTATAGATCAGTTTCTGAATATTATTTTGCTTAAAACGTTCCACTGCCGTTCCAAGATCCTGCGTCATATAAACAGATGTTCCGTCTGAACGTAATAAAAGTTTCTGATCAAGTCCTTCATCCGTAAGGTCACACCAAACAGAACCGTCTTCTTTCTGATACAGAACACCTTTATCCAATCCAGCCTGAATAAGATCTTTTCCTAAAATATAAGTATTGCTTTCATATTGAACCTGGTCAAAGTCAACACCTAATCTTTTATAGGTTTCATTGAATCCTTTGTAAACCCATGAGTTCATTTCTGCCCAAAGCGCTCTTACTGCCTCATCTCCATTTTCCCAATCTAAAAGCATTTTCTGAGCTTCTTTCATTACAGAAGCCTCTTTTTTAGCCTGCTCTTCTCCTACACCTTGCTCTACAAGTTCTGAAATTTCTTTTTTATAATTTTTGTCAAATTCTACATAATAGTTTCCAACAAATTTATCTCCTTTCGTATTCGTAGTTTCAGGAGTTTCTCCGTTCCCGAATTTCTCCCAAGCCAGCATAGACTTACATATATGAATACCTCTGTCATTAATGATTTGAGTTTTGATCACATCATATCCGGCTTCTTTTAAAATCTGAGCTACCGAAAATCCTAATAAATTATTTCTGATGTGCCCTAAGTGCAATGGTTTATTGGTATTCGGGGAAGAATATTCTACCATTACCGTAGCATTTTTCTTTTCTATAGCTGAAAAATTCTTGGTTACGGATCTGAAATTGTCTACAAATAATTGGTTTTTCACCTTTACATTAAGGAAACCTTTTACTACGTTAAAGCTTTCGAAAAGATCCGTCTCTGTCAAAGCTTCACCTAATTCAACTCCAATGCTTTCAGGATTTTTTTTCAACTGTTTTACCAACGGAAAAGTGACAATGGTAAAATCGCCCTCAAATTCCGTTTTATTTTCCTGAACTTCCAGCTTGATGTCTTTTAACTGATATACATTTAAAATGACTTCCGAAAGCTTTTGTTCTATAATATCTTTAATATTCATTTTTCTAAATTCTCTTTTTAATGCTTACAGCTGAAACATTTTCACAGTATGTTTCCGCCTAAAATCTGAGCTACAAATATACGGAAATAAAAAAACCGCCAAATGGCGGTTTTTTTAGATAAATAAGAATATTTATTCTTTTCTGAAAACTAACACAGCTTCATCATTTCCCGGGATATTATCCAGATTTTTACTGTTATCATTAATTCTCAGCTCTGTATCAGAATATGACTGTACTTGTTTTTTCATAGTTTTGGTATCTCCTGCATCTGTATAAGTAATTGTAAGTGTATTATACAGACTATCATAAGCCCATTTTCCTACAAAAGAGTCTGATAAATTACAATTCCCGGAAGTTCCGGATTCATATCTGTCATAAGATCCTGAAAAATCTGCATTAATCATTATTACTCCTTTATCTTCACAATCATTCAGCGCAATATTTTTACCTCTGAACTCATATTTAAATGGCCTCCAGGTTCCGTTGATACCTACCTCGTTTACCACCACATTATTATCTTCATCGCTGGAACATGAAACAATTCCCATCAATAAAAGAATTCCAATAACATACTTCATAATTAATTATTTTCTACATCCGGCTAATATTATTATGATTAACCGGATTATTATTCAAATTAAAACTTATCCCAAAAGATTTTCGTAGAAACCTTATCTCCTCCAATCTTTGCAGCAGCAGCATTTACGTTGGTAGAATTCAAAAGATATTCCTGATCAGAATAACGCATTCTTATTGGAACGGCTTCTACTCTTGAGTTTGAAGGATTTACAAATACCGGGAAGTCAAGTCTTCTTGAAAAGTTCCATGCCTGGAAACCTTTATTAAACATGGCTACCCATGATTGTTCTCCAATTGACTTTTTCCAGTTAACAGCATCATATGGATTGGCAGCAATATAAGCTGTAGCATTAGCATTGCTTACTCCATATTCTGTCATAGAAGCCATAATGGCATCAGAATACAAAGTAGCAGCAGCACCTCCCACACTAAATCCTCTTTGTGCCGCTTCAGCTCTTAAAAACATGATTTCTGTATAATCTAACAAAAATCCTTGTGCATTTTCTCCAGAAATAACATTAGTAAAGTGAGAATACTGCCCGAAAACATTTTGTTTAGCATATTTCCCGCCAAGATACGCACCGCCTACAGTAGTAAACCAAATAGCTCTTCTTGGGTCATTTTTACCGTTCATATAATTTACCAAAACATCAGAAGGTAAAAAGTCATTTCTACCAGACTGAATTACATCCTGATAAACAGGGTTTGATAGTAGACCTGAAGGGAAAGTCTGTAATCCGAAGTTATCTAATTTATCCGTAAATAATCCTCCTGAATATGCTGCTTCAGCATAAGTTTTAGCCAAAGCCGGCTCTACATCAGCAAGTGTGACCGCTAGCCTGAACTTCAAAGAGTTACCCATCTTTTTCCACTTTGACATATCTCCTTTATAGATCAAATCATTGGAATATCCTGTACCTGAAGTATCAATCATAGCAAGAGCCGCATCTATTCTTTTTATCAGATCTAGATAAATAGTTTTCGCATCATCATAAGGAATTTCAGAATTCCCAGGATTTTCTGCTGTGGCCTTAAGAGCTCCAAAATAAGGGATATCTCCATAGGTATCTACTAAATTAGCCCATGCATAAACATTTACCAATTCAATCATGGCAATATTGTTATTTTTCGCAATACCACTTACGCTTTCCCCATCTAAAAATTTTCTGGCATCTCTCAATGCTGAAAGAACTCCCGGAGAATTTACCGTAGCTGAGGAAGAAGCCATCATACGATTGTAATGGTTTCTAGGGATAGGTCGTGATACCATGTCATATCTTGATTCATCAATATATGTTGTTTCTGACCACTGCTGAGTAAAAAACCTGGTAATATTACGGTTAACATTCACATTCAAAATCTGATCAAGCAAAACCTGTTCAGCACTTGCAAAAAGTACCCCGGAAGGCACTTCCGTTGGATGCTTAGGGTCTTCATTCAACGATGTAATCTCTCTTTCACAAGACGTAAAAGTTAATGATAATGAAGCCAAGCCTATAATTAAAAATATTTTTTTCATTTTTTTAGAATTTTAAAGTTAAATCTATTCCAATATCACGAGTCGTAGGCAACACTCCAATAGACTGTCCTTTTGCGGCTAGTCCGTTCCCTGTACCCGCTTCCGGATCAGCATATGGCAAATTCTTATGGATAATCCATAAATTTCTACCTACAATAGATATTTTTGCATCCCGAATAGAAGTATTCGCTAAAATAGATTTTGGCAAAGAGTATCCAATACTAGCTTCTCTTAATTTTACATAAGAAGCATCATATACAAATCTCTTGTTTGGCATAACACCATATCCATCTACACTACCCGCCGAAGTTGGATCACCTGCAACGGTAGTATTTACATTTCCGTTTGGATTAACTCCCGGATTGATCACACCGCTTTCTCTGTAATAAGCTGTTTCTTCATATAATCCGGTTGCTGTACCATAAGCCATATCCGGAGAATATACATCTCCTCCTTGTTTAACATCAATAAGGAAGCTTACAGAAAAATCTTTGTAACGGAAACTGTTTCTTATACCTCCCACCCAATCTGGAGTAATATTTCCGATAACCTGGTTATTATTTCTAAGATAATTTCCACTAACAGGATCTACAATTTTATTCCCATTGGCGTCATACTGATAGTCTGAGCCTACCAATGCTCCAAATGCTTCCCCAACGCGGGCATTCAAAGAAACTCCATTCTGATAGGTTGCCATCAGATAATTCTGTGAATTCCCATTTAGTGAAATAACTTTATTTTCGTTTTTAGACCAGTTCACATTAATATCCCAGGTAAAGTTATCGGATTTAAATGGCGTACCATTCAATTGAATCTCAATACCTTTATTATCAATCTGCCCGGCATTTACTAAGAATGTTCTGTACCCTGTAGCTGAAGATACCGGTAAGTTGATGATCTGATCAATAGTTTTGGTTTTATAAATAGCGATATCAAATCCTAATCTATTTTTGAAGAACTGAGCCTCCATACCAAATTCGGTTTCTTTAGATCTTTGAGGCTTCAAATCAGGATTTGCAAGGAAATAAGGCTGATCAAACAAACCTTCTCCTCTTGCTTTAAATGTATTGGCTAATCTATAGTTGCTAGTAGAAGACCCTACTTCAGCATAGTTACCTCTAATTTTCCAGAAACTAAGCCAAGGCTGTTTCACAAATTCTGACAAGATAAGGGATCCTGTTACTGATGGATATGAGTAACTGTTATTTCCTTTTGGTAAGTTAGAAGATTGGTCAACACGGAAGGTTCCATCTACAAATAAGAAATTTTTATATCCGAAAGATGCCGTTGCATATAAACTTGATGTCACAAATTTTGCATAATTTTCATCTGGAGGAAGTATTGTTCTTACTGAATTGGAAATGGCAAAAAGTCCCGGTTTAGATAAACCTCCTTCTGTACTCATATACACGTTATCGATCAGATTTCGTCTAACGTTTCCTCCGGCAATACCACTCACATTCAAGTCAGGAGTAATGTCAAATTTATAGTTAGCAAACAAATCAAAATTCATTTCTGAATTTTTTACATTCGTTCTTGCATATCCTGAACCTACGTTAAGACCAGAAGCACCAAACACCTGAGGCAATGATCCGTTCATTAGTCTTTCTTCAACAACCATCTGTAAATCATCATAAGACAACTTACCTGTGATACCGAAGTTTTTAGAAACATCATACTTTAATTGCGCATAACTAAAGACTCTTGTTCTGTCATCTGACTGATAACTCTGATATCTTTGGAAATAAGGGTTATTCCAGTATTGTGGAGTACCATCATCAGCAGAAGTTCTGTTCCAGGAAAAATTACTGTTTCCATTGTTTTGGTAGGCATTTCTCAGAGCGTACACATCTGTGTTGGTCTGCCACCATTGTCTAAAACCAGAAACAATATTATCTGAATACCCTGTTTCATTACGCCCTCTTGTTCCCTGTAAAGTTAATGTCGTAAAAACAGAAGCATGTAATTTGTCCGTAAAATCGTGACTAAATTTTGCTGAGATTGTATTTTTTCTCAATTCTGAATTAGGCATCAAACCATTAGATAACATATTGGAATATGATAAGGAAAGGTTTGACGTTTTATTCCCTTTTTCAAGGGTAATGGTATTAATATAAGTGACTGGTGTTTCAAAAAACTTGATGGGTCCGTTTTTGGCGGCTACCCAAGGTGTTGCTTTACCATAATTAGGTGAAGACGGGTCAAATGAATCCCATTGATACACTAGTGAATTTGGGTTAAATGCTGGTCCATAGGATGCATCATCTCCAAAGTTAGCATAATTATATCCTCCTGGTCCAGGCGCTTCATTCCAAGATTCTCCTCCATATCCGGCTCCATATCTTGTCTGATATTTAGGAAATGTAGATTTATCAATGAAACCCGCTGTAATTCCCGAGTTTAAAGTAACTCCCCAGCTACCATCATTATTTCCTCTACCACTTTTGGTTACAATAAGAATAACCCCATCACTACCTCTTTCTCCGTATAAAGCAGATGCGGCAGCTCCTTTTAGAACGTTAATTGATTCAATATCTTCCTGGTTGATATCTGACAAGAAATTACCATAATCGAATGGAGCTCCCGTTGTTACTGTTGTATTATTAACAGGCGAGCCATCAATTACGATAAGTGGCGAGCCACCATTTAAAGATTTGTATCCTCTGATCAAAAGGTTGGCAGATCCGCCAAAGTTGTTATTTGTATTTACCTGTAGTCCGGCTACCTTACCTGAAAGAAGAGATGCTACGTTACCGGTATTGGTAGTTCCACCGGTTAATTCCGCAGCCTTAACTTCTTCAGAAGCATAACCAAGAGATTTTTTCTCTCTTTTAATCCCGAGCGCGGTTACAACCACCCCCTCAATTTCTTTTGTTTTAACAGTATCATTCTTTTGCTGAGCGTTGGCAACAGCTATAGAAGATGACACTACCAAAACAAGAAGACTTGCTGTTAGTTTCTTCATATCAAATTAAATTTTTATACTTTACAAATTTGTAAAACTTTCTTAATACCACAAAGAAAAATATAAAAAAATTACAACTTATTCAATATTTTAGAATAAAAACAATTAATAAATTATTAAAACACGTTAAAAACAAAATATTTAACAAAAAAAATTCATTTAAAACTTGGTTTTTTTAAGAAATAATAACAATCAATTAAATTGATATAATCTATATTTCAAATACAAGTAAAATCAAAAACAAACTGAATATCAATTATTTAAAAAAATACAAGATAAAAATCAGTAAGATTAAAAATCAATCCTATGCCACACATATTTCTACAACTAAAGAAATATTCACGCTTCAAGACAGAAAACCGACCAATTTTGATTTTAAGAAGTAGTCGTTTAATTCTTAGTAAAGTATTGTACATTTGTTATAGGAATGTTAGCTAGCTAACAGCATAGATCAATTTATATTTTATTAAGCTTCGATAAAGTTGTAATTATAAATGTTACTGAGAAATCTGTTCTGTTATAATAATGAAAGAGTTTTTGTTGGATCGATTCCTTCTTTAACCAAAATTTCTGAATCACAATTACGCCAATTTATTTAGTATTAAGCCTACCTTAAAACTACTTTACTTTGAAACACGACAATATGTATATTAGAAGTACTGAATGTCATATATATTATAAGTAATAAAAATAATTATAGTTACAACATTACAAAACAATAAAGATACTCACCAGCTCCATTAGCCAATTCTAATATTTTATATGCATAAGTAGAAAAAAAATTATATCTCAAGTAAGATCTTTTCTTTTAATGGGAATTAATCCTAAATCAAGCTCAATGCGTTAGTCTAATTTATTACGTTAAAAAAACTTTCCATTTTCATTAGGTAAAACAATAACTTATTGTTTTAATTTTGTACCGTTATTTAAGATCAATATGGAGCTAATAAAAAACTGGTCGAATCTTTATATAGAAGCAGGATGCGATGAAGTAGGAAGGGGATGTTTAAGCGGGCCGGTAGTGGCGGCAGCGGTAATTTTAGATGATGATTTCCAGCAAAACCTCGTTAATGATTCAAAAAAGTTAACATTTAAAACGCGGATGGAGCTGGATAGTTATATCAAGGATAATGTTAAAAACTACGCTATAGCAGAGCTCTCTCCTTCATTTATTGATGAGCACAATATCCTTAATGCAAGCATTCATGCCATGCATCGTGCATTGGATAAATTAACAATAACTCCGGAACTCATTTTAGTGGATGGCAATAAATTTCATCCTTATAATTACATTCCGCATCAATGCATTATTAAAGGAGATTCTAAGGTTTTATCTATTGCCGCAGCATCAATTCTTGCGAAAAACTACAGGGACACCCTAATGATTCAACTTCATGAGGAACATCCAGAATATGGCTGGGACACCAATTTCGGTTATGCTACAAAAAAGCATCAGGAAGCACTTATAAAATTTGGACCCACCCCTCATCACAGACAATCATTTAGGTTGAAATATGACTAAAAGCTATTGATATTCAATTATTAAATTCCTACAGACTGATCAGAAATTTAAAACCATTCTAAATAATTTTAAAAATAAAAAAAGAGAAGCAATTCAACAATTGCTTCTCTTTTTTATATCATAATGAAGAATTACTTCTTCTTATTTCGTTGTTGTTCCTGAGTTTTTTGCTGCTCCTGAGCCTTCTCCATCATTTCTCTCATTCTTTTCTGGAACTTACCTTCTGCTTTTGGTTTTTCCTTATTAGACTGAATCTGAGCATGAATTTTCTTCTCATCCAGAATTACGTACTTAATAACAAGGATAATTAAGATGTTAATCGCATTCGATACAAAATAATACCATGAAAGACCTGAAGCGGAAGTGTTAAGGAAGAATAAGAATGTAATCGGGAAGATGTACATTAATACTTTCATATTTGGCATTCCCTCCTGTTGAGGCTGCTGCATGTTTCCTGACGTCATTACTGTATAAATCAAAATAACAATGGTACAAGCTAATGCAAAAATACTCAAGTGATCTCCAAGGAAAGGAACTTTAAACGGAAGCTTGATCAAATCATCATAAGCTGTCAAATCCTTTGCAAACCAGAACCCTTGCCCTCTAAGATCAATAAAGTTCGGGAAGAAACGGAATAAAGCATAGAAGATAGGAATCTGAACCAATGCCGGTAAACACCCCGCCATCTGATTCACTCCGGCTTTTCTATAGATCTCCATTGTAGCCTGCTGTTTCTTCATTGGATCCGCATCCTTGAATTTAGCATTTGCTTCATCAATTTCCGGACGGATCACCTTCATCATTGCACTTAATTTGTGCTGCTTATACATAATTGGTGATAAGATCAGTTTTACAATGATTGTCATTACAAAAATAACCCAACCTGCTGATAATCCCCACGCAGCGATAATACCATATAACCACATAAAGAAATAACGGTTCATAGCACCAATGAAAGACCAGCCTAATGGAAGAATCTCATCAAAGTTTTTATCATAAGATTTAAGCAATGGCAAATCCAGCGGCATGAAATACCATGTAAAGTCCTGGTTCAGCTCACTTCCTGTCATCTGAACAAAACCTTCGTAGTTGAATTTCTTCAGATATTCTCCTTCTTCAACAGTTTCCTGATTTCCTTTACTTTGGGTAAATCCGTTTTTAGCTTCAATTACGGAAGAGAAAAACTGCTGCTTCACTCCAATCCAGTTAAGGGTTTCTTTTTCTTCCTCCATTGTAGTTCTTCCATCATAATCATAGTCTTTATAATTATTGAAAGCATAGGAAAATTCTGAGTGAGACTGCTCCTGAGCTCTACCCTTTTCTAAGTTTCTTACATTATAATCCCAGATGAAATCTGCTTTGTTATCTGAAGTAATTTTAGAAAGTCCCTGAGTTCTTACTTTGAAATCAAGGGTATATTTAGGAAGCAGTGTGTAAATAAACTGAATTACAGCACCGTTGTAATCTGCAGTTAGGGTTACGGCATTTCCATTAACAGTAGGTGAGAAAACTAAATCCTTAGTATTGATAACCTTTCCTGTTTTGTCTTTAAACTGAAAACCGTAGTTTGAGTTATTTTTAGTGATCAGATAAAGAGGCTGATCTGCATTGTCTGTTTTGTGATTGTAGGCTTTATACTTTAAAAGCTCTACTTTAGAAACCTGCCCTCCTAAGCTTGAAAATTCAAGTTTCAATTCATTATTTCCAAGACTTGCAGTCTGGATTGCATTAGGAGTTACATTTGGATTGATATTGTTTGCCTGAGTTTGTTTTACGGCATTTTTTACCTGTTCCGTTTTCTGCTGCTGAGCTTTTAACTCCTCTTCTTTCATTTGCTTGTTCTGGAAGTAGAACATAAAACCGAAGAGAACCAGGCATAAAACCGCGAAACTAATCATTTGTTTCTTATCGATTCCGTTGTTTTGTTGCATTTTATTTTATATTAAAATTTTAAATTTAAAATATACGTATCAACGTACGTAATTTGAGCTGACAAAAATACTGTTTTTTTATCAAAACTCTATGCTTTACGTTGTTACTATATAATAAACTCAAGCTGAGAATAATCAGCCTGAGTTTATATGTAGACGTTTATGATAAAATTTTACCTTATTTCTTTTCGCAAGCCTTAATGAAAGCTCTGAACAAAGGATGCGGCGTAGCTACTGTACTCTTATATTCCGGGTGATACTGAACTCCCACATAGAATGGGTGATCCGGAAGTTCAAGGGCTTCTACCAAACCTGTTTCAGGGTTTGTACCTGTAGCAAGGAAACCATTTTTTTCAAATTCCTGAAGATAATCACTGTTGAATTCATAACGGTGACGGTGTCTTTCAGAAATATTTTTGGCTCCGTAGATATCATTTAGTTTAGATCCGTTTTTCAAAGAACATTTCCAAGCTCCAAGACGCATTGTACCTCCTTTATCTACTACATTTTTCTGTTCTTCCATCAAAGAGATTACAGGATCCGGAGTAGCCGTATCAAATTCCATAGAGTTTGCTTTGGTATGTCCTAAAACATTTCTTGCAAATTCAATGGTCATAATCTGCATTCCTAAACAGATTCCCAACATTGGAATTTTATTTTCTCTGGCATATTTTGCCGTAAGAACTTTTCCTTCAATTCCTCTGTCTCCAAAACCAGGAGCCACAAGAATACCATTCACTCCTTTCAGTGTATCTTTGATATTTTCTTCTGTAATATCTCCACTGTAAACCCATCTTACTTTTACTTCAGTTTCAAGGTCTGCTCCTGCATGTTTGAAAGCTTCAGCAATAGAAATATAAGAATCCTGAAGAGAAATATATTTTCCTACCAACGCAATTTCAACTGTTTTCTTAGGGTTCTGGAATTTCTTAAGGAAATTCTTCCAGTCTTTAAGATCTGCATCTTTATCACTTTTCAGATCCAGCTCCTTCAATACTACATCATCGAAATTCTGTTTCTGAAGATACATTGGAACTTCATAGATGGTTTCAAGATCTTTACATTCGATAACATTATCTAAAGGAACGTTACAGAACTGAGCTAATTTCGCTCTCTGATCTTTAGGGATTTTATGTTCTGTTCTGCACACTAAAACATCTGCCATAATTCCGCTTTCCATCAATTGACGAACGGAGTGCTGGGATGGTTTTGTTTTTAACTCTCCACTAGATGCCAGATAAGGCAATAATGTTAGATGAATAACCATAGAATTCTTCTCTCCTAACTCCCATTTTAACTGACGAACAGTTTCAATGTAAGGTAAAGATTCAATATCTCCGACAGTTCCTCCGATCTCAGTAATAATGATATCGTAGTTCTGCTTGGAAAGCATTTTAATTCTACGTTTAATTTCGTTAGTAATATGAGGAATTACCTGAACTGTTTTTCCAAGGAAATCTCCTTTTCTTTCTTTTTCAATTACAGTCTGGTAGATTTTTCCTGTAGTAACGTTGTTGTTTTGGGATGTAGGAGCATCAAGATAACGCTCGTAGTGGCCTAAATCCAGATCCGTCTCTGCACCATCTTCAGTCACATAGCACTCTCCATGCTCATAAGGATTCAAAGTTCCCGGGTCGATATTGATATAAGGATCTAGTTTTTGGATCGTTACGTTAAAACCGCGTGATTTTAGCAATAGTCCCAGAGAAGCAGACACGATTCCTTTTCCCAAAGATGAAGTTACACCTCCTGTCACAAAGATGTACTTTGTATTCTTTTTACTCATTAGATTAGGTTTGTGCAAAGTTATGGGAAAAAGAGATACAAAGCAATCTTTTACATTTTGAAAATGATAAAACATCCTTCAAACAATCATAAAACCTGATAAAATTTTTTATCTATAATGAGTATAAGCAAATGAAACAAAGTGATAACCACAATGATTCTGGTATATAAATTAAAAGCAAAATTTTAGCAGTTTATCATTTCTGTTTTGTAACATTTTTAAGGTCAAAGCCAGGCATACTAAGCACACCTAAGTTTTATGAAAATCAAAGCTTTTGTGACTTTTGTAGTTTTGTAAGGTTTAAACAATTCTCATAAAAAAGGTTTTCCGTTCAAATGGAAAACCTTTTTAATTTAATATTTTTTGAAAGTCTACTGCTTCACCAGTTCAAAGTAAGCTGTTACCTCAACATCTTTTGCAATGCCTGCAGCTGTTGGATCATATTTGATTCCATAATCCAGACGGTTTACTATAAATTTTGTCTGAATTCCCATCACTTCTTTTCCGTCTTTGTTCTTTGTAATTCCGCCAAAAGTAACGGGTGCGGTAATTTCTTTCTCCACCCCTCTCATGGTCAGTTTCCCTTTAACGATATAATTGTTGTTTTTGTCCTTGGTTACGGAAGAACTTTTAAATTCAATGATGGGATATTTTTCCGCATCAAAAAAATCTTCACTTACCAAATGCCTGTCTCTTACGCTTACTCCGGTATTAATGGTAGCCACACTTACGGAGAAGCTTAGATCTGCCTTATCCAGGCTGGCACCACTAGTAGCTGCTCTTCCGTCAAATTTGTCAAATCTTCCCTGTACAAAGCTAATTCCCATGTGCTTAATATTAAAGTTAACAGAAGAATGCATCTGGTCTGCTTCCCAGGTACCCTGTGCAAAAGCAACAACACTTAAAAGCACAAATACAAAAGATAAAAATACTTTTTTCATTATAATGATATTTTACATTAATATTTTAGTTGAATGAAGCTAAGATATGAAAGATATTCCGACCAAAAATACATTAGTTTTTAATATTACCTGTATTTAGATTCTGAAAGAAAAATGCTTTTTTATAACTTCGCAGTATGGCAAAACTGAAAACAGCATATTTCTGTCAAAACTGCGGATCTCAATACTCCCAATGGATGGGACAATGTAAAAACTGCGGACAATGGAACACTTTAGTAGAAGAGGTGATAGAAAAACCTTCTCACAAAACGCCTCCTTTCTCAAAAACCAAGCAGCATGTGATTAATATTGTTGAAGTGGAAACAAGTGAGGAACCAAGAATAAAAACTCCTTCCGAAGAACTGAACCGCGTTTTAGGCGGCGGAATTGTTTTAGGTTCCGTTACCCTGATTGGTGGTGAACCGGGAATCGGGAAATCTACACTGCTGCTTCAGCTTGCTTTGAAAATGAAGAAAAAAATCTTCTATGTTTCCGGTGAAGAAAGTGCTTCCCAGATTAAGATGAGAGCAGACAGACTGACAGATATTCAAAATCCGAACTGTTTTCTCTTTACTGAAACTTCTTTGGAAAAAATCCTTCATGAAGCCAAAAAACTGGAACCGGATTTCATGATTATAGATTCCATTCAGACCCTGCAGTCTCAGCTGATAGAAAGTTCTCCGGGAACTGTATCTCAGATCAGAGAATGTTCTAATGAGATTATCAAATATGCCAAAGAAAATAATACTCCCGTATTTCTTGTAGGACACATTACGAAAGACGGACAAATTGCAGGACCAAAGGTTCTGGAACATATGGTAGATGTGGTTCTGAATTTCGATGGAGACCGAAATCACCTTTTCAGATTGCTGAGAGCAAATAAAAACCGCTTCGGATCTACTTCCGAGATTGGGATCTACGAAATGGTTTCTCAGGGACTGAAAGAAATTAAAAACCCTTCTGAAATTCTGATCACCAAGAAATTTGAAGAACTTTCCGGAAACTCAGTTGCCGTAACATTGGAAGGAAACCGCCCGATGCTTCTGGAGATTCAGGCATTGGTAAGCACAGCTGTTTATGGTACTCCCCAAAGAAGCTGCACAGGCTTCGATTCCAAAAGGTTGAATATGCTTTTGGCTGTTCTGGAAAAAAGAGCAGGTTTTCAATTGGGTGCTAAAGACGTTTTCTTAAATATTACCGGAGGAATTAAAACAGATGATCCAGCGCTAGATCTGGCCGTCATTGCTTCCGTTCTTTCTTCCAATGAAGACATTGCCATTTCGGAACATTACTGCTTTGCCGGAGAAATTGGGTTAAGTGGTGAGATACGTCCTATAGCACAGGTGGAACAAAGAATTACTGAGGCCGAAAAACTGGGTTATGAAAAAATATTTGTTTCCAATCTTAATAAAATTCCGAAAAGAAAATTTGGTATCAAGATCGAAGAAGTGAGCAAGATTGAGGATTTTCACGAGAGACTTTTCTGATCATAAATGGTCAATTTTGCTTCGCAAGTCAATTATCAATTGGGATGTCAGATAAGAAATTCACTAGCGAAGCGAATTCACTATTCACTATTCACTATTCACCTTTCACTATCCACATTTAATTCATATCTTTAAATTATGAATTATCTGGCGCATTCCTTTCTTTCTTTTACCGACGGGCAGATCGTGGGGCAGTTTCTCGAAGATTTCATTCCCAACAGAGACCGTTACTCTTTTCCGAAAGATATTCAGGACGGGATTACTCTGCACAGGGCCATTGATACGTTTACAGATTCCCATCCTGCCATTCATGAAGCCAAAAAGGTATTTGCTCCATTGGTAAGATTATATGCAGGAGCGTTTGTAGATGTTTCTATGGATTATTTTGTGGCCAATGATTTTTCTTTAAATACCCTCGCGGAATGGAAAGATCATTCTCTTAAGGTTTACAGTGTTTTGAATGCGAATGATCAGTGGCTGCCGGAAAACTTCAAAAAAATGCTTGTCAAAATGGAGCATGACGATTGGCTTTATAATTACCGTGAAGACTGGGGAATTAAATTCAGTATTCAGAATGTGTTGAATAAAGCGAAGTATCTTGATAAAGATATTCCTGTTTTTGAAGCTTTTTTAAAGAATAAAGATCATCTTCAGCAATGTTACGATGCCTTTTTCCCTGATTTACTGGTTCATGCGAAGGGAATTAATACCTTGATTCAGCTGGAAAATTAATATGTTTAAAACTGCTTATAAAGATAACGGTTAGGATAGGTAAGTTTTTCGCTCTTTCTTTGTCCGTTCACAATGATATGAACGATATTAATCTGATCATCAAAAAGATTATAGAGAAAACTAACTGCAGTTTCTACTTTTTTAGGCGTGGTAACGGGTTCAGATTCCAGAAAAACATTTACAGATTCCTGGTCTTCTTCGTAGCCAATATAATTAACCTTTAAAAATTTGTTATCGGCTTTTAATTTGAAATATTCAGCACAGTATTTCTGTAATGCATCATTCAGTTTTGTCTTGTATTTTTCATCATTAAAATGAAAAGCTCCTCCATATTTCTTTCCTAAACCATTTTCCATGTCATCAAGGAAGAATCTTCCTGTCACTTCAAATGTTCTGGATTTCGAATTATAATTAATTTCTACAGAACCTACATGATAGGGGTGAAAAGCTTCACCATTCGTAAAACTCTGAAAAACCATCGTTAATGATAAAAGAAAACTCAAAAAAACTTACCCGACATGAATCTTATTTTACAGCAAATATAAAAAAGCAGCAGTTATAAAAACTGCTGCTTTACTATTTGAATCTGATAATGAAGTCTTATTCTTTAATTACTTTTTTCGTAATTTTTGTGCTATCCTCCAGAACAATGCTAAACAGGTAAGTTCCTTTTACCAGTTCAGAAACATTAATTCTCCCTGAATTAGCATCTACATTTACAGTTTTTACTAATTTTCCTGAAGCATCATAAATCGTTACTGTTCCTTTGGAATGTCTGCCCAATGTTACATTGACAAAGTCTTTTGCAGGGTTAGGGTTGATATTCACGTCAGAATTGATCTTAACATCCGCTGTTCCCAGTGTAGTTCCTGTTTTAACAAAATATCCGCCAAAACCTGTTGCCTGAAAACTCACTTCCCAATATTGATAAGTATCATTCCAGATAATATCTGCAATACTCGGCGTAATAACTGTTGCCGTTCCTCCAAAAGAAGCTACGGTACCTGTAGTACTTGTTCCTGTATATTTTTCAATAAGAAGATTAGCTTTATTGGCAACATCGGTAGGTGAAGTAGGCAATTTTACTCCACTTGTAAGATTATAGGCATCAAAATCTGCCTGTTTGAAGTATAAAGTTACTTTTCCGGTTGCAATAGTTGTATTTGCATCAGAATTGATTTCATATCTTCTTGCAACATAATTTGGCTGTGCATTATCCACCCATACTTTTGAAGTCACATTTCCTGTTACTGTACTTGCCGTTTCTTTTTCCACTCTTGCGATAAGCTGGCAGGCATTGGTGAAATAATTGTTTCCATTGGCTACCGTACTTGCTTTCGTTTGATTGGAAGTTGCTAAATTCTTTACCTCAGCAACATTTTCATATACTGTTGCTCTCATTTTAAGGTCAAATGTTCTGGATGTCCATGTAGTGCCGTCTGTAGAAGTTTTGGATCTGTTATTCACTACTGCATTTTCGGCCTTCATGGCAATTCTTCCCCCTAATCCATTGACTACGATATAAAATTCTTTTCCGGTTACCATTTGTACATTCAAATCGGAAAGATTAACATAATTCCAGGTAAATCTTTGAGTATTATTAAGCCATGAAGTAATAGTTTTAGTGGCAATAATATCTCCTGGATTTCCATTGGTATCTACTTTTCTGATCTGAACATCTACCGGAATATCCGAAGGAAGTGAAGTTCCCGTTAAGAATGAAAAACCTCCCAGTTTTCCTGTTAATGTAGGGGTATATCTCACAGCAAGGGCTATATTATCAAAATAATAATTGGATTCTGTATTTGCAATAATATAAGGCTCATCATAACCTATTGTCTCAAAATTAGATTTCACACAGCCTAACTCATCCGTAACGGCTTTATAGATATCCAATTTTCCATATCCCCATCTCATATTCGGAACAGTACCGGTTGCACCATCCATTCTTGCGTTAGCTGTAAGACGAGATTTCACCTGTGCTGCCGTTAATGTAGGATTTGCCTGAAGCAATAAACCTACTGCTCCTGCAACTCCTGGTGAAGACATACTGGTCCCCTGATTTTTTACATAATAATTGGTTCCGGCAATAATATCTGTAGCTGTAGGAGCAGAATCAGCTGATCTGGAAGAGATTACATTCTGGCCAGAACCTGCAATTTCCGGTTTTTGAACACCATCCACTCTTGGCCCTTGTGAACTGAATGAAGAGATGGATTCCTGAGGAGTAAGTGTAAAATAACCGCTTGTTCCGCTATACCAGCTTGCTCTTCCCATATATGAAGCTACAGTAATAGCATTAGAAGCATTTCCTGGGGATCCTACAATATATTCATTATCTCCGTTTTGTAAAGTTGTTGTCACTCCCTGACTGTACAGCCAGCCATGGGTTGTAATCTGCTGTGTTCCGTTATTGGTAATTTCTAATGTATAATTCCCCTGAGCATTTGTAGCTCCTGAAGCCCTGGTTACAATCAGCTGAACATATCGTTTGTTATTGTCAGTTCCCCAATAGTTATACATAGTAGCTGTAAGATCACCTCCCAATATGCTATGAGCGGTATTGGTGCTTATATTCTGAGTATACTGTTGTCCGTCAGGAGTCGTTAATTTTGCGGTAACCGGAGTATTGTCATTGGCATACATGATGAATGAAAACACTGTAGCTGAAGAAGTATTACTTGCTACCGTAAAATTATAAGTCTGAGAAGTATTAGCTGCAATATCAACTTTTCTGTGAAGATTAGCTCCATAATCATTACCTGCTGAAATAACAACTACTCTTCCTGCTCCTGAAGTGGTAAAACTGTTAACCGCTACTTCATGACTGGAAGTTCCGTCGTGCGCAGTTCCCTGCCCTCCGATACTCATATTAACAACGATGGGTTTATTAAGAGCCGTAGCTACATTTTTGAAATAAGTTAAAGCATTAATAGTATTAGTTGTAGGGAAAGATCCGTTACCTCCTTTTACAAAAACAATATCTGCATCGGATGAAAACCCTTTATGCCTTTTATCTGTAAAGGCTGCACCATTTCCTGCAGCAGTACCCGAAACGTGGGTTCCGTGCCCGTTGGTATCATTTTCACGAACGAAACCTACAGGAGTTCCATCCAGTTCATCTTCAATCTGTGCTCTTGTATATTCTACGCCTGTTGAAAATCCTGTTGGTGTTGTTTCTCCTGCCTGTGCAGTTAATGTTTGATCCCAGATGGAAACAATTCTGCTCTTTGTCTGATCGTCAGCTTTTCTGAAATCCGGATGTTTCCAGTCTATGCCACTGTCATAAATCCCTACTAATACACCGGTACCGTTATAAGCAGTATTATTAAAAACACCATCCTGCAAAAGGCTTGCTCCGGACTGCGCTCTGCTCACATCATTATGAAGCTCATCAAATGCAGGCCCCATTACTGAGGTTACATACGGAAGCTTTGTAAGTCTTTCAATATCTTCAATAGAAACCAAAGCTGTGGAAAAGGTTGGAAGCTGGCTCTGTACAAGGAAACCATCAGCTTTTAGCTTTTCCGGTTCTTTAGTATAAATTATACATGAATACATGGTTTGTGCTCCCTTGGAAGTCACTACCAAATGTTGATCCAATTTCATATCCGGGCGTTCAAGCTCTTTAACCGTTCTTCCGTTGGCAATGCTTTCTTTATTTTTCAATAAAAGATCAAATCGGGAGTCCAATTTCTGAACCTGCCCGTGAAAAGCATAGGAATATAATCCTAAAAAGGCTGCGGTAGCATTTCTGAGAAACTTCGTTCCTCCGGGCGAAATGTGTACTTTTGTAAAGAATAATTTTTTAATATCCATATTTTATTTTTAAGCAATACAATTATACAATTTTTATTTAAAATAAAAATAAAGTAAAATATTAATAATAATTAAGCGTAAAAATTAAACCAAACAATAAAATTAATAACATTTTAACAAAACATTCAAAATATTAAAAATTTTAACCAAAATGCAAGATTTTATTTTTTATTTAAACCTTGGGTGGGAACATATTATCTCTTTGGATGCTTTAGATCATCAGCTTTTTGTTCTTGCTTTGATTGCCGTTTATTCTTACAGTGACTGGAAAAAAATTCTTATTCTGGTAACCGCATTTACTATCGGACATTCTATTACACTAGCTTTAAGCATTATGGATGTTTTTCGGGTTCCTTCTGATTGGGTTGAATTTTTAATTCCTCTGACTATCGTTGTAACCTCATTAGATAATATCATCATGAAAAACCAGAAACAGACTTTGATGCGGGCTAACTACTACCTTGCACTGATCTTCGGACTGGTTCACGGAATGGGATTTGCGAATACAGCAAGAGTAATGATTGCAAAAAGTCAAAGTATTGCTGTACCTCTTTTGGGATTCAATATAGGTCTTGAATTGGGACAGATTGTAATTGTTGCTGCTATTTTAATCATTCTGTTTATTTTACTTAATCTTTTTAAAGTGAATAAGAAAGATTGGATTCTGTTTGTTTCTTCCGGAGTATTTGCTCTTTCTTTAAAAATGACTTTGGAAAGAATTCCGTTTTAAAAGTTAAATATTTTTATTATTTCAATAGCTTATTCCTATCTTTGATCATTAATAAATCATTTTCGGTTATGAAACTAAAAGTTGTTATACTTTCACTTTCTGTATTTGCATATACAGGTTTCACCGCACAAAATATTCAGAATAACCCTGGCAGCAATCATGGAAACAAGTTTGAGCAGCTGGGAACAATTCTACCAACACCCAACATCTACAGAACGGCTTCAGGAGCTCCGGGTCACGGATACTGGCAAAACAGGGCCGACTATAACATTTCCGCTTATCTGGATGAGGATAAAAGAAATCTGAAAGGTTCGGAAACCGTTACTTATTACAACAATTCTCCGGATGAACTGGATTATATCTGGCTGCAGCTTGATGAAAACGAGCATTCCAGCATCAGAAATGCCGGATATGACAATTCATCTGTACTTCGTCCTTCCACTACAGATCAGCAGCTTAAAGTTTCTGAGCTTCCTGTGAAAGACAATGGCTATGGAGTAAGTCTGGAAAAAGTGACTGATGCTTCAGGAAATCCTTTGAAGTATACCGTCAACAAAACGATGATGCGTATTGATCTTCCTAAGGTTTTGAAAAAAGGGGAGAAATTCGTTTTCAAAGTAGACTGGAACTACAATATCTCTAACAGAATCAAAATGGGAGGCCGCGGCGGCTATGAAAATTTCCCTGAAGATGGCAATGATTTGTATACTATGACACAATGGTATCCAAGAATGTGCGTATACAGCGACTTCCAGGGATGGCAGAACCATCAGTTTACAGGAAGAGGTGAATTTGCTTTGGTTTTCGGAGATTTCAAAGTTTCCGTGAATGTTCCTTCCGATCATATTGTAGGAGGAACCGGAGAGTGTAAAAACTATGACCAGGTGCTTACTTCTGATCAGCTGTCAAGATACAGAAAAGCTGAAAACGCAGCTGAACCTATTGAAATTGTAACGTTGGATGAAGCTAAAAAAGCCGAGAAAAATCATTCAAAACAAAGAAAAACATGGGTTTTCGAAGCGAAGGATGTTCGCGATTTCGCATGGACTTCTTCCAGAAAATTTGTCTGGGACGGAATGCGTGTAACGATTCCTGAAAACAATAATAAGGTAATGGCAATGAGTTTCTATCCGAAAGAATCTTATGGACTTTACAGAAAGTTTTCCACAAAAGCAGTTGCGCATACCATTAAAACCTATTCGGAATTTACTATTCCTTATCCATATCCTGTAGCGCAGTCTGTAGAAGCAGCCAACGGAATGGAATATCCTATGATCTGCTTCAATTTCGGAAGAACGGAGAAAGACGGGACGTATTCTGAAGGAACCAAAAACGGAATGCTTGGGGTAATTATCCACGAAGTGGGCCACAACTTCTTCCCTATGATCATCAATTCTGATGAAAGACAATGGGCATGGATGGATGAGGGCTTGAATACCTTTACAGAATATCTTACAGAAGAGAAATGGGATAATAAATTCCCATCTAAAAGAGGACCGGCATGGACAATCGTAGATTATATGAAACTGCCGAAAGATCAGCTGGAACCTATCATGAGCAATTCTGAGAATATTGTTCAGTATGGCCCGAATGCGTATTCAAAGCCTGCTACAGGATTGAATATTCTACGTGAAACCATTATGGGAAGAGAACTATTCGACAAGGCATTTAAAACCTATGCTAAAAGATGGGCTTTCAAACATCCTGAACCTGCAGATTTATTCCGTACGATGGAAGATGCAAGCGGTGAAGACCTTGACTGGTTCTGGAGAGGATGGTTCTACGGTACAGATCCTGTAGATATCGCTATTGATAAAGTAACAGTAGCTGTTCCAAACCTTGAAACAGATCCAAAAGCTGCGGCGGAAGTAAAATATCAGGTAGAGAAACCTTTGGTAAGCAGTTTTGAAGATCTTTCAAAAATCAGAAACAGAGAAGACAAGAATATCAAATTCTATGTTGACGGTGATAAGGACGCTCAGGATTTCTATTACAGATATGACAGAGGTCAGGAAAAGGTAGATAATAATAGGGAATACACCATCAAAACAGAGGCAGGCCTTCCTTTAGATGCCAAGGATAAAGAAAAGTTCAAGAATATTACAGGATATCAGATTGATTTTGTGAACAAGGGCGGATTGGTAATGCCTATCATCCTTGAATTTACTTTTGAAGATGGTTCCAAATTATATGACAAGTCTGCCGCACAGATCTGGCGACTGAACGAGCAAAAGGTTTCCAAAACCTATTATTTTGATAAAAAAATAAAATCTATTCAGCTTGATCCGATGAGAGAAACTGCTGATATTGATACAACTAATAATTTATGGACCAGTGCCGGATCCGGTGCTGAAACTTCAAAATTCCAGCTCTTTAAACAAAAACAGGAAGCGGGTTCTGTAAGAGGAGGCTCCACCGGAAAGGTCAACCCAATGCAGGCCGCCGGAAAGAGTTAAAAGCCAAAAGGTTGTAACTTTTAACAAATACAGCATTACTTATTATTAAAAAGATCATGAAAACTATTCTTTTCCTTTTAATACTAAGTAGTGCTAATTTTTTTCCCCAGAAACTACTTACTCCTGAAAATTCCGGGATCAATTCAAAACTCATCCAGAATGAAACTTCTGAAGCGGTATGGTTTGCTGAAAATGCAGGCACAAAAATAGAAATAGGAAGCATTATTACTGAGATCAAAAAACTCAACAAAGCAGATCTTCTTATCAGAACTACTGTAAAAATGAAACAGGCTCCGGATGCTCAATGGACGGATTCTACTCTTGTAAAAACTTCCAATTTCAGCCCAGTCTACCACTCTTCTTACAATTCAATGAGAGACATGGTTCTCAAGTCTGAAAAAGATAAGGTCACCGGATATTATCTGGATAAGAAATCTCAGAAAAAAGACGTGATCGAAATTCCTGCAGATCCCTATTTTGACAGCAGCAGCTATGCCATGCTGATCAGATATCTTCCTTTGAAAGAACACTATACTGCCGAGATTTCTATTTTCGATTATAACCCCAAATCTGAGAAAAAAGGGATGATGAAAGCCTACATTCTGGATACTCAAAAAACAGAATATAAAGGAAAACCAGTTTGGGCAGTAAAAACCAATGATGACATTAGCAATAGAGCTACCGCAGTAACCTATTATATTGATGCAGCAACAAGGAAAATTGTAAAGCAGGATATAGAAATGGCAGGAAGAAAAATGTATTTAGAAACAGCTCCATAAATTACTTAAATCCAGATACCAACATCTTATTTTCATCTACAAAAAAACATAACAACCTGAATTAAAAAGTTTTATATTTGAATCACCATAAACACCAAATGTCAAAAACCTGATTGACTTTAAATGTTCAGGAACGTACAAATCAAAATATTACTTATGAAAAATGCAAAATTATTAAGCAGAGATGCTCAAAAAACAATCAATGGCGGAATTGCTGCCAGACTTGTATGCTGCGAACGCGACGACAACGGAAAATGTACTTTATGGATTGGGCCGGGACAAAACTGTCCTTAGTTCGATGATGTGATAACAATTTTGAATAAAGCCGGAAATTTCCGGCTTTCTCTTTTTATATCTTCCATTATCTGTTCATTACAATCTGATAATCAAAATTTTATTAAAAAAAAACACTAATAAAATATATCACACAATAAAGAAAAATAGTATCTTTGATTTACTTCTTTTACACCAAATGTCAAAATCCTGATTGACTTTAAATGCTCAGGAATGTACAAATCAAAATATTTCTAACTATGAAAAATGCTAAATTATTAAGCAGAGATGCTCAGAAATCAATCAATGGCGGAGCAGCAGGACGTTTTTGCTGTGAGTACAATTACAAAGGACAGTGTATCCTGTGGATAGGACCGGGACAATATTGCCCATAGTCTGTCATCAGATAACAATTTAAGATAAAGCCGGAAATTTCCGGCTTTATTTTTTATCCTAAATGTTCTTTTAAATTCTTTTTATAAGTTCTTCCCAACGGAAGTTCATCTCCGTTTTTCAAAAAAACATGTCCGGAGTTATAAGAATTGATATGCTCTGATAACACAATATAAGACTTGTGAATTCTGATAAACCCGAAATGTTGAAATTTCTCTTCAAAATTAGACATTCTATCCAGAATCATATACTTTTTCAGAGGCGTCATCAGGACAATATACTCTCCAAATCCCTGTATCCATAGAATATCTTTAAGAAAGACCTTATTCATCACATAATTGGATTTGAACATGATGTAGTCTTCCTGCTGCTGATTATTAGCCGAGCTTTTAAATTGAACAAAATCCCTTGCTTTATTGACTGCTTTTTTAAAAGTATCAAAATCTACAGGCTTGATAAGATAATGAACAACATCCAGCTCAAATGCTTTCACCGCATATTTTGTTTCTAAGGTAATAAAAATACAAAGTGGCGGATCGGGAAGCTGCTGCAAAAGTTCAACTCCGTTGATCCCGGGCATATTGATATCGAAAACAACCAGATCTACTTTATTTGCTTTCAGAAAAGCCAGTGCTTCTTCCGGTTTCTGAAATGAAGCCAGCAATTCAACCTCTTCAAGCTGATCGCAATATTGTTTTACAAGCTGCAATGCAGGATATTCATCATCTACATTAACGATAGTCAGATTAGCCATTGATAGTAATTGTTAAAGCAATTTTATATTGATCTTTTTCTTTCGGTCCGGAATAAAATTCATACTGATCCATATAAAATTTTTCCAATATATGAATAATTGCTTCATTACCCAACCCGTGATAATTGGATTCCACCTCATGAATTCTATCTTTCCCGACAGAATTTATAATTTCAAAATACAGTTCAGACCGTTCAATTTTACAGAACAGTTTTATAAAACCGTGAATATCTTCCCCTATCGCTGAATGTTTTAAAGCATTTTCAAATAAAGTAAGCAATATAGCAGACGGAATTTCAGCAATGTCAAATTCTTCCTGATCTTCAATATCCATCACAATATCAAGTTGATTATTGTATTTAAGCTGGTATAAAGCGGCAAGTGCTTTCAATGAAGAAAATTCCTGGGAAACGGTTACTTTTTCTTTTCCGCTGTCATAAATAATATATTTCAAAAGTTTGCTCAGCTGCAAAATAGAATCCGATGTCTTTTCTGAATGGGTAAAACTGTTCGCATAAATGTTATTAAGGGTATTCAGCAAAAAGTGAGGATTTAGCTTAGATTTCAACAAATCAAGGTAAAGCTGATCTTTCTCTTCACCAAGGCTGATCACATCCTGCTCTATTAAAAATTTGTCTTTGGTAATCCCCAAAAAAGAACCTACAAGGATTATTATTCCCTGAGAAATATACACATTATACAGAAAACCGACATGGTAGCCTTTTTCGCTGAAGTCTATCTGAAAAACGGCTGGCTCCCACAGAATCCTGAAAAGGCTGGATACTAAAAAGCAGATTAAAGCATACAGGATAAACTCCGGATATTTATTGGATAAATAGAATCGGGGAACCAAATAATAGTACACCAGATAATAAATTCCAACATTGAAAATGGTATTCAAAATAATGCTCACTACCAGCTGAGTGGAATCCAGGAAGTAGTTTTCGGTGAAATAAGTCATCAAAATGAAGATGAAAAGGAAAAATACATGCTGAAACCTCAACAAAAACTTCCAACGGTACTTCATAAGACTTTCCAGAATCTTACCACTAAATAAAATCCTGATAATCAATAATATAATTATAAAATTAATGATTAAAAACATACTCCATACCTTATTTTGAAACGCATCAAATATAATATCTTTTTATCTCAAAATGCAGTTCGTTGAGAAAAACTGTCATTGATTGAAAAAATCTAAGCCCGCTCTTCTGAATAAATATATTTGAGAAACCGCAATATTAATCAAATATTACATGAAACTTAATATACAATTAACGCTAATTTTATCATTTTGCTTGATAACTGGTCTTTTACGTAGTCAGAGTAAAGACAACTATAATATGTGGTTTCAGTACCTGATGTCGGCAAAATTAACCGATAAAAGTACTTTAACTGCACTTACCCAATATCGTTCCTTTGACCTGGCTTACGACACAAGGCTTTTTCTTGTGAACGCTTATGTGGATTATGAAGTGGCAGAAAATATCAGACCCGCTGCAGGAGCTATGTTTTTGATCCTCGAATCTTATAATGCTGACGATTCCAAAAAGATAAGATATGAAAAAAGACCTTTCCAGCAGGTAACTGCTGATTATTACATTGGAAGAACGTCAATTTCCAACCGTCTTAGAGTAGAAGAACGTTTTATCAGCAATCCTGATGAATTTGAGGTAAGGATCCGTTATCTGATCTCTGTGAGAATTCCTTTCAATAAAAAAGGAGAAAAAGAAAAACTCTACGGTATTCTTAAAAATGAAATAAGAATGAATGTTGACAAATTAGAACCTTTCGACAGCAATCGTATTACGGCAGGCCTTGGAATAAAACTAGGAAAAAATTCCGCTTTGGAGCTTGCCTTTATCAATCAGCTGGAAACCAAAAAAACAAGTAATTACGGATTTATAGGTTTCAGAAACAACTTTGACTGGAGAAAAAAGAAACAACAATAACCTCATTAACATTATAACATACTATGCTTACATTTCTTGGTTTTTTAATGATTTTCATCTTCATGATCCTCATCATGAACAAAAAGATGACTCCGCTTACGGCTTTAGTTCTGGTACCGGTACTTATTGCTGTAATAGCAGGATTCGGGCCTGATCTTGGGAAAATGATGAAAGATGGGGTAAAAGAAATAGCACTTACGGGGGTTATGCTGATTTTTGCCATCCTGTATTTCAGCCTGATGATTGATACAGGGCTTTTCGAGCCTCTGGTTAATGTCATATTAAAGGCTGTAGGAGATAATCCTGTAAAAACAACCATCGGAACTGCCCTTCTCACCACTTTAGTTTCTTTAGACGGCGATGGCTCTTCCACTTACATTATTGTAGTAGCTGCGTTACTCCCACTTTATAAAAAACAGGGCATGAACCCTTTGGTTTTAACCTGTATTATTATGCTCGCAGGTGGTATTATGAATATTCTACCATGGGGAGGTCCCACCGCCAGAGTAATGAGTTCTCTTAAGCTGGGGCATACTGAAATATTTGTCCCTATGATTCCGGTCATGCTGATCGGGCTGGTATGGGTATTTTTTGTTGCTTATATTCTGGGAGTTCGAGAGAAAAAAAGAATAAGCAAACATGGAAAATATACCAAATACAGCGGACAGGATATTGCCGGTGAAGATGACCCTGCATTAAGACGTCCGAAACTTATTATTGTCAATTTAATCCTGACCATTATCCTTCTTTGCGTTATGATTCTTGATATTATTCCTTTGGGCATTGCCTTTATGATTGCCTTCTGTATAGCTTCTCTGATTAATTATCCGAAACTGAAAGACCAGCAGAAAATTATTTCAAAACACGCTGGAAATGCTTTATCCGTAGCCGGAATGATCTTCGGTGCAGGAATTTTCACAGGAATCCTGAACGGTACAGGAATTATGAATGCTATGGGAAACAGTATCATCAGTATTGTTCCTAAAACCTGGGGTGGCTATCTGAATGTCATCACCGCAGTATTCAGTGTACCGCTTACGTTTTTCCTGACCAATGATGCTTATTATTTTGGAATATTACCTGTCATCACAGCAACGGGCAGCCAGCTTAATATTCCTCCTGATATTTTGGGACGTGCCAGTCTTGTAGGGCAGGCTTCTCACTTATTAAGTCCGTTGGTACCATCTACTTATCTGTTGGTTTCACTGGCAGGGGTTGAATTCTCTGACCATCTGAAATTCACTTTAAAATGGGCTATCGGATCATCAATTGTAATGTTGCTGAGTGCATTGGCTCTTGGTATTATATAAGATTATATCTTTGAATTTTGTAATCTTACCTTATAAAAAGTGAATGATGAAACCTTCTAAGCAAAAAACGTTTACAGACTCCTATTTAAGAAACCTTACTCTGTATGTGTTCACAGCGATTATCTGTGGAGCATTAACCGGTTATTATTTTCCGGAAGTCAGTAAACATCTGGAAACAGTAAGCAGTTACTTTTTCACACTTCTTGAAGTTTTGATTATTCCTGTTATTTTTATTGCAGTAACTTATGGGGTAAGCTATATTTTCAGCACCAAAAATGCTTTTAAAATTGTAAGTCAGATGGTTCTCTATTTTTTAATCATCACTTCCATCAGTATTTTATTGGGCATCGGATCCGGACTTCTTTTAAAGCCGGGAGCCAATACGGGGATTATGATTTCTTCCCACAAAGCGCTTCCGGAAAGATTTTTAACAAGAACAACAAATCCTTTACATATTAGCAACTATGTACTTTTTCTTTTAATATCAATAACTGCAGGTATCCTGATTGGTCTTTCAAAGAAAAAGAATAACATTCTTAAGGCTATAGACCTGGGAAGAAATCTGTTTTTCAAACTCATCAAGTATGTTTACATCTTTCTTCCCATCGTCATTTTCTCTAATATCGCTTATGGAATTTCTGTTTACGGAATTAATACTTTGCTGCCATTAAGTAAAATTGTAGCCACAGTATATCTTACCTGTGTATTTTTCATTTTCGGGATATTAGGTGTTATAACGGCTTACTTTAAAATTAACCTTTGGGATTTTTTGATCAGCATCAAAGAAGAAATCATTCTTGTGGTAGCAACTTCGTCGTCAAAGACCGCATTTCCAATGATCTTTGATAAAATGGAATCTCAGGGATATGACAGGAAAATTCTTCGCCTTATTATTCCTCTAGGATACAATTTTAATTTGGCAGGAGCTTGTATTTACCTTTCCATTTCATGTATTTTCCTGATCCAGTTTTATAATATTCCACTTACCATAAAAGATTATTTCTGGCTTTTCATCACCATTTCAGTTGCTTCAAAAACGGCTTCTGGAGTTCCAGGATCAGGCTTCCTTGCCCTGATGTTTACATTAAGCCGGTTTGGCAAAATTCCTACTACCGATCTTGCACTGCTGTACAGTATAGACCGCTTTATGAATGAAGCCAGATCTGTCACCAATTTCATCGGCATTTCAGTTTCTGCTGCCATTATTTCAAAACTTAACCAAAAATCAACCCCTCTAAAAAATGATATTTCCTGATTTCACACACCTCTTCAATGACATATTAGAAAACCCAGCAAAATCAATAGCCATTATTGGCAATCTTATCCTTATCGAAAGCCTCCTCTCTGTAGACAATGCAGCAGTACTGGCAACCATCGTCATGGATCTGCCCGAAAATCAAAGAAAAAAAGCTTTAAAATACGGAATTATTGGAGCTTATGTATTCCGTGGACTGGCTCTTATTTTTGCTTCTGTATTGATTTCCGTTTGGTGGCTAAAACCACTGGGAGGATTATACCTTCTCTATATTTCTTTTGATTGGTTTATCAAAAAGATGAAAAACACAAATGATGAAGAAAATCCGGAGGAAAATCCTGACAAAGAATCCAGCTGGCTGTATAAAAATTCTATTGGATTGCTGGGGCATTTCTGGGCTACGGTTGCTATTGTGGAAGTAATGGATCTTGCTTTTTCTATAGATAATGTTTTTGCTGTAGTGGCTTTTTCAAACAATTTGCTACTGATTACGCTGGGTGTATTCATAGGAATTTTAGCCATGAGATTTATTGCACAGTGGTTTGTTCGTCTGATGCAAATTTTTCCTTTCCTGGAAACTGCCGCTTTTGCTGTGATTGCTATTTTAGGAATTAAACTAAGCTTGTCATTATATGAGCACTTCTACCCTGCTACGGCATTCGCTCAATTTTTAGGCAGTCATACCATGGAAATTCTAGTTTCCGTCATTACCGTTCTTTTGTTTGTAGTACCTGTAGCTACCAGTTATCTTATTGGATTTCCCGCCCGCAAAAAATAATTTTTCTGCCAAATTTTCACATTCGGAAATAAAAGTCTGCCATTTCATCCATCAGTGTCTCATGGCATACATTTAGAGAATTACTATGCAGAAATAATTAATAAATAAACATATTATGTCAGTAAACTTTAAACCATTAGCAGACAGAGTTCTGGTAGAACCTATCGCTGCAGAAACTAAAACAGCTTCAGGTATTATTATCCCCGACACTGCAAAGGAAAAGCCGCAAGAAGGTACTGTAGTGGCAGTAGGTCCTGGTAAAAAAGATGAGCCTACAACTGTTCAGGTAGGTGACAAAGTTCTTTATGGAAAATATTCAGGTGCTGAATTGAAGTTGGAAGGTAAAGATTACTTAATCGTAAGAGAAGCTGATTTATTAGGAATCATCGGTTAATTTGTAAAAAGTAAAATGTATTCATGTAAAATGATATTTTCAGGATACAAAATCATTAATACATTGTACAAAGTACATTAATACAATAAAAATTATGGCAAAAGAAATAAAATTCGATATTGAATCAAGAGACGCTCTAAAGAGAGGTGTAGATGCATTGGCTAATGCAGTAAAAGTAACTTTAGGCCCTAAAGGGAGAAACGTAGTCATCGAAAAATCTTTCGGTGCTCCACACGTAACTAAGGATGGTGTGTCTGTTGCAAAAGAAATCGAACTTGAAGACAGAGTAGAAAATATGGGAGCGCAGATGGTAAAAGAAGTGGCTTCCAAAACTAATGATATTGCAGGAGATGGTACTACTACCGCTACTGTATTGGCACAGGCTATCGTAAGAGAAGGTCTTAAAAACGTAGCTGCGGGTGCTAATCCAATGGATCTTAAAAGAGGAATCGACAAAGCAGTAACTGCTGTTGTTGAAAACCTTAAAGCTCAGTCTCAGGCTGTGGGAGATTCTACAGATAAAGTAAAGCAGGTAGCTTCTGTATCAGCTAACAACGACGAAACAATCGGTGCTTTAATCGCTGAAGCTTTCGGAAAAGTTGGAAAAGAAGGAGTAATCACTGTAGAAGAAGCTAAAGGTATTGATACAACGGTAGACGTTGTAGAAGGTATGCAGTTCGACAGAGGATACCAGTCACCTTACTTCGTGACTAACCCTGAGAAAATGCTAGCTGAACTAGAAAACCCATATATCCTTTTAGTAGAGAAGAAAATCTCTTCAATGAAAGAATTGTTACCAGTTCTTGAGCCAATTGCACAAGGTGGTAAATCTCTATTAATTATCTCTGAAGAAGTTGAAGGTGAAGCTTTAGCTACTTTGGTAGTTAACAAATTAAGAGGTTCTCTTAAAATTGCTGCTGTAAAAGCTCCGGGATTCGGAGACAGAAGAAAAGCAATGTTAGAAGATATCGCAATCCTTACAGGTGGACAGGTAATCTCTGAAGAGCAAGGTTTCACCATGGAAAATATCTCTTTAGATATGCTTGGAACTGCTGAGAAAGTAACGATCGACAAAGACAACACTACAGTTGTAAACGGTGGTGGTGACGAAGCGAAAATCAAAGGAAGAGTAGCTCAAATCAAAGCTCAGATGGAAACTACAACTTCTGACTATGACAGAGAAAAACTTCAGGAAAGATTAGCTAAGTTAGCTGGTGGTGTTGCTGTACTATACGTAGGTGCCGCTTCTGAAGTGGAAATGAAAGAGAAAAAAGACAGAGTAGATGATGCCCTGCACGCTACAAGAGCAGCTGTAGAAGAAGGTATCGTTGCAGGTGGTGGTGTTGCTTTAGTAAGAGCAATCTCTGCTTTAGACAACCTTACAGGAATCAATTCTGACGAAACTACAGGGATCAAAATCGTAAAAAGAGCAATCGAAGAGCCATTAAGACAAATCGTTGCTAACGCAGGGGGTGAAGGTTCTGTAATTGTTGCTAAAGTAGCAGAAGGAACAGGAGACTTCGGATACAATGCTAAAACTGACGAGTATGTTCAAATGCTTGAAGCAGGAATCATTGACCCAACTAAAGTAACAAGAGTTGCTCTTGAAAATGCAGCTTCTGTATCTGGAATGCTTTTAACAACTGAATGTGTAATCACTGAAGTAAAGAGCGCTGAACCAGCTATGCCAATGGGTGGTGGGATGCCAGGAATGATGTAATAGCGTAAGCTAAGACAATTTAATATACTAACCGTTCTACTTTGTAGGGCGGTTTTTTTGTTTAATTCTGATTTTATTAGTAAAATAGTATATTTAGATTTTTAATTAATAACCAAAAAATAGATAGAATCTAAACAAGATTAGCACAATTGTATATTGTGTAATCTGTAATTTGAATGCTATCTGCAATTTACCAGAATGAAACGTATACTACAATTTACATTACTGATTAGCTCAATGAGTTTGTTTTCTCAAAATTTAGAGGAAAAAATTTCAAACGAAATTTGTACCTGTTTAGGAAATGTAGAAAATTTAAAAGATCCGGAAAAAAAATTGGAAGAGTGTGTCCAAAAAAGTTTTGAAAATAACTATAATAAAATCATTAAAAAATTTAATGATCCTCAGAATACAAATACAAAAGACATTCAGGATTACTATGTTTCTATCGAAGGACTTTTATTAAGTAATTGTAAAAGTTTTTTAGATTACAGAAAAAAGAATTTATCCGCGAAAAACAAGAAAGTATCTCTAATTGTGACGATATTAAAACAGGAATTTACTATTATGAAACGCTGCAAAAAAGAGAAAAATCGTATCTGACATTTACAAAAAATGAAGTTATCGAAACAAGAAGAAATAATGTTTATACAATTAATAAAATTGAATGGACTGATAAATGTACCTACAAATTAAATCTGAAGGAAACTAACAGTAATTATGATGAAACATATCTCAAAAATAAGTCACTAGTTTTCAAAGTCATTGAAAATAACCCAACCTACTTTGTTGTACAAACTGAATATTTTGAAAACGGAGGCTTAAATAATGTGAAAATTTTTAAACTTCCCTTTACCAATGAATAAAAACTATTTAGTATTAGCAAAATATAGAGTCACTGACGAGTATATAAACATCCTTGAACAGATATCATTGACCCAACTAAAGTAACAAGAGTTGCCCTTGAAAATGCAGCTTCTGTATCTGGAGTGTTTCTTACAACTGAATGTGTGTTATCACTGAAGTAAAGAGCACTGAACCAGCTATGCCAATGGGTGGTGGAATGCCAGGAATGATGTAACGGTCAGCGACCGAGACAATTTAATATACTAACCGTTCTACTTTTTGTAGAGCGGTTTTTTGGTTGAATTATGATTTTCCTTAAGAAAATGGTATATTTTAATTTAATGATTCACAAATAGATACCTAAAATCAAAACGTCATTAGCCCAATTGCATATAATATATAATGGCACAATGCGTAAATTTGAATACTAACAGCCATTATAGAAGACTATAACCAAAGATAAACGAAGAATTGATGACAGAGAAATTTCCCACAATAAATAGTACGCTTTCACCGAATGCACTTGGCCAACTTATTCAACAAAAATATGGATTAAGTGACAGAACCGAATGTAGCATATTTCGACTTGCCATGAACCATTTATACATCGTTCACGACAACGAAGACAAATATGTTTTTAGAGTTTATACTTATGATTGGCGGACAAAATCACAAATTAAAGAAGAGCTAAGGCTTTTACTTCACTTAAAAGAAAATAACCGGCAAGTTGCTTATCCAATAAAAGACAAATCAAACGAGTACATTCAGGAAATTGAAGCACCGGAAGGAAAAAGATTTGGAGTTTTGTTTTCATATGCCAAAGGAACAAAGACCGCAAAATTTTCATCTCAGACAAGTTTTCTTATCGGGGAGGCATTGGCCAAAGTACATCAATCGACAGAAGGTTTTGAACTGGAAAGGATGTCTTACAATAGTGAAAACCTGCTTATAAAACCTGTTTCCAGGATAAAAGAATTCTTTCATAAAAACATCAGCGAAATTGAATTTTTAGAAAAACTTTCTGCTTTTTTAACGCTGAAAATCCAGAATGCTGACCTATCGAAAATGAGACATGGGAGTGTTCATCTTGATGTTTGGTTTGATAATTTACACATTGATGATGAAAAGGAAATAACATTTTTTGACTTTGATTTTTGTGGTAATGGGTATTTATGTTTTGACATTTCTTATTTTATGTTCCAGCTACTTTCCACTCATTTAAACGAAGAAGAATATCAGGAAAAAGTAGGAAGCTTTTTGAAAGGTTACGAAACAGTAACTAAAATCAGCAACGAAGAAAAGCAGTTTTTACCCTTCGCCTGTTTAGCCATTATGATCTACTACATCAGTGTACAATGTGACAGATTTGAACATTGGACGAATATTTTCCTGAATGAAGATCATTTAAAAAGAATGGTTGGAAATTTGAAACGTTGGCTAGAATACAACAAAATTGAAATTGAATAACGGTCAGCGACCGAGACAGATTAATATACTAACCGTTCTACTTTTGTGGGGCGGTTTTTTTGTTTCATAATTTTAAAACTACACAAAAGGGTAATTGATAGATATCTCTTAAATGAAATAACTTTTGGTAATAAAAACAATAATTATGGAAAAACAAAAATCATTTTTTAAGTTTCAATATATTACACAAGAAAATTTACAGAAAGAAATCATTAGTTTTATATTTGGTGTATTTTCTATAGCGACAGGTTTAATTTTAGGATTAAATGCTGAGCGTTGTACACAAGAAAATAAAGAAAAAAATCAAATAAACAAGCTCATAGATGCTATAAAATTAGAAGCCAAAATAAATGATTCAATCTTTCCGTTTTATAAAAGATATTCTCAAAGTGATACAGAAAATATTAAAAGCGAATTCAATATTTCAATAGCAATTGAAACCAGTAAATCTGAAATATGGATAAAAAGAGCAACTCCAAATCAAATGCTTCAACTGAATCAATATCTGGTTTTTGTAAATAAAGTGAATAAATTTAAAGAAGAAGATACTGAGTTTAAGAAAGAAAAAATGAAAGGAAATACCACTTATCCTGTAGAATACAGAAATAACTTTAAAAAAGCTTTTGATATGACTTTAAATAATTGTCAAAGAAGTATTACATCAATTTTATTATTAAAACAAACTAAATAACATAAGTAAACTACAGATTAGTAAATTCCCTGCAACCTATCACCGGACTCAGGACACTTTAGAGAAATTTATACTTTTCTAAACTTTATGTGTAATCACTGAAGTGAAGAGCGCTGAACCAGCTATGCCAATGGGTGGTGGAATGCCAGGAATGATGTAAGGGTCAGCGACCACGGCAATTTAATATACTAACCGTTCTACTTTGTAGAGCGGTTTTTTTGTTTTATGGTTTCCCGTAAGGAAAAACCATTTTAATATTTTAGTTTAGAAGGAAATTTATATATAAAAAACAATCTGCAAAAAATACAACATTAATTATATAAAATATTAATATAATATGTAGATTCGGATTTTATTTAAAACACTAATAACTAAAGAAACTCATGAAACCAAGAGTATTTATAAGTTCTACTTACTATGATTTGAAACATATAAGAGAGAAAATTGGGAAATTTCTTGATAATTATTACTTAAAACTATCAAAAAACCAATGATACTTCCATGGATATAAGTTCTAAAGATTTCAAACAAATTTTAAATGGTACACCTATACAAGATAATATTGTACAATATGAAAGTGATAGAATCATATTAAATGGAGATTTCAAATTAAGTGATGATATTATTTTTGAAGAAAATGAAATTTATGACAAAGAAATTATTTTTGATGGAGGCACATATAAAAACATAATTTTCCTTGGAGCAAAGTTCAATAAGGTTTTATTTCGGAGAGGTGATTTTAATGGTTTTGTAAGTATTAGAGGCGGAACTATCAAAAACTTAATTTTACTAGGCGGCAATTTCAAACATTGGCTTGGCACGCTTGATGGAATTCTTAATAATGAAAATGAAGTTTTGAAAACTAGCCAAAGCCTTAAAATAAATAGATTTGAAATTGAAGGTGGAAGTTATACTAACAATATTTGGATTTCAGGCGGTGATATTAATAGTTTAGAAATCAAATGCGTTACCCCTGTTAAAATTCATTGCTTACCCAATGATGATAAAATTTTTGATATCAAAACAAATACTTATACTAAAAAGTATTCTTCAAAACCAAGAATAAAGAATTTTCTAATTTCTCGCTATTCAAATAGAGATACCTTCTATCATTTAAGCGAATTAGATTTAGACACTTTAAAATTTGAGAACTTTACAAATATTGGAAATATAACAATTTCGAAAATTTCAATTTCGGAATCGTTATCCTTTGAAAATTCAGATTTGGGTAAAACAACATTTATTGACTGTAATTTTTTTGATCAAAAAATGATATTCGATTCATCAAAAATTACAGAAATAGCTCTTGCAGGGACATCTCTACCTAATCCTATAAATATAGATAGTACAAATATTGATAAAACATCTCAACGAAAACTTGCTCTTAGCCAAATAAAGAAAATATATCAGAATATGGGTGATAATCTAGCTGCGAGCCAATACCATACTGAAGAATTAAACACATATTTAAGTACATTAAGCTGTGGAGCTGAAAAAATTAATCTAAGCCTTAACAAATTTACAAATAACCATGGCCAAAGCTGGGAGAGAGCATTATTACTTTTATTTGCATCAACAATTATATTATATTCATTATATTGTAATAGCTTAGGTTTCAAAATTAATTGTAAAAGTCATGGAACTAATTATTTTTGGAAAAATGCAAGTTATCTACTAGAATTTCTAAACCCAATTAGGAAAAGTGACTTTTTACCAAAAATTTTGTTAGATAAATCAGAATCAGAAATTTCTCCGGCAAGTATTTTTATTGATAATGTCTCAAAAATAATAAACTCCTATTTAATATATCAATTTGTTGCTGCATTTAGGAAATTTGGAAAAAAGAGCGAATAATTAATAGCATTGTAAAAATTCAATGGAATATCCAAACTATCTATATACATTAACAAAATGCAGTCATATGATTTTAAACCAATTACTAAACGATCACATCATATAGCTTTAGCTTTTTTAGATTATATTATTAGAATGTTTAATCTATAATACTAAAAAAACATGAAAAGATTCGGATCAAAAACAGAAGAATATGAAATTAGAAGAATATAAAACATTTGAAGAAAAAAAAGATTTTTTTAAAAATGGTGATTCAAAATTGGATAAAAATGTTCAAAAAATATTTGAGCTAATTAAAGCTTTTCAAGAGACAGGAGATGGCTTTATATACAGAGGTTGTGGAGAAGCCAAATATAAACTATATAATTCTGCTCAACGAATGTATATAAATCAAGAACTGCACAAACAGGTAACTGATGATATGATTAGTGAACATTATAAAGACTTTATATCAAACTTAATTTCCGCAACAAAGAAATGGAATAATGAGGTAGTGAAAAAACTTTTGATAAATTCTGGAATTGATGAAAACAATGATTTAGCTTATCTAAGTTACATGCAACATTTTGGTGTTCCAACACCATTTTTAGACTATACTAATAACCCATATGTTGCTTTATTTTTTGCTATAGATGGTATAAATTTTACTCCTAGTGATAACGAAATCGACAATTATTTTTCTCTATATTATACTTATAAAACGAATACAGCATTTTTAACCTGGCAAATGGTTTTTGATAAAAATATAAAAGAAAAGGATATTTCATATGAATCAATTGATTTAAATTGTATGAGCATAATATTACCTGAAACTGAATTTTATAAAATTTTTAATAGTGCAAATATTATTAATCAAGAGGGCTTATTTTTTTTTAATAATCATCCTTGGTATCCCCTAGAAAAAACTTATAAAGAAGATGTAGAATATACTAAAAACTCTCTGGGAGAAGATAAATTTAATGAATTAATGATTCTAGATGATTTTTCAGGTTGTATGAATATACATAAATCATTAATTCCTGCAATAAGACTTAAATTAAATGAGATGGGAATTACAGCAAATTATATTTACCCAGATATGATCAATTTTAAACATAAAATTACCAACGATGGGATATTGAAAAGTTTAAGCTAACAATTTATATTAAATTATAGATAGCAAATATTAAGTAATATATATTTATTTTATTTATCCGCTGCGCAAAGTCTCCTAACTTCGAGCTAATAAAGTAAAACAAGCATATTTAAAAATAATCTCCGAAGTCTTCAGACTTCGGAGATTGGTTTATTATTCTATTTTAAAATCAAACAATTCTTGAGGATGTACTTCTAAACCTTTAGCTAATTCCTGTATCGTTGAAATTCTTAAATCAACTTCTCCTTTTTCAATTTTGCTGATATTACTATGGTCTACATCACATTTTTGAGCTAACTCCCGATAGCTTAATCCCAACTTCTTTCTAAATTTTTCAACTCTTTTACCAAAAGCTATTCGAAACTCAATTCTATCCATTGCAATACCATTATCAAAGCAATTTGGAAAGATTACAATAAAAAAATGTAGTTGAATTAACCTACAATTCGAAAATTGTATTATATTTGTACAATAAGCTACAATAAATGTAGCTTTGCGATACTTCAAAGAAATATAGAAGCTATTGCTTAGAATCTTGCTTTTGAAAACTGGTAATTTTTAATAGGAACAAGACGATAAGCAGGAAGCTCACGACCTAGGCGTGGGCTCTCCTTATCTGTTCCAATGGTATACCAGTGCCTCAAAAGCGGATATTGTAGAGTCTCATGCCGTTTTTATGTTCATGCCGTACTGTTCTCTACAATCATCTTTTTCTAAGCCTGCTTTACCATATAAAGTATCATGATACGGTACAATGGGGTGTACAATCCATTGCGGCTTTCGGGCTTTTAGAAAAACACAAATTCTATTATATTCATTGGCTTGTATAGGCAGAAAGTTCAGAACTTTCTCCTTTACAGCCAGTAAAATTGTGCAATAAAAACAAAATATATAACCATTAAGGAAGATGAAGAGAATAAGATAAGTTAAGATCCATCAAAGAGGGATGAAGCACCCCGCTGAATACATAGCTTCAGCTATGATCTTAACAATTCTTAATCCCTTAAAAACTCTTAATGGTTCAAAAAAATTGCACCCCAATTAATCATTTTAAAATCACAAAAAATACAAACTCATGAAAAAAATCAGAACAGACTTTCAGTCCCGGCTGGGGAAAAATCACAAGAAGTACTATGGCATACAGATGATGGAGACTTATTTTCAGCTCAATGACCTTACCGTATCCAAAGAACAGCTAAACAGCATTATGAATTATGCCCTCAAACGAAACAGCCGGATACAAGAAGATCCGTGCGTTATTCTTCATTTTTACCAGGCGATGCGGTCATTCATCCGTGCAGGTTATTTCATAGCGATGAAGGAGAAGAAAGGAACCTTCAATACTCCATTGGAAGAGGTCTCTCCATTAGTTCTTGGCCTGCTTTCTGAGAAGGAATACCAAAATCCTCTGCTGGTCTTTAAAAAAGCATTCAGAGAATACAGCATACAGGAGTTTGATTATTTTATATCCGGGATGGCCTACTTCTCACTTGGGGTATATAACAATCTCCCGGAAAGGAATATGATAAACCCATATATTCATCTGATCAAAATGCTGGATGCAGCGTATCTCCTTGTGGAAAGGAGAAGGAAGAAATAAAACCTCCGCTACATAGAGTCTCCGACTTTGCACCAATAAAATAAATCATTCCAAAATCATCACATTTCGGTACTAAAACACCCTTTACCCCCTTATCTAAGAGGGTAGCTACACCTGATAATAGAATACAAAACGTGACTGAAGTAGTCCATTTTTTAGTAAAAGATCTTTAAATGGCTAAAAAGCATTCTTTTCAACTTTTTCTTATCTTTAAACCACCTTATTCAATTAAAGAGACTTAAATAAACTAAATACTAATGCCATTGAAAAAGTTATTAATTCTTTCATTTTTAGGTTCAATGCTAGCCCATGCACAAACACTTCAATTTAAAAGCCTTGCCAATATGTCTATGGGCAGAGGTGCTATAACCAGTGTAATGGTAGACGATAACATCTATGTGAGCAATGGATATCAGGAAACCGGAGGCAATGCCAATTATATTGAAAAATATAATATTACTGATAATAAGTGGAATGTTCTCAATACTACCCTGATTCCCAAAAGATATGCTAATTCGGAGACGTATAATAATAAAATTTATATTTTTAACGGTTGGGGAAACAGCCATCTTGAAATTGTAGACCTCAAAACTTATAAAGTAACAAAGGGCGCTGTTAACCGTTCCTATACAGGACATGCAGGTTCTGCCATCCATAACGGCAAAATATATGTGTTCGGTGGCAGTGGATTAAACGGAGCTGCCACCACTTCATTTTCCAATAAATTCCAATATTACGATATTGCTTCAGACACATGGCATCCATTACCCAATATGCCTACCGCCAGGGAAACAAAGGGCAAAATTGTGAATGATAAGCTGTATGTTATTGGAGGTTTCAACGGTACCCCATCCCGTCTGATCAATGTTTACGACCTCAACACTAATCTCTGGACCGATCAATATACGATGCCTGCCGGGATATCCGGACACTCATTAGCCGTATCCGGTGATAAAATTTTTATTGTAGGTGGTTTTAATAATCAAAATTTTCTGGCCTATTTTGATACTACTACCAATAAGGTACATCAGCTATCATCCAATATGATTCCCAGAAGGCACGCTGCAGCGGAAGTATATAACAATCAATTATACATCATCGGCGGAAGTACAACGTCTTTAACCAAATCTTCTATTAAAAGCATACAAGCAGCAGATATCAGCGAAAGTGCATTAACCAGTGAAAACCGCACATTAGAAAAAAAGGTATATACAACGGCATCCAGAGATAATTTTGTAATCGGTAACGAAAATAACAGCAATCAGTTTGAATATACCATTTACTCAGCAGATGGAAAGCAGGTCAGTAATGGTTTTGCTTACTATAATAAAACCATAGATCTGTCTAAAATACAGCGCGGAACATATATTTTTAGTTATAAAAATGAGAAAGGAGTTTTACAGCAGGTTAGAATTGTGAGATAATGCACGTGCTCAGAAAAGTCTCCCGCCTTTGTGCAAATAATGCAACTCATCCGAAGTCAAATAAAGTATCTCAACCTATTCAAAAAATGATCATCATTTTACTCATACCATGAAAATTATACATCTTTTGATGACCTGCCTTACCCTGGTGTTTTATCTCAACATCAGCGGGCAAACATTCAACATCACTGAACGTCAAATCCAGATCAATACAAACAATATTTTCAGACCAGCTTCAAGAATTACAATGATCAGTTCATTGAAGTTTAAAAATAATTATTATTCAATTTTTGAAGAAACCCAAGTTTATGATTTTGGGCAGACAAGAAAGTATCTTGTAAAATATAATCCTCAGGGAGAGATTCTATTCGCAGAAAAATTACAGCAGGAGCTTTCCAATAGCCATTATATAGATCTTTTTGTCTTGGATGATCATATCTATCTTCAGCTCAATAATAATGCAAGATATATTCTTGATGCTGCTACCAACCATTTTACAGAAACCACTAAAGGAAATGACCTTGTATATGATGATGACCATTATAAAGTGATGTATAAAAATTTTGGAGAATGGGGTGAAGCCACATGGTTTATCAATAAAAAAGATAAGTCCGAGTATTTTACAAGTTTAAATGGGCAGGATATCAATTTTTTGGCGGGAAAGTTTTACGTCACCAATCTTTCTTCCATCTGGGAAATTTCCAATCCTAAAGAATTGACCCAATGCAAACCCAATCAGTATTATGATTACATCAATAAAAAGGAATTTGGGATGTTTGATTCCTATGATTACAGAAAAGGAGTTACTTCTGTTTATAAAGATTCTGCTCAATATGATCCTTATAACAGAAAATCTATTGATCAGTTAAATTACATCTTTATGACCTCTTTCGTTAATGATGATCAGCTGTATCAGATTACCCAGCTAAAAGGCAGCACTGCCATTTCCAGAATTCATCAGAATAAGGTAGAAATCATTCACAAGTTCAAAGAAAAATATAACTTTTTTTCATGGTATAATCAGTTCAGAAATACCCGTAATGATTATAAATTTCTGAGATTCAATAATGGGTATAACGCGTTTGGTTTTTTTGAAACAGATCATCATAATATTGATATCACCAAAGTAAATTACAGCTATGATACTTTACAATATGTAAAGTCTGACAGTATTACCCGGCTCATTACTGACATTTCAAACAGAAATATGCTATCTAAAAAAGAAATCATTGAGCTTGAAAAAGCAACTCTTGGATCAGACATTCAAAACTATAGAACCAGCATCAATCACAATGGATATTACCCTCGTAAGTTTGAAAAAACTGATATTGAAACCATAAATTTTGTAAAATCAGAAAACGAATATATTACACAGGACATAGAATATTTATTCACTAAAAAAGATCAGGAATTAAATGCCATCTTCATCGATTGGGGAAGAACAAAATTTTTTAATTCTACAGGTAAGAATTATTTCCCCATCACAAATGAAAACACCTCTGAAAATGATAAAAAATTCAAAGAGAAATATTTGAAAATAAAAGAACACCTAAATAAACTGGGAAAAAAAATACCTGTAAAAGTAAAACCAGGTAAATCCGGATACGAAGCATGGATTATTAACGGATGGCGCTTCAACCTCTATGGAATTTCTGAAAAAGACATAAACGGGTTCAGATTTTTTATCTGTAGACAGGAAGACTTCAATGAGAATGAATAAACTCTGCTAAAGAAAATATCCAGCTTTGTGATCATAAGGTAATCATGATAAGTAAAGGTATATTTTACCAATTAAGATATCATGGTAATTCGTAGATTTGGACGACAGAAAACTAAAAACCATTTTATGAGAAATTCAATTTCAATCGTTTCTTTATTGCTCTCAACATTTTTATATGCACAAAATCTTTCAGATACAACAGACCAGATGATTGATAAAATGTGCTTAGATCTTAAGAAAAATGAAACCCTTAGCGACTCATTAAAAATAGAAAGTATCAACCAAAAATTTATTCTTCCTTATCTGGCTCAGTTTCCAGATTCAGAACATGAGGATAAATTTAATCATATCTATTTCAGACTGCAAAAGAGATGTCAGCATTTTAAAGAATTTCTGCAAAGAACAGATCCTATAAAAAATGATAGCTGGATCAGGCTGGATACTCGCCCCAATATTACAATATCAGAAAGTGAAATCAATAATTTCAAAAATAATAATCAATTCTACTATTTAGAATATGATGGTGGTGAAAAAATAATCGTAAAAACGGATAAAAACTTTTGGATAGAGACTTTTGTTGACGGAACCAATTCAAAATTACACTACAAATGGATCGGAAAAAATAAATTTGAGCTGGAATTTATTGAAAGTAATAATACAATCAGAAAGAATTTCAGCAAAAAAGGAGATCGATATATTTATCAGATTATAAATAAAGAAGATAATTTTTACTGGATACTTGTTGAATCTCCGAACGAAATCGTGAAGTTTAAATTATTTGTAAAGAATTAAAAGTTTTCATCTATAAATCCATCAGTTTATCATTTCAAAATGAGACTGACACATGCTAAAAATACCCCCTAACCATGAAAAAAATAATTTTATTCTTTTCTGTTTTATACTCATTAATACTATATTCACAGGAAAAACCCAATTATCCGGAACCCGAAAAAGGGATGAAAAGAGTTGATCTTAAACTGCCAAAAATTGAGAACTACAAAGACTATAAAGTTGAAATAAAATTTGGGATAGAAATGGAAGTTTCTGAATGCTCATCTGTTGAAGATTTCAGCTTTAATAGTAAGAATTTAGTAGAAAAATTTGCAATCCAACCGTACAGATACCCTTACTACGAATTACCCAAAGAAATGCCCATAGAGATGCTAACCTTTAACAAGCCGAATTGTGATGAAACCAAAAAGATAAAAAAGAAAGTTGTAAGCTCTCAGAATATCTTTAGGGAATATAATGGGTATTATGCAATTCCGTTCTATATTCCTGAAAAATGGACGGTAGAATACAGATTGTGGAAGGTGAGCTCAGAATTTCAAAGTGCAGGACTTTAGAAAAATTTATGCAATATTGTACTGGCAAAATATAAGATTAAAGCCACAACAGAACTATCAAATTCAAACAAAAACAATGAGAAAATATATTATTTCAGGTATTTTAGTATTCATTTTTCAGGCATTCTGTGCACAGATTAATACCGACTTAATCAAAAAGAACGTCACTGAAAATCCGCAGGAAAATTTTTATAAGCTTTTAGAAGTATTCAAATTAAATCCTTCTGAATTGACTCAGGAACAGTTGAATCAATTATATTACGGGAGTAAATTCATAAAAATTGATTATACCATTGGGAATTATAACAGTGAATCCGGAACATTCTGGAAACCCGCTCAAAAAAGGCTGTCAAAAAGTAAAGCAGAAAAAATGGTGAGTGAAGCTGAATCAAAATATGCCATTAATCCTCTCAACAAAGATTTACTGGATGATATGATGAATATTTATCGTGCACTTGATAATAATGAAAAAAGAGAATTGTGTTCCAAACAAAAGGATGTAATCATGCAAACGATAGAAAAAAGTGGCGACGGGAAAAGTGAAGAGACCGCAATTTGTGTTTTAACCCCTGGAGAAGTTTTACAACAGCTTGACAAACTTGCTATCTCAGGGCCGAGAGCTGAATTCAGCCAAAAAATGAAACAACTTTCAGACGGTAGTATACTAACAATTTATAAAATCGGAGACAGGGAAGTATTTGTAAAATTAGTTGGTGGATATTTTTTCTAAAATGATTTCTGTTTTAAACAATACAATTTACTTTTCTTAATACAAAAAATATTTAACAAAAATGATGATCAAAGAAAAAACTAATCATGTCATATTATAAACAATTATTCTTATTTTTCAATATACTTCTTCTTTCCATCAATAATTCATTTGCCCAAAACAAAAGTACAGCTAAAATAGATTCCCTGATGAAGGAGTTTCATCAAGCGGGTTTCTTTAATGGAAATATTTTAGCAGCAAAAAATAATAAGATCATTTACAATGCTTCTTTCGGTTTCGCTGATGCTGCAAAAACGGTAAAGCTGACTCCTGATTACAGATTTAATATCGGTTCTATTACAAAAGAGTTTAGTGCCGTTGCGTTATTACAATTACAGGAGCAAGGTAAATTAAAGCTGGATGATCATGTTTCTAAATACATTCCGGAATTACCTAAATGGGCAGATAAAGTCACCCTAAAAAACTTACTGCAGTACACAAGCGGCATTCCTAATGTAAACTGGAAAAAAATTAAAAGTAATCAGGATATTTTCGATGATTTAAAATTAATTGACAAACTTGATTTTGTTCCGGGAACTCAGTACAATTACAACATGAACAATGTCTTTCTAAGGCAGTTTATTGTTGAAAAAATTACTGGAATGACCTACAAAAAATATATAACTAAAAATATTTTCAAACCATGCAAAATGAGTTCAGCAGAAATCACCCCTATTGTGGATGAAAAATTTGTTGCCAAAGGGTTTAATAACAAATTGATAGAAGATAAACCAGATTTTTTAGTTGGCGGAACCTTCTTAACGACAACTGATTTGCTAAAATTCTTGAATTGTCTTCATTCAAAAAAACTGATCAATGAAAATTCGCTGTTTGCATTGGGACAACAATTTGATTTGCCTGATACTCAATCCTCTTTAGGTGAAGCTAAATTTAAAAACAAGAAATTAATTGACCACTCTCATGATGGGAGAGCGGGAAGCTATGAAGCGCTTCTGGTTTCTGATCTGAATGAAAAATTGACCGTTATTTTATTAGGAAACAACTACAACGGAAAGTTATTTGAGATTTCTGATACCATTAAAGCTATTATGAATAACAGGAAAAATAGTTCTCTAAAAAAGTAAGTAAAATTTACTGTTAATCATAAAGCCATACTTTCACAATCTATTTTTTAGCCTAATTTTACAAAAAATAACACTCAATATGAAAATTGAATTAAAAGCAATACTTTCAATCGAACACGAAGAGTTTCCTCAAATTCTTGAAATCGATATTGATGAAAACTCATCATCAATTGGAGAACTTATCTCTAAGATCCATGAAGTGACAAAAATCCCGACCCATATAGAACTAAAATGGGATAATCAAATTGAAAATATATCCTGCATGCATTATGTTTTAGAAAAGAAAGAATATGATGAGTACATTATAATTACAGATTTAGAAGAAAAAATTTGTAATTTCCCTAAACATGGGCAAGACGGATCGTTATTCATACTTATAGAAGGAATTACCAGCCTTGTCAATTAATTATATCTGGGGACAGGATCTCAGCTATCCGGAAATAAAAGAAAATTTACAGCAGGGAAATTCTTTGGTAATTGTAAAAGGCTTTCCACTGGATGACGATGAACTGCAGGCATTCGTAAGTCAGCTGGGAATTTCATTAAATGAAAAACGGAATAATAACGGCAAAGCGGTTTTTGATGTAAAAATAGCCCGCCGTAATCATTTTTTTACATCCATTGCCAATTCAAATCTGGTTTTTCCTTTACATACTGACTGTGCTGATTTTGATACCATTCCCAACACCATAGGATTACTGTGTGTAGAACCTGCTGAAGAAGATCAGGGAACTAATTATTTCATGCTCCTGAATAGCCTTTTGAAACATTTAACGGAAGATGAAAAACAGAAACTTTTAAATAAAAAGTGGAAATTCAGAAACAGGGAAAGAAGTATTTTAGAAATTGAAAACGGAAAATATAAAATCTGTTACGACAGAATTACAATGGAATCTTTTTCGAAGCTTACTCCCACTGAAACTGAAGAACTGAGCCATCTTGATCAACTGTTCAAAAGTCTTTCTTTCAGCATCAAATTAGAAAAAGGAGATTTGATTTTATTTAGGAACGATCTCATGTTACATGGAAGGAGCTCTATTAATGTAAATTCCAACAGGTTGATAAAAAGGATCAGATTTACAATAAGCTAAGTATTAAAAACATCCCAATGATCATCGAAAACAAAGGAATAAAAACAGAAACTTTTTATATCCCGCCATTCACTTTGAACGCGGGAGAAATTGTTGTACTACATCTCTACAACGGATATCATTTCTATGAAACAGAAATGTTTCTTAAAGATATATTTTGTGGTAAGACAGATCATGAAAATGTTATTATCCACAAAAGCATGACTTTTGCTGAACCTTTTAGAGAATCAAATTTTAGAGATATTTTTTTTCCTGTGACTGTGGGAGAATATTTAAGGAAAAATGCCAATCTTTTAAGTCCCTATGCCACAAAAATTTATGAAACGGAATGGATAAACAAAAAAATAAAAGTCAATACCCTTGCAGGTACTCCGAGACGCTTATTAACTTTATACACAACGCTTTCAAAGACAAATAATATTGTTTTTGATTTAGTAGGACAAGATCCTATGGGGGCTAAAGAAACTTATAAAATTGTAAAAGAAGTAGTAGAAAAAGGTGGTTCAGCAATTTTACTCGATGGATATAACGAATTAAAAAACGACTGTACAAAATACATTGAGCTGCAATGGCTGCAAGCATAACCTTCATTTAATAAAAAGACATGAAAAAAGCATTTGAATTTCTGACTCATTTAAAAGAAAACAACAATCGTGAATGGTTTGCTCAACACAAATCTGAATATGAAGCCATTGTAAAAGAAAACAAAGTTTTTTTTACTCAGATCTATCATGAGCTTCAGGAGCATGATCAGCTCAAGGGAATTCATATTTTCAGAATTTACAATGATGTTCGTTTTTCTAAAGACAAGGCACCTTATAAGAATAATTTCGGAGTTGGATATTCCCGTTCGAAACCTATGCTGAGAGGTGGATATTATATTCAGCTGGAACCCGGCAATAGCTTTGTAGGCGGTGGATTTTGGGGTCCTGAGGCCAAAGATTTACTTCGTATCCGTAAAGAATTCGAAATCAGCAGTACAGAAATTGAAAAAATTATTTCTGATAAGACTTTTATACAGTATTTTGGAACACTCAAAGGTGATTCTGTAAAAACAGCTCCGCGAGGTTTTGATAAAAATCATCCGGCAATAGATTTGATTAGAAAAAAGCAATTTCTGGTGATGCGAAAGTTTACCGATAAAGAAGTTTTATCTGACAATTTTCAAAAAGAAGTACTTCTCACCCTGCTTGCCATGAGACCTTTTTTTGATTATATGAGTGAAATTCTGACCACGGATCTAAATGGAGAACCTTTGTTCTAACATTCAGTTATCATCCATTTTTAAAAACTAAAACCATATGAAACCTCTCCTTCTGTTTTCTTTTTGTTTATTGATATTAGGATGCCACTCATCAGACAAGGCTCAAACGATGAATCCGAAACATACATTTGAAATTATAAAGGAGACAGATTCAACATCTTTTTTACGCTGGACCAACGGAAAAAGCACTTTCAATTCTTCAATACCCATTAGCAACCATTATCTGGATCATAAAACATCCTTACAATGGAGCAATGATCTCTATATGTGTTTGAGACATCCCAACGGTAGCGATACATGGACAGATTTAATTTTACCATTTAACAACAATGAAGTCAGGTTGTATGAAAATGCATTAGCTTATGACAAAGTAAACGGTATTGTTATCTATGAAACAGATTCTCTCCCTTATCGGTTAGCGGCTGAAAATATGATTGAAAAAAAAAGACAGTTCCTGGGGGAAAACTGGAAAAACTGTTCAAGTCTGTTTCCTCATTATTGTATTGACAGTATTCATGTTGAAAATAAAGAATTGTATATAGATTGGGTGACTCCTAACAAAATCGACAAGCCCAATACAACAGAAGTAAAAAAAATTAAATTGGAGCTTTAAAACAACGATAATCAGCTATGAAAAATATATTCTTATTCATTACCACTTCTTTTATATTCTTTAGCTGTTCTGAGAATTCACAAAAAACAAAATTACTGACCTTTGGCAGCTTTACAATTCAGGCACCCAAGGATTGGAAAAAAATAAACTCGGATTCTTACGATAGCAATGCCGGCATCATTGTTACAAAAAATAATGATTCTATTTTTTATGATTATGGACCTTATTCCTATTCATTAGAAGAAAATGTCACCATTATTAGCAGAAAAGATTTCAACGAACTTCTAACAGTGAATCCAAAGGCTGATACAACAGAATTTATTGTCATTGATAAAAATACCAATAGAGAAGATTTCATCAAAAGTAAAATAACCTATCAAAAAGTTGATGGATACAGGGCAAAAATATTAGTACCAAAAAAAGTTGGAAAAGGAATGACCGGAATTTATATAGACAGCCTCAAGACCGGACCAATAGGAAAAATAAGCTTCAACCTATATGGAACAGACCTGCCAAAACAAAGCCAGACCGAGCTTCTAAAGGTTATTCAAACTTTGCAGTTTTCCCACTAACTTTTTATATTTTTGAGATTCCTAAAAACAAATCACCAATCCTTAAAATGAAAAAAATAATATTAGACCTTGCCACTACTCTAGACGGATTCATTGAAGGACCCAACGGTGAAACCGACTGGTGCATCATGGACGATGATATGGATTTTGATGGATTTCTTTCCGGAATAGACAGTATTTTTTATGGAAGGGTAAGTTATGATGCCTGGGGAAATTACCAGCCGGAAGAAAACGCTGCTGCCGAAGAACAAAAGCTTTGGAAGGCAGTGCATTCAAAAAATAAATTTGTCTTTTCCAGTCAAAGCAGAGAAGATAACAATGCTGTTTTTATTAGTTCTGACATTGTGGAAAAAGTTTTGGAAATAAAAAATCAGGGAGGAAAAGACATATGGCTGTACGGAGGGGCAAGTCTTATTAAAACCTTTATTGAACATAATCTTATTGACACTTATAGAATATCCGTACATCCAATAGCTCTGGGGAAAGGGAAACCTCTTTTTGAAGATTTAAAAGAACGACTGAATCTAAAACTTGTCAGGACCCATATTTTCAAGTCCGGTGTTGTACAACTTATTTATGAAGCTTAAATTAAGAAGATATGAATGTTCATCTCAGCACCATTATTCTGTATGTAAAAAATGTTCCATTACTTACCCATTTTTATGTAGAAAATTTTAATCTGAAAGTGATTGAAGAAGATCCAATATGGGCTTTGCTTGATACTGGAGGTATTCATATCGGATTGCACAAAATTGGGGAACAGTACTTTGACCAAATAGAGGAAGAACATACTTTTGACAACAATACAAAACTTGTTTTTGAAATTGATATGGATATAATATCTGCAAGAAATGAGCTGATTTCAAAAAACATCAACATGAGAGAAATCAAAACCTTTGAAAACTATCCTTTCTGGCTTTGTGACGGAACCGATCCTGAAGGAAATGTGTTCCAGTTAAAAAGTAAAAAATAAGTTATGAATTTGATTATAAAGTAACCCCTGGAATCGTAAAATTAAAAGATCAGCTTTATGATCATCTTCCAGGCTGGGAAATGGATTCTCCAACAGTCAGAATTAATAATTTTGGTCTTGAAAAAACCTTATTGTTTGAAAGGAAAGATCTTTAAGATTTTTAATAGGTTAATTTTATTTTAATCTGATAACTACGCCATGAAATATACATTAATATTAATTTTATGTTTTTTCTTAAGCTTCATTGATGCCCAGAAATGTGGTTGCTCAAAAAATTTGAAATTAAAGAATTTAATTTCCTGTAAACCTGCACAATTTCAAAATGGGGCGAAGGTATTTTGGGAATACGACTGTAACACTTCATGGATCACTTTTCAAAACAGAAATATCAAAAGAAAAATCTTCGAGCTTGAAAAAGACTTTATAGAATTAAGCGGAAGACTGGGCTACAGAAACTGGACGGAGTACAAAAAATCATTTCTCATAGAAAATAGCATAGTATCTGGCTGCTGCCAACCGGGAGAATATATCTTGTATGACAAAAATAACGGCAGAAAAATAGCAGATCTCGGTTCTATTATTTTCATCAGTAAATATAAAAATATTCCCTATACTATAACTTTAAAAACAAATAGCAAATTATTGTATACCAACCTTAATAGTAGTAAATCATACCCTATTAATATTCCAAAAGATAAAATTGAAAAAACATTAAAAAGTGCCCACGAATTTTATCCTGAAAATCTTTTTGAAAATATTAAAATCAAAAATAATATACTGTATATTCAACTAAGGTATAAAGTATCAAAGAAAGCTCACTGGAAGATAGAAAACATAACAATGAATGTAAAAAATGCTAATCACTATTAAAATAAAAAACAAAACCAATTGGGCAGTAACCATTGTATTGGGTTTAGGTTTATTGATGCTCTCTTTTATTATTCTGATTATTATTCCTCTTACAAGTCTTCAGGAGCAAGGGTTTTATGCTGTTTTAAACTTTTTTTCGTCTGTCACTCCTTTTGCAGCTTTTTTTATACTGTTCTTATATTTCTGGCTATGGAACACCTTTGGAAAAACAATTCTTATCATCGAACCCGAACAAATAACAGTCCGGTATAAAAACAAGCTGTTTACAAAACCAAAAATCTACCTGAAAAAAGAAATTGAGCAGATCATGGTAAAAGATTTCAAGGTGGAGAAGTCTAAATTGGGTGTTCGTTATCGATGGGTCAACTTATTCTGTTGTGTTTATACAAAACGGAAACGAAACAAGAATTGTAGACTGGATCACCGAAGCCAAAGCCAGCGAAATAGTGGACGAAATAAAAAAATAGGGTATTACAATGCATAATCCAATTCGAAGAAATAGAAATATCGGCACAAAAAATCAAGGGCACGGCCAGAATAATAAACTGACCATTTCTTCTCCTTACGGAGATCTCAGGCCTTTTTATGAAAAACTTACTGATTACCAAAAAGAAATACGGCTCATCAACAATCATGAATTTATTTTTATAGTTGAAAGTACCCGTAAAAATTCTTTCCACTCCTGCTCCATTAATGATATTCAAAGAATTATAGAGAATATCCCGGCAAAAGATTATGGAGAATTAAAATATATCATTTTAAGGCAGCCTAAACGCAAAGAAGAAATCCTTTCACCAGTTTGGGGAAGATTAATTTATAGTTATGACTTCGAAAATGAGTATTTCCCTGCCATAATTCTGGATGCTGTTGATTTGGAAAAATATTTATCATGGCCAAAGAAACAGACTATTGAAGATCAGCAGGAATTTGAGAGGCTAAAAGCAGATGGCCACATCTTTACTGAAACAAAAAGAAATTTCATAGCAGAGTTTCGCACTGAAAATATCAGAAATACTCAACTTTACAGAACTTTACCACACGAATTCGGACATTATGTTCATTATTTGGAAGTTGTTGAAAGACCTGGGCATCATGATAATGAAGAAGACATAGATTATGATGCACAGGACAAAAGAATGGATTTTTATTTTCGTATTCCCAAAAGTGAAAAAGAAAAATTTGCCCATACTTACGCTGAGAAATTTAAAGACAAACTCATTAATGAAAATAAAATTCCTTTTGATTCTTTAGACTAAAGAGCAATTGTAAAAAACCGTATCATTCATTCTTAAATATCTTTCCAGGTCCATGTAATATTATCACACCCAAAAGTGTCTTATTTAAAAAAATTACATGAAACCTATTTTAATCTGTATCGTTTTATTACTGACGGTGAATCCTCTTTTTTCACAGAAGTCTAAAAAACTGGAACAGTTATTCTCAACCTATGAAAAAGCTGGATTGTTCAGCGGCTCTGTTCTGATTGCTGATAAAGGAAAAATTATTTTTGAAAAAAGCTACGGCTACAGAAATGCTCCTAAAAAAGAGAAAAATACCAATAACAGCCTTTACCGGGTTTTCTCTACCACAAAAATGTTCACGGCAACAGTTATTTTTCAGCTGGAAGAACAGGGGAAATTATCCCTGAATGACAAACTATCCAAATACTATCCTGACTTTCCGAAAGGCGACAGCATTACCATTGCTAATCTGCTTTCCCACACTTCAGGAATTCCTAATGACACAAATTCTGAATATACTGTAGATGAGGAAACATTTATAAAGTATATTTCTGCAAAACCTTTGAATTTTTCTCCGGGAAAAGATTGGGACTACTCCAATTCCGGTTATTATATTCTCAGTTATATTATTAAAAAAGTGACAGGTCTGGATTATGATCAGGTCATAGAAAACAATATCCTGAAGCCGCTCAAAATGAACCACAGTGGCTTTCATTTCAATAACGTGATTGATGAAAATAAAGCATTTGGGTATGAATTTTTATCTGATAATAAATCTAATGAAGCATTACGTTTCAAAACCGACCATCCTTTTGGAGCCGGAGCCATGTATTCTACGGTGGAAGATCTTTTTAAATTCAACGAAGCATTAAAGAATTACAGCATCCTGAAAAAGGAAACCATAGATAAAGCTTTTACCCCTTATCTTAAAGATGATTATGGATTAGGGTTTCAGATTTCGACTGTTTTTGACAAAAAAAGAGTGGGTCATGATGGCGGCGGACCTGGCTATAGAAGCAGATATTACAGGATTCTTCAGGATGATATCTGTGTGATTGTAATTTCAAATTCAGAGCTATCACACACGGATTTTATTTTTCCTCTGGTAGAAAAGATACTGTACAATAAACCTTATAACATTCCTACCATTGCAAAAGTGAGCAGGGAGGACTTAAAAAAGCTGGAAGGCGTTTATTCTGCTGAGAATTCAAATTTCTATATAAAAAGTGCCGATGGGAAACTTGTTTTTAAAGAAGGCAGTTATCCCAGAAACGCTTTATTACCGTTAAACAAAACGTCCTTTCAGCTGGATGAGAAATTCACCTGTACATTCCAACCGGATCAAAACGGAAAAATAAATACTGTTGTTATTCATTTCTGGGACGGAACTGTGAAAACAGCAAAAAGAAATACCAGTAATCCTACCTGGGGAATTATTGGAAATGCTACACCAAGTGGCTGGGACGGAAAAGATATTCCACTGCAGACAGATCCTAAAAATCGCAATATTTATTTCCTGAAAAACTATACATTGAAAAAAGGCAATCTGAAATTCAGGTTTAATAATGACTGGGGATATAGCCTAGGACTGAATAATGATAATAAAAGTATCGCCTTTGATGCCTATGATTTTCCTATTCATGAAGATGGAGTTTATGATATTACTCTTGACATGACTGATATTGTAAAACCACAATACAGCATTAAAAAATCGAATTCATAAAGCAGGTATTCATTAAGTAAAAAATACATTTTCAAACCGTTTTGTTTTCAGAACGGTTTTTATTTTTAATATTCATTGATATTTTTTATTATTTTTAACTTACACAAAATCAAAACACAAAATATAATCTATGCCTCATTTTATTATAGATTGTTCGCAGGATATTCTTCAGCATAGACCGCCTGATGAATTAATGGATGCCGTTTATAAAGTAGCTGACGCAACAGGTCTGTTTGCTCCCAATGACATCAAAGTAAGACTTCAACCCTATCAATATTACAGATTGGGTACAGGTAAGAAAAATTTTTTGCATGTGTTTGGATATATCATGGAAGGGCGCACTACAGAACAAAAAGCAGAACTTTCCGGACAGATCAGTACCCAACTTTCAGAATTACTGCCGGATATTTCTTTTCTTTCTGTGAACATCAGTGATTTCGAAGCGGCAACTTACAGCAACAGAGCACTCATTAATCCTGAAAATACAGATAAAGACCGGCATTTCGGATTGTAATTTCTTCTGACACCAACTAAATACTAATATTATGAGCTTAAAAGCATTAGTCAACAAAACCGTTCAGTACAACAACTGGGTAGTCAATAAGTACATCGACTGGTTATCCACAAAGTCTGACGAACAGCTGAATCAGGAAACTATTTCAAGCTTTCCTACAATTTTGAAAACATTACATCATATCTGGCAAACCCAGGAATACTGGTGGAGTCATATTTCTGAAAAGAATGATTTTGATTTTACTAAAACTACAGAAACCACCAGTAAAGAAGATGTTTTCAATGCGATAAGAAACAATTCACAAATGCTGGTAGATTATGTAGAAAGCTTGTCTGAAGAGAATCTTTCGAAAAATGTAAAGATAGATTCCCAATGGTTCCAGTGTGATTTTTCCAAATACGAATATATTCAGCATGCTATTATTCACGGGACTTATCACAGAGGACAAATCGTAACAATGGGAAGAAATATCGGAATCACCGACGCTCCTATGACGGATTTTAATTTCTGGAATATTTATAAAGATCAGCAATAAATCCATCAATTTTGTGGATAAGTATGAAAGAGAATTTCAGAATAGCATTTCCATTTAATTAAGTTATTGGTTTCAAATTATTTACACTCTAAACAATCAGTTATCCACATTTTTGACTATTTGTGGATAACTTTTTATTACCTAATTTTTACTTGTGGATAAACTATGGATAAGTTTTTAGATAATAAAACAAAACGTTATAATCATCTATATTTCATTAAATTACAGCAAATATTATTTTTTGTGAATTTTCCACAATAGAAAACCATGTGGATAAATTTTGTGGATAAACTGTCCACATTTTTACTTTGAATTCATGTTAATCCACAATTGTAATTCTTATATGATCATAGTGATTTTGTAAATTTGTTATTACACACTAATACCAAAATTTGAAATGGAAAACTACGCAATCTCATCAGAGGGTCAGAAAATTTATTATAAAGAATCCGGAAACGGGAATCCAACCCTTCTGTTTATCCACGGATGGCTCGGAAATACCGAATGGTGGCAAGTTCAGCAAAAATATTTAAATAACCAGTATCACATTGTACTGATGGATCTTTCCGGACACGGAAAATCGGATTCTTCCAGACTGGAATGGACGAGCGAGCGATATGCAGATGATATCAAAGCTGTTGCAGATGCTGTTAATTCTCAGGAAATAATTCTTGTGGGGCATTCAATGTCCGGAGCCTATGTTTTGGAAGCTTCTTTAAAAATCCCACAGGTAAAGGCTTTAATCCTTATTGATACCTTGAAAAACTTAGATGAATATTATACTGAAGAACAGACTGAAGAAGTTTTATCACTGTACAAAGCTGATTTCAAATATACCGTAGAAAACCTCTTACCACAATATCTTTTTTCTGAACAAACTCCTTCTGATGTAAAAGAAAGATTACAACGCGAATTTCTTCAGAATGAACCTGAAATGGCTATCAACCTTCTCAGACCTTTATATAAAACTGATTTTAATACTATTGCAAAGCACGTTCAAATACCCGTTATAGCCATCAATTCTGATGCCTCTCCTACTGATCTGGAAGCCAACCGCAAATATTTGAAAAACTATGATTATGTTACGATAGAGGGGGTCGGGCATTATCCTATGCTTGAAAAGCCGGATGACTTCAATACCATTTTAGATCATGTTCTGAAAAGACTGATTTAAATGTATATTGAGAAAAAACAGCAACTAAAGACGACAATTACTATGGCTAAAGCAAATAAAACTACCGAGACAAATGTAAACGTAACTGATTTTATTAATTCATTTGTAGAAAAAGATGAAAAGAAAGAAGACAGCTTCCAACTAATACAATGGATGAGTGAATGGACAGGATTTGAGCCTAAAATGTGGGGACCTACCATCATAGGATTTGGCAGTTATCATTATAAATATGCAAGCGGACATGAAGGTGATATGCCCCTTATTGGATTTTCACCCCGTAAAGCAGAATTTTCACTGTATGTTTATTCGCCAACCGAAGAAAGTAAACACTTATTAAATGATTTTGGAAAATTTAAAATGGGAAAATCCTGCATTTACATCAAAAAACTTTCTGATATCAATATTGAAACTTTAGAGAAAATGTGTAAAGCAACCATTGCTTATTTAAATGAAAATCATGAATGTGCCTGTAGAGAAAAATAATGTAAGTGATTAGTTATAAATTTCTTCTCCAATTCAAAAAACTTCCCGAAATTAGCGGTCTGTGCGTTAAATACTATTCAATGAAATAAAAATTTAAATTACAACATACAGCAAAACTTAGTATAAGTTTTCTTCGGGGCAGGGTGCAATTCCCTACCGGCGGTTACAGTCCGCGACTCCTTTCTTCGGAAAGGACTGATCTGGTGAAATTCCGGAACCGACAGTTAAAGTCTGGATGGGAGAAGAAAATGAGATGACCAGTAAGATTCCTTATGGACTCTTATTGCGTTGTATTTCATTTCCATGTACCGAAGAGTATTTTAACTTTTAAAAGTAAAATAACATGGAAAAATTATTAGAACAATTCGGAGCAACCTCCAAAGAACGTGTAGAAAAAGCACTTCACACATTACAACAGGGAAAAGGTATTCTATTAGTAGATGATGAAAACCGCGAAAACGAAGGCGACATTATCTTTCCCGCTTCCACAATTACAGAACAGGACATGGCACTTCTTATCCGCGAATGCAGCGGTATTGTCTGCTTATGTATTTCTGAGGAAAAAAGCCGCCACCTCAACCTTCGTCCGATGGTGGAGGACAACAATTCAAAAAATCAAACTGCATTTACCATTTCTATTGAAGCCAGAGAAGGGGTAGAATCCGGAGTTTCTGCAAAAGATCGTGTAACGACTATCAGAACCGCTGTTGCATCAAATGCCCAGGCAGAACATATTGCAAGCCCCGGGCATGTATTTCCCCTGATCGCCAGAAAAGATGGTGTTTTTGAAAGACGCGGTCATACTGAAGGCAGTGTAGATCTTGTAAAAATGGCCAATCTGGGAGATGATGCCGTACTCTGTGAACTGACCAATGAGGACGGTTCTATGGCAAGACTTCCGGAAATTGCAGACTTTGCTATCAAAAAAGGGATGAGTGTAGTTACCATTGAAGACATCTACACTTACCGTAAAATGATTATAAGCAACTAAATTTTAGTTTTTTAACGCACAGAACCGCCGGCTGATCTTATCAGCCGGCGGTTTGTTTAAATATTTAATCAAAAACAAATTAATTTAAAAATTCAATACTATTTTTAATTAATTTTAACAAAAAATTTCCTGACTATGAAAAAATCTATACTCTTTTTATTGGGGACTTCTGCCATGCTTTCTGCGCAGATTACATTGACGAAAGCCGCCAATGATCCCGTTTCCGGAGACGTTGTTAATTACAATCAGCTAAACGGAACTGTGGACAACTCTGCAACAGGAGCTAACGTTACATTTTCAAACGGAAGTCTTACGATGGGAGCTTCATCTCAAACGACTTATTCTGTTCCTACTTCAACTGAAATCACTACATTTCCCGGATCTACCATTAAAATGGTGGATGGAACAAATACTATTTATTATAAAGCATCTGCAACAAAGCTGGAAATTACGGGAATTGTAAATCCTCAGGCCACTTTAAATTTCAGTGTAGATAATGGTACTTATAATAATTATCCTACAACCTACGGACCTGCTCAAAACGATACTGCTAAAGGCACTTTCACCTCATCTGTTGCCAACGGACTATTCAGTGGAACACTAGCCACTCAGGCTGACGCATACGGAACTTTGATTGTAGGCAACCAAACATACAGCAATGTCCTTAGAGTAAAGTATACTCAGAATTTTAATTTATATTCTTCTTTTGATGTCATTTACTCTAACCCGATTGGAACAGTTACCAATACTGCATATGCCTATTATGATGCTTCTCACAGATATGCAATATTAAGCACAACCAACGGAAACATCAGCGTTCCATTATTAGGAATCAATCAGTCTACTTCAAGTGCACAGGCGTTGAGCGAAACATTTCTGGCTGTAAACAATGCTGTAAAAAAAGAAAATCTGGTTGTTTATCCTAACCCGGCTAAAGATTTTATTGGCTTTAAAGGAAATACAGAAAATTACTCCAAAGCAAATATCTACAGTCTGGATGGAAAACTGGTTAAAACTTCAGAGGTAAAATCAGGAAACATTCAGATCTCAGATCTTCCGCCAGCTTCTTACTTCATTGAGATCAGTGGAAAAAATACGGCAGACAAAAAGAATACAAAATTCATTAAGAAATAATAAAAAATCCCGTTCAACAGATTGAACGGGATTTTTTGACAAGGAAGCTGGAGGATGGAAGTTATTTTAGTCTAAGAATACATAGAGTTTAATTTTTATTCTATTTTCATAATCTGCACAATATAAACTCCCACCTTCCAACTTCCCTCCCTCTCCCCTCCTAAAAACAACTTTTAAAAAGTAGCAGCAGGAGCCGTTTCATTATTCAGTTTTCGCTGAATTTCTGTCTTTTTGCCTTTGGAAAAATCATAGCTTAGCCCTAATACAAACATTGATTTATTATTCATAATTTGTGTATGAACTTTATAATCTACCAAACTTTCCGGCAGACTTTTCGTTTTGTATTCTGAAGGCATTCCAATCCAGTACATTCCGGTGGAGAACGTCCAGTTTTTGTGTTTATAACTTACAAAAATATTATTCTGGTTTTCATTCGTATTAAGGAATGCGCCATTAAGGCTATAGACCGGAATATTGAACTGATACTGCACTGAAAAAGATTTATATTCAGAAGAAAGCGAAAAATAATTTCCTAAATAATCATTTTTGATCAAAGCACCTTTACTTGTCCTTACAGTCTCAGACGTTGGAGTGATGACTGCTTTTATCACAAGAAGGCTATTTCCAAAAGGTTTATAAGATCCCGTTAACTGAGCACCATACCGTTGTCCGTTTTTTCCATTCTCATACGTCAGAGCATATCCTCCCAATACATCATCCTGAACGTAATACTGATTGATTACCCTGTTGGTATATCTGTAAAATAAACCTGCATTAAAATCAAAGTATTTATTATTAAAAGAATAAGTCAGGTTATTAGAAAAAACCTGTTGAGATTCCAGGAAAGGGTTTCCCCGCTGAACAATATTAGGTGCCAGCTGCACCACATTACTGCTCAAAGCATTACTCCCCGGACTTATCGGATTGTAACTTGCCGTAAAACGAAGGTTTTGGTTTCCTTTAAGCTGATAGGCTAAAATAACTTTTGGGGTAAACGTCCATTCATCAAAAGTATTCTCTGCACTTTTATTGTGAATATTGGTCAGCCCCGCTCCAAGACGGTAACTGAATTTATCTACTTTTCCGGAAAATTCTGTATAAAAATACTGTTCCAGATAAGTGACACTGTACTGGGAATATCCGGCCAGGTTATTCAGGTCATTGGAAATAGAAGACCTTGAAATTCGGTATCCCGATGACAATTTTCCGGCTTTAAAATCATGAACATGGGCAAGTTCTCCTACCAGACTCGTTTGCCTGGCTTTCAGAACCATATCATTATCGTATACGGACAGTCCTGAACCAACGATCCATTCTTGGGCTGTTTCTGTAGTATTTGTCGTATAGTGAGAACCTACCAGGTTAATGCTCAATTCATCTTTTTCACCGATTTTTTTAGAATAATAAAGATCCAGCTTAGGAATTACGTAGTCTGAGCCATTATTTTTAAACATATTATGCTCTTCCATCAGATTATCCTCGGTAAAGACACTTGCCCCCACTCCTTTTGAAAATCTGCTGAAAATATCCATATTCAGTTTAGCCTGAAAAGAATAATCATTAGGAACAAGTCTGGTATAACGCAAGGCCACATTCTGGAAAGTATACCCGAAATGATCTGTTTTGTTTTCATCAGAGCGGTAATGTGTTCCGTTCAGCTGATAATCATAGATACTATTGACCCTTCTGTCATTGTAATCCCTAAGGTTCAGGGAATATTCCAGTCCGAAATTATTTTTTCCTTTTGTATAATTGGCGTAAGCAGAACCATTCACAAAGCCTGTATTTAAAGCCGCAGAAACATCAGCACCAAAAACATAGCCCGTTTCTGTAGATCTTGTCAGAATGTTCACCACTGTATCAGCTCTTGTTGCCCATCTTGCAGGAGGAATATCATAATACTCTACTTTTACCACTTCACTGGGTGCTACACTCCGGATCTGCATATCGGTAGCTTCAATACCGTTGATCAGAAATAAGGTAGTTCCACCTTTCGTACTTGTGATTGTATTGGTTACCGGATCCAGCTGCAATTCCGGAAGAGTGCTCAATAAATCTTTTGCGTAGCGCGCCTTTTCCAGCGCTTCCTTATCAAAAGTATATACAGCTTTATCTGCAAACTGTTTCTTACGCTGTGATTTCAAAATAACTTCCTGAATTTCTTTTGTCGCTGCTACATTTGCCGTATCATTTTTCTTCTCCTGAGCATACAGTAAAGTTCCGCAAAGCAAGAAGATGGTATATATCGCTTTTTTCATGTCCGAAGATGGGTTATACCATTAGGACAATCAATCTCCGATGTTTATTACATTCATAATCACAACTCAATAAATAATTATCAATAAATTTTCTTTAATTATGATTATTATGTTAAATTCAGCCCGTTTTTTGCTGGTATTTTTTTACATCACAAAATATAGAGTCATGAAAAAAGCATTCCTATTAATCCCGTGCTTCCTGTTTTCCGGATTAGGAGCTCAGGAAATTGAGAACAGTTCTGCTGAGAAGATGAATATTATCAAGACCAATGTTACGGCCTATGCATTCAGGAACATTAATCTGTCTTATGAACGCGCCATCACCCAATGGTTTTCTTTGAACATCGGCTTCGGAACAATGCCGGAAGGTAAAGTACCTTTCATCAATGCCTTTCTGAAAGATGAAGACGAGAAAAGATTCCAGAATTTGAGAGTAAAAGCTACAAACTTTACGATAGAACCAAGATTTTATATCGGAAAGGGTTATGGAAAAGGATTTTATTTTGCACCATACTACAGATATTCAAGTGTTACTTCCAATACTTTTGATTTTTATTATGATTACAAAGGTCCTGATGGAAATACCTATCCAATTCCACTCAGAGGACAGGGAGATACTAATGGAAACAGTGGAGGATTAATGGTCGGTGTTCAATTCTTTCTGACCAGAAGTCAGAATCTTGTATTGGATTTCTGGATTGCAGGAGCCCATTATGGAAGTGGAAAAGGTGATTTTACAATGAATTCAGATTATGTTTTAACACCTGACATGCAGGCTCAGCTTAAAAAAGAAATTGAAAACCTGGATATTCCGTTTGTAAAATATAGCGTAGAAACCAATGCCAATGGTGCCAGAATAAAAGTGGACGGCCCATGGGCAGGCTTTAGAAGCGGACTTTCCATTGGATATAGATTTTAAAAAATACAACCTTGCAACAGGTAAACCGTTCTTTTTCAGAGCGGTTTATTTTTTTCTGAAATTTGTATCTTGGAGGCTATTATTAAAAACTTTCTGGAAATAACATCTATGGACTCAACCTCTATCACCACAGGCCAAAGAATCAAAGCTATTATTGGCGGATCTATCGGGAATCTTGTTGAATGGTACGACTGGTATGCGTATGCAGCATTTGCCATTTATTTCTCCCATTCATTTTTCCCGGATTCTGACCTGAATGCTCAACTGATGAATACGGCAGGAATCTTTGCTGTAGGTTTTCTGATGCGACCTATCGGCGGATGGATGTTCGGAAGTATTGCAGATAAATTGGGAAGAAAAAAAGCGATGACCCTTTCTGTTCTTTTGATGTCGTTTGGGTCTTTATTAATTGCCCTTACTCCTACGTATGAATCTATAGGAATTTTAGCACCGTTATTACTTTTATTGGCAAGGTTACTTCAGGGATTAAGCGTTGGCGGTGAATATGGGGTTTCTGCAACTTACCTCAGCGAAATGGCAACACAGGACAGAAGAGGATTTTATTCAAGTTTTCAATATGTCACTCTGATTGGCGGGCAGCTTATAGCATTGGGAATTCAGCTTATTTTACAGAAATTGTTACTCACTGAAGCTCAGCTTGAAGAATGGGGATGGAGAATTCCTTTCGTAATTGGAGCTCTGCTTTCTATCATTGCATTATACCTCCGGGCAAATCTTCATGAAACGGAAGCTTTTGAAAATAAAAAAGAAATCAGCGAAAAGAAAAAAGGAACCGTACAGGAACTTCTTAAGCACCCAAGAGCTCTGCTTACCGTGGTAGGACTTACTTTAGGAGGAACACTGGCTTTTTATACGTACACCACTTATATGCAGAAATTCCTGGTTAACACCGTACATCTTACGAAGGAAGAATCTACGTTGGTATCATTTATTTCCTTGTTTATTTTTGCCTGTCTTCAGCCTGTATTTGGAGGGTTATCTGATAAAATCGGGAGAAGACCGCTCCTGCTAGGTTTTGGTATCCTGGGAACTTTATGCACTGTTCCGCTTCTTACTGCATTAAGTACAACAACTTCCATCTGGACTGCATTTTTCCTGATTATGGCAGCTTTAATTATTGTAAGCGGCTACACGTCTATCAACGCTGTGGTAAAGGCTGAACTTTTTCCTTCTGAAATCAGGGCGCTGGGTGTAGGTTTGCCTTACGCTATTACGGTAGCTGTATTTGGAGGAACGGCAGAATATATTGCGCTTTGGTTTAAACAGATTGGTTCGGAAGAGTATTTTTATTGGTACATCACCGGATGTATCCTTTTTTCTCTGGTTGTATATGTCGGAATGAAAGATACCAAGAAGACTTCCACTCTGGATAAAGATTAATTTCTGATCACTTTATAAAAATCGCGCGCCGCAGATACTCTGCGGCGCGCGTTCTATTTTTTAATGATAGGCCTGTTTAAATTTTTCAATCATACTATCCAGATTATGACGCTGGACGTATATGCTTTTTACCTCTTCATACCTCGGCGATTTGTAGAAAACCTCGTGGAAATCCATACTACCGTTCCCTACTTTTACAACTTTCTGTACTTCGATATTCAACTTTCTTAATTCGTCTTTAAAGACTTTAAATTCATCTTGGATACTACTGCTCATTAATATTTCTAGTTTTTTAGTTAAAAATTCCGTTCACCCCTTCAAATGTTAGGGGTTATCTCTCAAATTCCGAATAAAGTTAGTAAATTTATTAACACAAAATAACACTTTGACAATATTTTATTATTTTTTTTACAAATAGTCAGACGATATAATCCAATTGATACATATTCCGTATTTTTAACCAGTCAAAAAATTGTAACAACCTTATACAAACCATGAATATTAAAGCATTTTTCTCTTTATTCTTTTTAATCCTGCTCACTTTCCTTCATGCTCAGAAAATGGAATTTAAAGCCCCGGATTATGCTGCCATTCAAAAAAATATTGAGGATAAAAATTCAGAATTCTATTATCCTAAGCTTTTAAAAAGATTAAAACAGAATGATACGCTTCTTACAAGCAGCCAATACCGTCATCTTTACTTCGGCTATACTTTTCAGAAAGAGTATCAGCCTTATAAAATTGGGAAGAAAGCTGAAGAGGTTGCTAAATATTACCGGGGAGAAGGAATTTCACAAAAAGACCTTTCAAAAGGAATTCAGCTTTTTCTGGATGCATTAGATGAAAATCCGCTGGATCTTCGTGCTATGAACTATCTTGCTTATCTGTATCATTTAAATAATGACGATGCTACTGCTGAAAAAATTGCAGGAAATTTCCACGGTTTGCTGAATGCTGTTCTTACTTCCGGTGACGGCTTGAAATGTGAGACAGGCTTTCACGTCATTTCCGTTACAGATGAATATGTACTTCTGAATAGGTTTCAAATGGAAACAAAATCACAAAGTCTGAAAGGAAAATGCGATTATCAGGAGTTTGAAAAGGACAAATATAAAGTTCCGGGATTTTATTTTAACATCAGCAGATTCTATGGAAGAATATTAGATTAGCAGTCTTCTGTTTTTATATTATTGTAGCCATTAAATAACAACCATCAATTTTTATAAAAATTAATTTTATATGATTTCACCCTAATACAAGGGGTTTCCGGAGAAGGAGAAATATTTTTTGATGAAAAAATAAATTTTTGTGTAACATTTTTTAAAGGCGCGTCTCTAAAAGACAAATAAACCTTAAAACCTTAGAAATCATGAAAAAATTCACATTCCTTCTTATCATCATGTTATTTTTTTTAGCGGCATGCAATATATTCGGGCAACAAAAATCATATCCGTTTGAAGTAAAAAAAACCGGAAAAGGAAATCAATCTATCATTTTAATTCCAGGCTTTGCTTCTTCAGGAGATGTATGGAATGAAACGACTGCAAAATTTGAAAAAAACTTCACGTGTTACACTTTAACAATGGCTGGATTTGCCGGAACAAAACCACAGGCTGATGCCAGCTTTAAAGATTGGGAAAAAGGAATTGCTGATTATATCAGTAATAATAAAATTGACAAACCTATCATCATCGGACACAGCATGGGAGGCGGTTTTGCACTGGCATTGGCAGCAGATTACCCTGAGCTTGTAGGGAAAATCATTATCGTAGACACTCTTCCCTGTCTGGCCGCAATCTCTGATCCTAATTTTACATCTAAAGAAAACAATGACTGCACTCCTACTATTGATAAGCTGACAGCGATGACTGAAGAGCAATTCAGAAACATGCAGACTCAGACTATGCCACGTCTTCTGGCTGATACCTCTATGCAGGAAACCGTAATTGGCTGGAGCATGGAATCTGATAGAAAAACATTTGCCAAGATGTATTGTGACTTTTCCAACACTGATCTCAGAGAGAAAATAAAAAATATCCAGTGCCCCTCTCTTATTCTTTTGGAATCTTTTTTTGTGAACCTTAAACCAACGATTGAAGGCCAGTATAAAAATTTAAAAAATGCCAATTTGCAGTATGCTTCAAAAGGTTTACATTTCATTATGTACGATGATAAAGACTGGTATTTGAATCAGCTTACTAACTTTTTATCTGCGAAATAATGGCATTTGAAGAGATATACGAACTCTACTGGCAAAGGATATTCCGTTTATGTATGGGATATGTGAACGATTCTGAACTCGCTCAGGATCTTGCCCAGGAAACATTTATCATTGTATGGCAGCAGCTCCCGAAATTTAGGAATGAATCCAGCATAGGAACATGGATTTTCAGAATTGCTTCTAATAACTGTCTCCGGCAGATTGAAAAGGAAAAGAAATTTGCCAAAACAGATCTGCCCATCAATCTGGAAGAAAAAAAACAGGAATCTATAGAACCTCAGATCCAAATGCTCTATCAGTTTATTTCTGAACTGCCTGAAACGGATAGAATTATTATCTCATTGGAACTGGAAGAGATAAAACAGGCTGAAATAGCTCATATCGTAGGACTTTCGGAATCTAACATCAGGGTAAAGATTCACAGGATAAAGGAAAAATTAACACAAAAGTTTAAAGAAAATGGCTACTAATATAGATTTCAAAAATATATGGAAGCAGCAGACTTCCAACAAACCCAATATGGAAGAGCTTCTCGGAAAGCTTAAAAAATTCAGAAACCAGAACCTGCGCAGGCTGATCCTTACTAACATTGGATTAATAGCAACTTCATTATTCATCCTTTTCATATGGTACCGTTATCAACCTCAAATGATTACAACAAAAATAGGCATTATACTGGTTATTCTAGCCATGGTTATCTTTCTGTTTGCCTATAACAAAATGTTTATAGTATTTTATAAAATTGACCAGACGCAGTCTAACAGCGGGTATCTTCAAAGCTTATATGTGGTAAAGAACAAGCAGAAACTGATGCAGACTACCATTCTCAATGTATATTTTATCATGCTGTTTCTGGGCATCTGTTTGTATATGTATGAATATACTTCAAGAATGACTCTTGGCTCAGGTATCCTGGCCTATGCCGTAACACTGGCATGGATTGCTTTCAACTGGTTTTACCTAAGACCCAGAACAATAAAAAAACAACAAGGGAAACTTGACGAATTAATTAATAAATTTGAGGAGATCAATAATCAATTAAAAGAATCATGATATCTTCTGACAACAAAAGCCACTGGGAAAACGTCTATGAAACCAAAAATCCGGATCAGGTAAGCTGGACTCAGAAAAAACCTCAAACCTCTCTTGATTTTATCAGGTCTTCCGGACTGGGCAAAGATGCCAGCATCATTGATATTGGCGGCGGGGACAGTAACCTTGTTGATTTTCTTCTTGAAGAAGGCTATGAAAATATTACGGTTCTTGATATTTCTGCCAAAGCCCTGGAGAAAGCACAGGAAAGGCTCGGAGATGCAGCTGGTAAAGTAAAATGGATTGCCACAGACATTACCAGTTTTGAACCTACTGAAACCTATGATATCTGGCATGACAGAGCAGCTTTTCATTTTCTTACAACACCGGAACAGGTTTCAAAATATATTGCCATCGCAGAGAGAAATGTGAATCATTGTATGATCATCGGAACTTTTTCTAAAAACGGACCTGCGAAATGCAGCGGACTGGATATCCAGCAGTATGATGAGGAATCATTATCAGAAAAATTCGAAAGAAGTTTTAAAAAAGTACAATGTATTACGGAAGATCATACAACACCTTTTGGGACGGTTCAGAATTTTGTCTTTTGCAGTTTAAAAAAACATTAATTATTTATACGTATTTTTTATTTATTTTTAGATTCACAACTCTTAAATGAAAAATACTATGAAAAAATTATTATTTCTGCTTATTTCAGGAGCATTCTGCTCTAATTTTTATTCACAAAGTATAGAATTTCAGGAATGCGGAACTGATGAATTAATGAAAAAACATTATGAAAGGCATCCGGAAGAGAAAGCGCAGGACGATGCTTTCAACCTGAAATTATCAAAAATGATCAAAAGCGGAAAGCTTGCTTCTAAACTCAACAATCAGGTCTACGAAATTCCTATTGTTGTACATGTGGTAGGAGACGGAAGCGCCGTAGGAACTACGAATAATAAATCTGATGCGGATATCATTGCATGGGTTAATTATACCAACGGTGTGTTTGCAGGAAATTCCACCAGCGGAATGTCCGGAACAAGTGCTATCTTGCCTGTAAAGTTTGTTTTTGCTACTAAAGACCCAAGCTGTAATGCTACCAACGGGATCAACAGAATCAATGCATCTTCTCTTCCCAAATATGTAAGCGGAGGCGTTAATAATGACAATACCACCAATGCTGTAACGGCTTCTGAGATTACGGCAATGGGCATGTGGGACACTTCAAAATATTACAATATTTATGTTGTTAAAAAATTAACATCCAACTCCGGAGGATTGAACGGTTTCGCCTATTATCCCGGAGGGAGCAATGATTATGCTTTTATGGCAACCAGTGCTTCTGCTGTGAATGCACAAACATTAGCGCATGAGTTTGGGCATGCTCTGGGACTTAGACATACCCATGAGGGATATAATGAAACTACGGGAGATTGTCCTGTTAACAACGATTGTACGCTGGACGGAGATCTTGTTTGCGATACAGAACCGATGAAAAGTCTTTATCACCCTACAGTTCCTCAAGCATGTCAAACGGGACAAATCAACCCTTGTACCAACCAGTTATACAACGGTGGAGAGAGAAATGTAATGGCGTATACTTATTGTTTTAGAAATCTATTTACACAAGGGCAGACGGACAGAGCCACCGCACAGCTTTTACAGTACAGACAGTCATTGATCAATTCACAGGTTGCTTCTACTACAACCATTAATAACAGTTCTACTTTAACGAATGCATGTACCCCTGCTTCCATCACAAATCCAGGTGGATATAACATAGGAATTACTTCTGTAAAATTCGGAAGTATCAATAATTATTCAAACAATTATAAACAAGTTGCGAATAATTTTTATGAAAACTTTACAGGAACTTACTGCTCCGGAATATCCAAAACCAACATTCCCCAAAATTCAGCTACAACCCTTACTGTAGCTCCGGGAACAAGCAATTCTCACGTTATCAAAGCATATATTGATTATAATAATGATGGTCAGTTTAATGAAACTACAGAACTGGTTCTTAACCAAAGTGGTGTAACCAACGGTTCCTTTGCTACGGCTCAGGTAACTCCGCCTGCAAATGCTGTAACCAATACTCCTTTAAGAATGAGAGTAATCGGAGAGTTCAACGGAACTGCGGTAACAGCATGTTATACTCCGAAATATGGGCAGGTAGAAGATTATTCCGTAATCATTGAAACGCAGGCATTATTAGCAGTAGAAAATACAGGACTGAAAAATTCACCTGTTATTTTTAAAGATGAAAATGCTGTATCCGTAAGAAGTAATGTGAAAATTTCTTCAGTGCATATTTATGATGCTTCAGGAAGGTTACTGATGAGAAAAACAGATGTAAAATCTTCAGAATTCAAATATCCGGTTGATCAGAAAAATATAATCATTACGGCAACAGTAATACTGGAAGACGGAAAAGCGGTTACGAAGAAATTAAAATTCTAAAATATTTTTATTCATAAAAAAGAGAGCTGTCATGGCTCTCTTTTTTGTTTATTATCAATCCTTAATAGGTTATAATTCTTTTTCTTCTTCCATTTCTACTTCATGGCGAAGCTGGGCCTTGTAAAGAGTAGCATAATATCCGTTCTTATCCAGAAGATCAAGGTGTTTCCCTTCTTCTACAATTTTACCATGTTCCATTACAATAATCTTATCGGCCTTTTCAATAGTAGAAAGTCTGTGGGCGATGATAATGGATGTTCTGTTTTTAGTAATTTTTTCAGTGGCTCTCTGAATCAGTTTCTCACTTTCATGGTCAATGGAAGACGTAGCTTCATCCAGAATTAAAATTTTTGGATCAGATAAATACGCTCTCAGGAAAGACAGCAATTGTCTCTGACCTAAAGAGATGGATGAACCTCTTTCACTCACTACATAATCATATCCACCGGGAAGTTGCTGGATAAACTGGTCAACTTCAATCTCTCTGGCACCTGCTTTTATTTTATCCAATGTTATACTGTCATCTCCAAAGGCAAGATTCTCAAAAATACTTCCGTGGAAAAGGAAAACATCCTGTAATACCACTCCGATATGACTTCTCAGATTATAAAGCTCGTAATCTTTTAAATCCACATCATCAATCAGAATATTTCCGGAATTGATATCATATAATCTTGTAATCAAACTGATAATAGTAGATTTTCCTGCTCCTGTAGCCCCTACAATAGCAACCGTTTCTCCAGGATTTACTTTAAAATCAATTCCTTTCAGAACTTCCTGCTTTTCATCATAGGCAAAATGCACTTTCTGAAATTCAATTTTTCCGGCAAAGTGGTCTTTCTTCACCGTTCCGTTATTCGGCATGGAGTTCTCTTCATCCATGAGTCCCAACACTCTTTCTGCTCCTACAATTCCTCGCTGGATATTATTGAAACGGTCTGCAATCTGTCTCAAAGGACGGATCAGCATTGAAATATACTGGATAAATGCAATTACCACCCCTGCACTAATCGTAATATATCCGCCATAGAAAAGGATAAACCCGATGAATAATGAAGAAATAAGCTCTACTACAGGAAAGAACAGTGAGAAAATAAATACGGTTCTCAGTAATGCTCCCTTAAGGGTAATATTGATATCATCAAATTTCTTAAACTCAGATTCCTGCCTGTTGAATACCTGAATAATTGACATTCCCGCCAATCTTTCCTGTACAAATGAATTTTGATTGGCTGTCCAGTTTCTTTCATCCCCAAAAGCTTTTTTAAGTCTTTTCTGGAAGAATCTTGTAATCACCACCATTAAAGGCAAAATAGCCAGTGTAATATAACTCAGGTGAACATTGGTACTGAACATCATCACCAGTACAAACAAAATTCTCAGAATATCCCCGAATACCATCAGAAAACCATCCGTGTACACCGTTGCAATAGTTTCCACATCTCCTACCGCACGGGTTACCAACTGTCCGATTGGAGTTTTATCAAAAAATGAAGTTTTGAAATAAATCAGCTTAGCATATAAACGCTCTCTGATATCCCTGATCACATTCTGCGAGATGAAATTTGAAAAATAAACTAAGAAAAAGTTTAAAATAGTTTCTGCAAACACCAATCCTACAAGAATGTAGATATGTTTCATCATCAAAGCCTTGTCATGCAGCTTTGTAATGTCATTATCCACCACCTGCATGGTAAGATAAGGCCTGTAAGTAGAAACGATAGAAAGGAATATGGAAATAATAAGGGTAAGGATGAACCATGAACGAAATTTCATTCCGATAAAGAACAGCCTTTTTATAATTTCCCAAGTATCTTGTTTTTTCATTGTACGAATCGAAAGAAAGAATTAAAATAAAATTCTATGCAAAAATAAGACATTATAACCGGACTGCCTTTACAACTTTTGCAAATCGTCATAGAAAATTTCAGATACCTACTATTTACAGAATGAATATATTAAGCATTCTTTTGGGATAATAAGAAAATAAATGTTACGGTTCTTACTGATCAATAGTCTTTCCTATTTCTTCAATTTCAATGATGGGCTTTACAGGTCTTTCTTTTATAAATTTATTTTCAAGGAATTTATAAACTCCCCAAACTGCAACAATAGAGATTAACCAACCAATGATATTCACTCCGGAAAAGCCAGTATAATTGATATTTTCTACAGATTCAGGATCTGTTAATCCCAAATATATACCATAACCAAAACCTAATAACAGTTGAGTCCCCAGATAAATACCGATCGCCAGAACACCATACTGCCATTTTGTTTTTCCAAACCTTTCTGCTAATTGTGCGTAATATCGGTAAGCACCAATAAGAATAAAAATTGATAACATGATTATTATTTTGTTTTTAGTTTTTTATTTAAAATTCATACCCTACATCCACCAGATACAACCCATGCCCCGGTGCTGAAGTTCCCGCAGCATTACGGTTTTTATCTTCAATTACTTTACGGAGATCTTCAGGCTTCAGTTTTCCGGTTCCAATTTCTACCATGGTGCCAACAATAGCACGAACCATATTTCTGAGAAAACGGTTGGCAGAAACTGTAAACTTCAGTTCCGATCCGTTCTGCTCCCATTCTGCCTTGTACATTTTGCAGATATTGGTTTTGTTGTCAGTCTTCAATTTTGCAAAACTGGTAAAATCTTCATATTCAAAAAGAATCTTACAGGCTTCATTCATCGCATCAATATCCAGAGATCTTTTCCAGTGCTGCCACGCAGATTCCTGAGTAAACGGATTTTTTTCCAGAGAGATATAATATTCGTAAGTTCTGAATATAGCATCAAAACGGGCGTGAAAATCATCTTTTACCGGAAAAATTCTTTTAATGGAAATATCAGGCGGAAGAAAACTGTTCAACCTTCGTGGAAGCTGGTCATCTAATTCCTTTTCCGTATCAAAATGAGCAAATATTTTTTTGGCATGAACTCCTGTATCCGTTCTTCCTGCACCTGTAGTTTTAATCTCTTCGCGCAAAATAGTAGACAGCGCTTTTTCCAGTTCTTCCTGTACAGAAATGGCGTCCGGCTGTATCTGGTAGCCGAAATAATTCTTTCCGTTGTAAGAAAATTCAATAAAGTATCTCAATGTATTGTAATAACTCCACAAAAATACTTTAATTTAACGAAATATTTGTTGAAAAGTCTTTGAGAATATTACACCAAATGCTTATGAAAATTACTATTTTTGCAATCGTATGAAAAGATGGTACCTTTATCCTTTTTCCCTTGGTTATCATTTGGTAACGGGTATCCGGAACACCATGTATGATCTGGGAGCTTTTAAGTCGACAAAATTCAAAACACCGATAATTAATGTCGGAAACCTTTCTGTGGGCGGAAGCGGGAAGTCACCCATGGTGATGTATCTTGCCCAGTTCTTATCCAAACATTACAGAACCGGTGTACTTTCACGTGGCTACGGAAGGCTTACCAAAGGCTATGAAGTAACCAATTACGAAAGCAACTACAAAATGGTAGGTGATGAAGCCATGCAGCTTTTTGAGCGTTTTAAAAACCGTTTTGTGATTGCTGTTTCCGAAGAACGCGTGCCAGGAGCCAAGAAAGTAATTGATGATATGGATCTTGAAGTTCTGGTACTTGATGATGCCATGCAGCACAGAGCCATCAAGGCCGGATTCAATATACTGATGACTGATTTTAATGATCCTTTTTTCAAGGATTATCTTCTTCCTGCCGGAGATCTGAGAGAATCAAGAGCCGGATATAAAAGAGCAAACATCATCATGGTCAGCAAATGTCCGGACGAACTGACGGAAGAAACAAAAAGGTATTATATCTCAAGGATAAGACCTGCTTATGGGCAGAAGGTTTTCTTTTCATCCATTGGCTATGACGAAAATGTATACGGAAAAGATAAAATGCTTCCGGATAACAACCTGAATTATTATGATATTTTACTGATTACCGGAATTGCGAATCCAAAGCCACTTCTGGAACATCTGGCAAAATTCTCAAAAAGGGTAAAGCATTTAAAATTCAGAGATCATCATAATTTCACGGATGATGATATTAAAAAAATCCTTGCCGAGTATAAAAAACTGGGAGAATATAAACTGATATTAACCACAGAGAAAGACTATGTACGTCTGAAAACTTTTGACTATCTTAGAGAAATTGTTTACTACTGGCCTATCAATGTACTTATTGATAAGAAAGAAGAATTCAACCAAATCATCTTAGATTATGTTAGAAAAAATTAAAGAGACTGCAGATTTTATTAAAAATATTATTCAGGAAACTCCTGATTTTGCAGTCGTTTTAGGATCAGGACTGGGAAAGTTACAAAATGAAGTAGAACCGATCCATGTTTTAGAGTACAAAGACATTCCTCATTTTCCACAGACTACCGTGGCCGGACATACCGGAAAACTGATTTACGGACTTCTGGAAGGCAAAAAAGTACTGATGATGAGCGGACGTTTCCATTATTATGAAGGCCATTCAATGGAAACGGTCACTTTTCCCATAAGAGTTTTTCATTTGCTGGGAATTCAAAACCTTATTCTTTCCAATGCCTGCGGTGGTGTAAACCCGGCTTACAGTGTTGCAGATATTGTCATTCTGAAAGATCATATCAACATGATGCCTGAGCATCCTTTACGCGGAAAAAATATCGATGAGCTTGGACCGCGCTTTGTGGATATGAGTGAACCTTACAACAAAAAAATGATTGCCACTGCGGAACAGGCAGCTGCAGATCACCAAATAAAAATCCATCAGGGAGTTTATGTTGCCCTTCAAGGACCAACCTTTGAAACGCCGGCCGAATATGGAATGATCAAAGCTATTGGTGGTGATATGGTAGGAATGAGCACCGTTCCTGAAGTGATTGTTGCCAGACATATGGGAATGGATGTTTTCTGTATTTCTGTCATCACAGATCTTGGCGGGCCGGATGTAGCTTTTGCCGTTTCTCACGAAGAAGTTTTGAATGCAGCCAATAAAGCAATGCCCAATGTAATTGCCGTTGTTAGAGGTTTGATTAAAAACTATCAATAAAATCTTACAGTATTACAACTGAAGGTTCAATATTCCACTCCTCCGGAGGGGTGGCGAAAATTCAGAGAATTTTTGACGGGGTGGTTTACCCCATAGAATCCATCAATATTATAAATTTTTCCTAATTCCAGAGAAATCAATCCCAGATTGCAATTCATTGTTTAGATTTGTATAAATGAAATTGTACGAGATGAAAAAGTTGATACTAATTTTTATGATGGGTATTTTTGGAATAAGCTATTCACAAAAAGTCCCTGCCGTCCTTAAAACAGGATTTTCAAAAGAAGCTTTACAGCAGAAACTGGAAGATGAAGAGGGAAAAACCGTTACCATCAAACAGATTCTGGCTCAGCATAAAGGAAAAGTTTTAGTGATTGATTTCTGGGCAGGATGGTGTAGAGATTGTTTAAATGCACTTCCAAAAGCCAAAGAATTAGAAGAACATAACAAGAATATTGATTTTGTATTTCTGTCATTAGACCGTTCAAAAGAAGGATTTGAAAAAAGTCTGGAAAGATTTGATATGAAAGACAAAGAAAATTACTGGTTTTCTACAGGCTGGAAAAACGATTTCAATAATTACGTAGACCTTAACTGGATCCCAAGATATATGGTGATTGATCAGAAATCTTCGATTGCAAAATACTATGCAATTTCCCCGGAAGATCCTGAACTTCAGCAAACCATAGACAAGCTTTTACAATAACATTTATTTTATCCGAAAAACATCAAAAATTCACTGAAATCAGAACTTTCAGTGAGTTTAAAAATTTTATACCCATAACGCCATGATCACAAGAGAAGCCACAGACCAGGATTTGGAAATTCTATTAGAATTTGAACAGGGAGTTGTAAGTGCAGAAAGACCTTTCAACAGCACCCTTATTGAGGGAGAAATTCATTATTACGATTTAAACAGCCTTATGGTGTCTTCGGACGCGACTGTAATTGTTGCCGAAGAGAATAATGAAATCATCGCATCAGGCTATGCCCTGATCAAAAAAGCAGAGAAGAATTATTATCAGTTTAAAGAATATGCCTACCTCGGCTTTATGTATGTAAAGCCTGAGCACAGAGGAAAAGGAATCAATAAAGTGATTACCAATGAGCTCATTGCCTGGGCAAAATCAAGAGGAGTCACTGAGGTGAGACTAGAAGTATATGCTCAAAATGAATCCGCTATAAAAGCTTATGAAAAAGCAGGTTTTGAATCCCATATTCTTATGATGAGATTAAAACCGTAAGAGATAAAAATAGTTTAAGTACTGTGAAGGATCTTCCATCATCTGGCCTCGCCCTTCCCTTCTATAAAAAATTTACCATAAATAAATGAATCCATATCTTTGTATATGGATTTTTCTTTGCCTCTTCGTAAAATTATTCATGTGGATATGGATGCATTCTATGCATCTGTGGAGCAGCATGATAATCCTACGCTGAAAGACAAGCCAATAGCCGTAGGAGGACAGCACCGTGGTGTAGTGGCTGCCGCAAGTTATGAAGCCAGAAAATATGGTGTGCGTTCCGCAATGCCCAGTAAGACGGCTAAAGAAAAATGCCCGCATCTTATTTTTGTTCCTCCCCGGTTTGCCCGTTATAAAGAAATCTCCAAAAAGATCCGGGAAATTTTCTATGAATATACAGATCTGGTAGAACCTTTGTCTCTGGATGAAGCCTATCTGGACGTCACCGAAAATAAAAAAGGAATAGAATCTGCCAACCTGATCGCCAAAGAAATCCGTCAGAAAATCTTTGAACAGACCGGATTAACAGCTTCTGCAGGGATTTCTGTCAATAAATTTTTGGCTAAAGTAGCTTCCGATATTAATAAACCGAATGGCCAAAAAACCATTCATCCTGATAAAATGGAGCATTTCCTGGAAGAATTACCTGTGGAAAAATTTCACGGGGTTGGAAAAGTTACGGCTAACAAAATGTTTAGTTTAGGAATTTATAAAGGAAAAGATTTAAAGAAAAGATCACTTGAAGATCTGGTAAGACTTTTTGGAAAATCCGGTCAGCATTATTATAATGTGGTACGTGGGATTCATACTTCAGAAGTAAAACCTCATCGTATTCAGAAAAGTGTGGCGGTGGAAAGAACTTTTTTTGAAGATCTTCTGGATGAACAGCAGATTAATGAGAAACTGCAAAGTCTTGCAGAGGAAATTCATCAGAGATTACAGAAAAATAATATTCTCGGAAGAACTTTAACCTTAAAAATAAAATATAAAGATTTCTCTCTTTTCACAAGAAGTATAACAAGAGAAGATTATTTCTCATCACCCGAACAGTATTATAACACTGGAAAAAAACTTTGGGAACTCCGTCCTTTTGATAAAGCGGTACGTCTGCTCGGATTATCCCTCTCCCAACTGAATACGGAAGAAAAAAAGCAGGTTTCTGTTCAACTAAAAATCCCGTTTGAGGAATTTGAAAGTGATTAGGTCATATTTTTTCGCTAACTTGTATTAATCAAATCAGCAAATTTATGAACCCAACTATGATCCAATTTTTTCACTGGTATTCTGAAGGTGACGGAAAATTGTGGAAAGAAGCCGAAAAACAGGCCAGATATTTAGCAAAACTTGGAATCACTTCTGTATGGTTTCCTCCTGCTTACAAAGGAACAAATGGTGGTTATTCTATCGGGTATGACGCCTACGACCTGTATGATCTGGGAGAATTTGATCAAAAAGGAACCCTTCCCACTAAATACGGTACAAAAAATGACTATACAAAAGCCATTAAAACTCTAAAAAAACAGAATATACAAGTCATTGTGGACATCGTTCTGGGTCATAAAGCCGGTGGTGATGAGCTGGAAAAATTCAAAGTGGTAAAAGTAGATGAGGAAAACAGGGAAAAAGTAATTTCCGATGTTATCGAAATAGAATCTTACACAAAATTCACCTTTCCTGGAAGAGGAAAAAAATATTCTGATTTTGAATGGAATTTCACCTGTTTCAGCGGCGTAGATTATGCTGAAGGAATGGATTCTCACATTTATAAAATTCAATCCGAATACGGAAACGACTGGGAAGAAATGATTGATGATGAAAAAGGAAATTACGATTACCTGATGTATAATGATATTGAGCACCGGAATCCTTTTGTACGGGAAGAGCTCAACACGTGGGCAAAATGGTATTTTGACCAGACCGATTTTGACGGGGTAAGACTGGATGCTTTAAAGCACATTTCCTTTGATTTTTACAAAGAATGGCTTACCCTGCTTCGTTCCAACTCCGGAAAAAATATTTTCGCAGTAGGAGAATACTGGGCTCCGGGATATCTTCATCTGCTCCAAAAGTATATTGAAGTAACGGACGGATGTATGAGTCTTTTTGACAGTTCGCTACAGAATAATTTCCATACGGCTTCCAGGGAAGGTAGTTCTTATGATCTCAGAAGGATTTTTGATGAAACCCTTACCCAGGCAGATCCTATGCATTCTGTAAGTTTGGTAGCCAATCATGATACGCAGCCCTTGCAGGATCTTGAAGCTCCGGTAGAGCCATGGTTCAAGCCTCTTGCCTATGCCCTTATTTTGTTGAGAAAAGATGGCTATCCATGTGTATTTTACCCGGATCTTTATGGCACTCATTATGTGGATAAAGACAGAGAAGGTAATGATCAGGAAATATTTATGCCCAAAGTAGATGGCATTGAAGAATTATTAAAAGCGAGAAAAGATCATGCCTACGGAGAACAGCAGGATTATTTTGAAGATGCTAATTGTCTCGGCTGGGTACGTACAGGAGATGATGAACATACAGGATGCGCTGTGGTTTTAAGCAATAAAGATTCTTACAACAAACCTATGGAAGTAGGAACACTGTATGCCGGTAAAAAATTCAAAGATCTGCTGAAACGATTCAAAGAAAAAGTAACCATTGATGAAAACGGATGGGGAGATTTTCCTGCTCCGGCAGGAAATGTGAGTGTATGGATTCCTGAATGAGATTAATTTACCTGAAACCCTTGTCAAAGTTTGGAACCTTGACAAAGGTCTTTAAGATTTAGCAGTAAATGTATCTGCAATTCCAGACATCTTTAGCCCATTCACAGCATTGTCCGTCTTCTGTGGAAGTACAGCATACTTTACCCCAATTTAAGTCTCCGGCTTTTAAGCTCTTTAATTCCTGACGATCAAGCTTTCTTACTTTGAATTCTTTGTTTGTATTCATAATTATTATTTTTTATGGTTTAGTTATTAAATATACATTAAAAATAACAATTATGAATACATATCTCACACGAAAACAAGTGAATACTAAAAATATGTTTGACCACCCCGTCAAAAATTTTTTGAATTTTTGCCACCCCTCCGAGCAAGGGAAATGTTTACGTCTTCAGTTGGGATATTGATTAAGACGAGAAGCTTTCATGAGCCTTATTATGGTTTATATCTTTCGCAATTCCAGGATTTCTGGTTTTTCAGAGGGGTCTGATATTTTTCCGGTGCGGGCAAATTCAGCCCAGAGAGCCCTCAGCTTTTTACCGTTCTCATGAATTTGGTTCCAGGGAATGTCTTTCAGCAGTTCGGAAGATTTCCAGGCAGATTCATTTCCAAAAATCAAAGGAAGATCAATACAATGAGGTGCACCGATAGGGTTGTCTTTCAATTTAGAATGAATCCTGAAGAGATATACATTTCCACCAGCTTCAGCCAGATTTTGAGCAAACTGCTTTGCCGGATTTCCATAGATCAATGCTGTGGTCTTCTCAACGGTTTTATCCATGATTTTTAAACCGAATCCTTTTCCGAAATATTTGTTTAAAGCCTCTGAGGTTTTAAGATAAAAGGCCGTTTCATCATTATTTAAACCAATCAGTACATCAAATTTCTGGGCATTCTTTTTCCACATCTCCACCGATTCTTCTTCTGTACATAAAGGATAATGTCCGTATTGAGTTCCAAAGGGCATCGCAGCTTTCAAACCATATTTTATTACAGAAGGTACAGCTGTTTTGTACTCATCCATCATTTTTAAAACATCGGTTTCATCTTTCAAAAATTCTGTTTTTTTCAGAAATTCTGCAGTCATTTTCTGTCTTTTATGCCGTAATCCTAAAGGTGCACTCTGAATTATCACACGCCGAAATAAATTTTCCACTCTTTCTGAAATCATTAAATGGGCAATGGCATCTCCTCCTGAAGACTGCCCGAGAAGGGTAATATTATTTTCATCACCTCCCAGATCTGCAATATTGGTTTTTATCCATTTTAATGCTTCAATGATATCCAACAATCCAAGATTGGCAGGTCTTTCTTCATTGCCACCTAAAAATCCAAATAGCCCTAAACGATAGGAAACAGTAACTACAATAACATTTTGTTCTTTCACCCACTCAGAAGGATCGGCAGTGGCCAGATCTCCACAGCCAATCTCATGAGAACCTCCATGGATCCAGACTATAACAGGGAGTTTTTCATTTTCAGAAACAGTTTCTGGCCGGGTTATGGAAAGATATTGTGTTGATTCATCAGCTTCGAAAGTTTCAACAGGTGTTGCTCCAATCATCTTTTCCACGAGCGGACTTAGAGTCTGCGGACACACGGGAGTTTTTTCAGGAGAAATAATTATTGAAGATAAAGAAGGTTCTACCGCAACAGGTTTTTTAAATCTTTCAGAATGCGCATAACGAATACTTCGGGCTCTGATAATCCCTCCTACTTTTACTGCTAAAATTTTCCCGAAGTGGGTTTCGAAAATAATGGTATTCTGCTGATTGGGTGTCATCTTTACAAGTGTGAAAACTTTTCTCCTTAAATTTAATTATTTAAACACAAATTTCAAAAACCATCATTGTGTCATTCGTGAAAAAAACTAGTGCTATTAGTGTTGAAAAAATCTAAACACAAATTTCACAAAAGCAGGCACAAATATTAACGAATCATCGTAGTGTTATTAGTGAAAAAAATTAGTGTAATTCGTGTTAAAAAACTAGTTCAGGATTTTATATTCACTTGGGGAAATCCCCACTTTCGTTTTGAACAGTCTTGTAAAATGCTGTGGATATTTAAAGCCCAAGTCATAAGAAATTTCACTGATCGTTTTTGCCTGATCCAGAATCTGTTCTTTGGCAATATCGATAAGTTTGTTGTGGATAAATTCCTGAGCAGAAATGCCCAGTTCTTTTTTGATCAGATCTCCAAAATAATTCGCGGACAGATTCAACTTTTCTGCAAAGTAATTCACCATGGGGAAACCTATATTTTTTGGATTTTCAGATTTCAAATAATCATCTACCAGATTTTCAAATTTCCCAATGACTCCCTGGTTAATATGATCTCTTGTAATAAACTGTCGGTCATAAAAACGCATACAATAATTCAGGAACAGTTCAATATTATTAACAATCAAAGATTTGCTGTGCTTATCAATGGCCTGTTCCAGTTCCAGCTTAATATTTTTAAAACAATCCAGCACCACTTCTCTTTCTTTTTCTGAGAGATGGAGCGCTTCATGTACGTCATAAGAGAAAAATGAATAATCTTTGATATTCTTCCCCAAGTTGGTTCCTTTGATTAAGTCCGGGTGAAAAATCAGAGCAAAACCTGCAGGCTGAACAGATCTGTCTCTGTTATAAATTCCATACGTCTGACCGGGAGCAATAAATACTAATGTTCCTTCCTGATAATCATAGCTGTGTTTTCCATATTGCATGTCTCCGCACATTACGTCTTTCAGAAAAACGGTATAAAACCCAAATTTCCTTTTATACTGGCAAATAGGATCAGACTTGGAAAAATCAATAACACTCACCAGCGGGTGCAGAGTTTCGTGATTCGCCATTTTATTATATTCCGAGACCGTATTATAGATTTCAACCTCCTGATTTTCCATGAAGTATATTTTTATTACTATTCAAAATTACCACTTTCCTTTGTAATTAAAATAAGGTCTGTAAAATTGGTAAGTAATTCGGTAATCTGTATAAGTATGGTTTAAGTGAAAGTGTCGACTTTTGTATCGTTATGGAAACTTTTAATACCAACATTTTTCCGAAAGGAGAAAAAGCTTCTCCAGATTATTTCTCCGGAGGAACAGCCTGGGTTCATATTCTGAAACCCAATGAAGATAACCTGAACTGCCAGATCGGAAATGTAGTTTTCGAACCGGGATGCAGAAATAACTGGCATTCTCATGGAGGCGGACAGATTTTAATTGTAACTTCAGGAACCGGATATTATCAGGAAAAAGGAAAACCTGCTCAGATTTTAAATCCTGGAGATGTTGTTAATATTCCTCCTGATATCATCCACTGGCATGGAGCAGCTCCGGATAGTGAATTTACTCATATTGCTATTAATCCTAATACACAAAACGGGATTGTAGCATGGCTGGAGCCTGTAACAGATGAAGAGTATAACAATTTATAAACCTAAATAAACTAAATATAAAAAATGAGTACAATTACAGTAAAAGCTTATGGTGCAGAGTCTACCACAGCAGATCTGAAAGAAATGAATATTGTAAGAAGAGAAGTAACCTCAAAAGATGTAGAGATTGAAATTCTATACTGCGGGGTATGCCATTCTGACCTTCATACAGCAAGAAACGACTGGGGCGGGTCTTTGTATCCTGCAGTTCCGGGGCATGAAATTGTAGGAAGAATCACAAAGGTAGGAAGCGAAGTTTCCAAATTTAAAGTTGGTGATCTTGCTGGTGTAGGATGTATTGTAGATTCGTGTGGACACTGTGACAGCTGCAAGCATGATCTTGAACAATACTGTCTGAACGGGTTCACCGGAACATACAATGGAAAAGACAAACATTTGGGAGGTCATACTTTTGGAGGATATTCTCAAAAAGTAGTTGTGGATTCCCACCATGTTTTAAAAGTACCTGAAAATCTTGATCTGGCAGCCGTAGCACCACTACTTTGTGCAGGTATTACCACATGGTCACCTTTAAAACACTGGAATGTAGGTCCAGGTTCTAAAGTAGCTGTTGTAGGATTGGGAGGTCTTGGACACATGGCAATTAAACTGGCAAAAGGATTGGGAGCTGAAGTTACTTTATTCTCCAGAACTCCGGGTAAAACTGAAGATGCCAAACAATTGGGTGCCGATCATGTTGTGATTTCTACAGATGAAGCTCAAATGGATTCTGTAAAAGGAAAATTCGATGTAATTATTGACACAGTTCCTTATGTACATGACATCAATCCGTATGTGACTACTTTAAATATCAATGGAACTCATGTTTTGGTAGGATATCTTGGAGGTTTAGAACCTATTTTGAATACAGTTCCTATGATTTTGGGAAGAAAGTCAGTAGCGGGTTCTGTAATCGGTGGTATTGCTGAAACTCAGGAATTACTGGATTTCTGTGGAGAGCACAATATTGTTTCAGAAATTGAGATGATCAAAATGCAGGACATCAACGAAGCGTATGAAAGAATGCTTAAAAGTGATGTGAGATACCGTTTCGTTATTGACATGCAGTCTTTATAATTCTTCTATAAGATATTAACAGAAACAGGCTCTTCAGATTGAAGAGCCTGTTTTTATTTTTTCAGATTTTGGCTAAAAGCATTCTGATCCTGATTTGTGATGTATCTGTTTCCTTCAGCACATTTGATATCATTTCTTTCCATATCCTGAAAAGCCCAAGCTGCCATAGCATCAATAACGGGAGCCAATTCATTACCTGCTTCACTCAGTTTATACGTCACATGAGGAGGGATTACAGGTTTTGCCGTTCTGATAATTAATCCGTCTGTTTCAAGCTGTTTCAAATGTTGAATGAGCATTTTTTCCGTTACTGCAGGAATGGCTTTTTTCAATTCGCTGTATCTTTTTTCTCCTGTGGAAAGATTGAACAGGATAATCGGTTTCCAAAATCCGCCAATTCTTTCCATAACATACATTACAGGACAATCCTGCACTGTCTTTTTATTCTCCTGGATGGTTGAACTTTCTTTGATAGCTGTCATATCTACATACTTTAGGGTAAGTACTTGCATAAAAGTAAGTACAAATATAACTTTGTTCTCAGAAATAAAAAAATATTTATTATGAAAATTATAATCACAGGATCACTAGGAAATGTAGCTAAACCATTAGCCCAACAGTTAATTGCCGAAGGGCATCATATTACTGTAATAAGCAGCAGCGAGGCCAGAAAACAGGAAGTTGAATCTCTGGGAGCAACACCAGCCATAGGATCTATTACAGACGTCAACTTTTTAACTCAAACTTTTGAAGGTGCAGATGCCGTTTTTGTAATGACTCCTCCAGCACTAAGCCCGGATAAAATTGTAGAAAACACTACCAATGCAGGGAAAAATTATGCAGAAGCTTTAAAAAAAGCCAATGTAAAAAGAGCTGTAATGCTAAGCAGCGTAGGTGCTGAATCTCCTGTAGAAAACGGCCCGATTGCAGGACTTCACAATATTGAAAAAATATACAATGAAGTAGAGAATACCTCTTTTACTTTTTTAAGAGCGGGATATTTTTATAATAATTTTTTCAATGATATTCCTTTAATTCAAAATGCAGGAATCATTGGGGCAAATTATCCTGCAGATATTGAAGTACCCGTAGTTCATCCCAACGATATTGCAAAAGCTGCCGCTGAAGAACTGGTAAAAGACGGAAATTCCAACAATATCAGATATATTGTAAGCGATGTAAGAAAAGCCTCTGATTTTGCTAAAGTTTTAGGAACTTCTGTTAATAAACCTGAACTTCCATGGGTAGAATTCTCCGATGAAGATTCTTTAAACGGAATGCTTCAAGCCGGACTGCCGGAAGATATGGCTAAACTGTATGTTGAAATGGGTAGAGGAATAAGAACCGGTGTTGTACAGAAAGATTTTATTGATCACGGTTCTCCAGTTACAGGAAATGTTAAGCTAGAAGATTTTGCAAAGGAGTTTTCTTCTAAATTCTAATTTCTTTTGTCTTGAAACAAAAGTTCAAGACTGGAATTAAAATGCTAAAAATAATTTTTGTTCTCTAAAAATTCTAAACTCGCGCGGATTCACTATTAATTTATTATAGAATTTAATTCCCGCGCTTCAAACAGTAGAATTTTCTTAACGTTCACAAAACTTATTTTTTTAACGCTTTCAATTCCTAAGTCAATTCCTAAAAATAGTTTCGGCGCACCAAAGGTGCGCCGAAACTATTTTAACTATTATATATCTTAATCTCTAAGATTATTTTTTCTCTTTCAGAGTTTCTTTTAAGACTTTCAGTTTTCCATCAATAGGCTGATCTATTTTTAATCCTAAAACCTCTGCAACCAAAGGATAAACATTAATGTTGGCAAATTCAGGGATCACCAGATTATTTTTAAATTCCGGACCCCAGGCAAAGAAAGTAGCTTTCATTTCAGGAACTACTTTAGGATTGTAGCCATGTTTCCCTACTGATGATTTTTTTCCTTTTTCCAGGAAAATTTTCGGTGCTTTCGGGATCAGAAGAATTTGTCCTATTCTGTTATACTGGTCATCTCTTGTTGCGAAGTGCAGGTATTTAGGAAGTTTTTTATCTAAATACACCTCGTAATCATCTGTTTTATTAGCTTTCAGTTCTTTGTAAACCTTTTTTACCTCATCCGGGTTTTTAACATACACTCTCAGTAAAGTCTGGGAATTGTAAAAATCAAATCTGTTTTTATCAAAAAGAAGAGCTGGAATTTCCAAAGGGGTACCCCCATCTACTTTAATCATTCCATGATCAGAAACAAAAACAAAGTTGACATTTTTTAATCCTAAATCATTTACTTTCTGAACAAGATCACCTATTGCCTGATCTATCAGATGAACAGCATCTTCTGTTTCTTTGGTATCCGGACCAAAATGATGTCCGCTTCCGTCTACTTCAGGGAAATATAATGAAATAAAGTGAGGTCTTTTATCTTCCGGCAGTTTCAGCCAGTTGACTACTTTTTCTACTTTTTCGGAAGGGGTAAATTTTTCGTGATAAGGGTAATAATAAGTTGGTCTCATTCCTCCGGCATCACTTGCAGATCCTACCCACATTAAAGAGGCTGATACCATTCCCTGTTTTTCAGCAAGTCCCCAAAGAGGAGTTCCTCCATACCAGCTTCCGTCTTCAGCATTTTTTTTGCTGCTCATTGCATAGCCATCTTTTCTCTTATAGTCATAGAAAAAGTTATCAATCAAACCATGATGCGAAGGATAAAGTCCGGTGATTAAGCTCCAGTGATTGGGAAAAGTAATACTAGGATAGCTCGGAATCATTGCTTCAGCTTTTACACCGCCATTGGCCAATTTCAAAAGGTTTTCAGCATTGTATTTCTGGGCATAATCATAACGGAAACCATCCGTTGATATCATAATCAAATAAGGTTTTGACTGCGCTTCCGTACTGTTCTGTCTTCCTGGTATTACAACCTGGGCAGTATCTACACTAGCCTGTTGGGCAAAAGCCGTAAAGGAAATAAGCAGCAGTAAAAAATGGATTCCTCGCTTCATTATTTTAAAATTTTCGGCAAAGTTACATTCTATACTTCTCCCCGAAAAGCTTAAGAGATTAAAAGTATATTAAAACCTCTTATTTTTTCCGATTCAAAATTAGTATCTGTCAAATAGGTCTTTTCATCTCAAATTGTGAGAGCCAATTATTCAGTCCTATTTTTTCGCTAAGAAATTGGCTGATCTCTTTTGAAGAATCATCTACATTGTTCAATATTACAGCTTCCCCGCCATTTCTTTCCAGAACAGCATTAAAAAGTGCTGTTCCAATTCCCTGATTTCTATACTTTTTATTTACTGCAATCTGATATACTTTTCTAGAAGTAGTGCCGTAAATGATATATCCAATAAGATTTTCATCTTTATAAGCTACTAAAGTGATATAATTTTCCGGCATAGGTTCCAACACGAAAACAGATCCCTGCCATGAAGGTTCAATATCCCAAAAAGAACAAAGCACATCCCATTGAAAGTCTTTCAGCTCTTTTATAGATATATCTGTATTTTCTTTCCCTTTTTTAATATTTCCTTTAAAACAAAGCAGTCTTCTTACAATTGTGAATCCTAAATTTTCATAAGCTCTGATCGCCGGCTCATTTCCTTCAATCACCTCAAGAAGTAACGTATGGGCATTTCTTTCTTTTAAAACAGGAATGATAAAATCATACATTTTTCTTACCAAACCTTTTCCTCTACTTTCAGGAATTACTCCTGTTCCTCCGTTATAAATAATCTTCTCCCCATTTTCAATTTTTTCAGCCTGAAGAATAAAACTCACCAGTTTTCCATTTTCAAATGCTCCGGCAGAAATATTCATATCCAGTTTCTCAGCATCTATTTTCGAGACAAGCACATCTCTGGTTAAATGAAATGGTACTATATAATCTGAAAATGAATGGTTGAACACTGATAAAAGTTCATCTATTGTGATATTGGCTAAAGTTTTAAATTCCATCGATTGTAAAAATTATAAGGCCAAAAAACTACCTTTTGTTAAGAATCCGGGTATACACAAATATAAGAATTTTGAAGCAACCTCTCTAAAGTTGGCATTTTAAGAAAAAATGATACCCCTGAAAAATCAGAGGTATTCATTGCTAAATATTTAGGGTATTAAAAAGAATTATTCTTTAATCAGTTTTTCATAAGACACAGTTCCATCTTTCAAAGTGATTTCAAAATAATAAGTACCCGATTTTAAATCTCTGACACTGATATTTTCTCCTTCAACTTTTACAGATCTTACTTTTCTTCCGGCAGATTCATAAATATCTATCGATTTTATTTTATCTGCATTTTTAAAGCTCACTGTTTCTTTAGCCGGATTGGGATAAAGATTCATTTTTTTACTTTCCAGAACTGTTTCATTAGTTCCTAATGTACCAAAATTAAGGGCTGTAGTACCGCAGCTGTTAGAGCCATGATAAGCAATTGTAAAATTTGACAGCCTGCGTCCATAAGTAATGTTTAAAGGGCTTGTAGGCGGAACAGTAAAGACATAATCATTAGCATCCCCAGTGTTTAAAGCTCTTGTAGCAATTACAGTACGAACGCTACCTGCCACTGTATTGGATGTTACAGTCCAGTTTTGAGTCGCGTCCAACGGCGGAACAATTCCCTGCCCATTAAATGTTCTGTCACTTAAGTTGGTACCATCAAAAATGACAACATCTTTCCCTATATCATCCATATTCGTTGTATTGAATGCCATTCCTAACCATCCTGAAGAAGGACCGATAAGGGTAAGAGTAACTAAAGAAGGGGTAAGGTCTATCTTAACTGAATAAGCCAAATCTGCTCCTCCCGGTGTAGAAAAGAGAGGCACAGTACCTGTCGAATACTGACTTTTTACTTGCAAAAAAGCAAAAAGTCCAACCAATAATAATGTAGTTTTTAATTTCATATGGTCAATTTTTTAGTAGGTTAATAATATCTTGATTTTTAGAAGACAGGGCGTACTCAAAAACAGTTTTTCCCTGTTTATCTGATAATGTTTTATTGGCTTTATTCTTTAGCAGCAACTCAATCATTTCTTTGTTTTGAGACTGAACAGCATATATCAGTGGAGTTACACCGCTGCTGCTGGGCACATTTGGATCAGCATTGTTCTCTAATAATTTCTTAGTGAGATTTCTATCTCCTTTAAAAACAGAAGCCGTTAAAGCTGTTCCTTCTCCACTTGCATAATTCATATTTTTAACGTGGGTAATTAAAAATTCAGCAACCGGAGTATTTCCTCTGTAGCAAGCTAAAATCAGCGGTGAAAATCCGTTCTCATTAGTTTGATTAATGATATCCGGATTTTGTTTCATCAGTACCTGTACTTCAGCTACCGTTCCGCTTCTCGCAATATCAAATATGGATTTTGCCTTGTCCTGAGCAGATACCAATGAGCTCAGAAACAGTCCTAATACTAAGATTATAGTTTTCATTGTTTTACCATTACGTAGTTGTACTCAATATTGACATTTTCTGCCACTTTCTTGGTAACCATTTTAGGAATGGTCACTTTATAGTCGGCAGGTTTGGCTACAAACCCACCCTGCATATAGATTTTACCGTCTTTTGTATATAAAGTAGCAGAAGAGGCAACGGCTTTGTCCACTCCATGAAAGTTTAGAGTTCCCTGAACGGTATACTTTTGTGGGCTTGCGCTAAGCTTTGTTTTATCAAAGTTGACAATCTTCCCTTTGAAAGTTGTTTTCGGGTATTTTGCAGATTCAGCATAGCTTTCATTGAAATGCTCTTCCATTAATTTTGTTTTAAAATGAAAGTTTTTAACGGTTGAAACAGAAGCCATTTCACCATTATCTGTATTGAGAATAACAATATTGTTATCATCCTGAGCAAAAATGTTATCAAACAGAGGAACCGAAGCTTCAAAAGTTACTTTCCCTGTTTTAGAACTGTATTTTTGCGCGGAAGCGTACCCCGCAGAAACGAGTAATATGCTTAATAATGCTAATTTTTTCATATTAATTTTTTTTTAATTTTCATTTAACCCGTCAGCTTTCCACTTGATGAAAATATTGATTTGGGCAGCAGACAGGGATCCTCCCTTCGGCATCTTCTTCGGATCTCCATTGGGTCTTTGAATACGGTCCAGAATTCCGTCTATATTATTTTTCACCTGATCATAAGTAACCAGCGGTTTAAAACTTCCTGAGGAATGACAGTTTATACAGCTGTTATCCACAATTGGTTTTACATCTGCCGTATATTTTACAGCAGTAGTGATGGGTGTATTAGACGTATTATCAGAGATCTCTTCATAAGTTCTGCTGTCACAAGCCATCAGTATGATTGCTGATGACAATACCAGTAAGGATGTTCGCTTTTTCATATTAAAAAACTCTATAAAGATTAAACCCAAAGAAAATATGCCCTTTTCCCCATGTTCCAGTGGCATTGGTAAGATATCCGATATCTGAATTTATCTGGGAGTTTGTGAGTAAAAGCTGGAAAACATGTCCCCCGGTTTCTATATCTACCCCTAATGATAAAGGGTTTTTATAAAAACTGTGATCGTCGAAATTCACAAAGTATTCTGCATTCACAGAAACTCTTTTTGAGATTTTGTAGCGTCCTCCCAGACCTGCCAGAAACTGATTTTTGTTTTCAATGGTAGGTTCATAAAGGTTTTTATGAACAAAGGAAGGCGTAAGCTGTACTGAAAGCTTATCACTGAATCTTCTTGAAATCAGTGCCTGCGTAAGATAAGAAAGCCTGTCACTGAATTTAAGGTGCGGATAAGTATCTTTATCCAATTCAGTATTGGTAGCCATTACATTGTACCCCACAATATCCACGGGAAAATTTTCGCTTTGTTTTACCAGCTTGTATTTCACTGCCCCTTCAAACGTTTTCATATTCGTTTCTCTGGAAAGGCTTACTGATACTGCATCTGATATCCCATAAATGACCCCAAGCTTAGTGGAAGCATGATCCAGGCCGAAAAAGTCTTTGAATCCTGCACTTATATCTCCAAATCTATGAGCTACAACAATGTACCATTCTTTTTTGGCTGCGAGTTTTGTGGATTGCCCTGTAACAATCTGAAGGGCTTTAAAGGCGGGTTGTGAGGTTTCCGTATTGGTTTTAACGGTGTCAATATCTTTCAACAAGTCTTCCTGTGCAAAGACAAGACCTGAAGAAAATACTGACAAAAATAAGAGAGTTTTTGTCATATACAATTTGATTTAAATTATGATATAACAAACTTATCGAGTTCTCAATTCAAAAACAGGTGATAAAAGTCACCACTGAAATTGTTTTTATCAATGACAGAGATAAACTTTTCAAACAAATAAAATTAGACCATCCTAACATTTTCATTTACAGTAACTTTTATTCCTTCTTTGGTCTGAACAATTTCACCTTCACTTTCAATTTTTTTCAAAACTCTGCTTACAACTTCTCGGGAAGTTCCCAAACTGCTGGCTATTTCACGATGAGTGATCTTAATAGGATTGCTTCCTGTAGTTGAAATCTGTTGTTTAATGTAATTCAGAACTCTTTTATCCAGCCTGTGGAAAACAGCATCGTTTACCATACTCATCACTTCTGAAAACCTTCGGTCATATTCGTGATAAAATAGTTTATTGATTTCCGGAAATTTAATGAGCCATTCATGCATGATAGAAACAGGAATAAGAATAGCCTGGGAATCTTCTTCTGCAATAGCATATACTCTACTGATGTAATCTGTCAGGATAGATGAAAAGGTCATCAGACAGCTATCTTTAGGCTTGATGTAATAGTAGATGAGTTCTCTTCCATCATTAAGGGTAAAAACCTTGATAGAACCTTTTATTAAGAAAGGGACAAATTTGTTTTTCTGCCCTTCCCTTATGATTTCAGTTTTTGCTTTTATATCAATAGCAACAGCATGCTTTTCCAGCTCAGATAAAAAATCGGCGCCTAAAAAGCCAAATTTACTTATAGCGAACGAGTTATCAATCATATCTTATATTTTCTGCTTTTTCTTAAACAAAGATATAAAATTGATATATTGTTAGTATATATTTTTACCTTATTAAAAAAAATTAACAATCTTCAAATTGATCTGCGTACTTCTATTTACTCATTAAAAATACCCTGATAAAGACCAGGGTATTTTAAGTTAAAAAATGTTTTATATGTGATAAACTGTTTTTTAGAATCTGTATTTAACGTTGAATCCGTAAAAGAAGTAGGCTTTCCCGGGTCCCGGATTAAGGTCTGTACTCACTCCTTTAGGATATCCATTTCCTGCATCAGAATCATTGATACTGTTTCCTAAGAACAGGAAGGTATAATTAATCTGGCTGGTAAGGTTATTCCCCATTACATATACATCAAGATCAAAATTATTGAAAGATTTTTTAAATCCTAATTTTGAATTAAGCAGCCCAAATCCTTTTACCAGGTTTGTATTATTAAAGTCTGTGTACACATTTCCCAAATAATTATAGGTATTCACAAGATAAAAACCTGGTTTGGTAAAGATATCCAATCCTACAGCGTATTTATTTCTTGGGACTCCCACTACGGTTTTGTGATCATAGGTATCCTTTCTTCCTCCCACTATGGTTGTAAAGTCTTTATACTTCGCGTCATAATAAGACAGGTTTACAAAAGGAACAATTCTTTCAATAAAAGAATTTTCGGCTCTGTACTGGTACCCTACGCTGACTTCCAGTCCTGTATTTTTCTGGCTTCCGGTATTAGTCCAATACGTTTGTCCCGGAGTGGTGCTGTTAGGAATGACAAGCTGTGTAAGTTTATCAGAATAGTCGATTCTGAATGCAGAAATCCTATAATCTAATTTCGTATTCAGTAAAAGTCCGTGCACACTGAAGTCAAGCATTCTTGCACGTTCAGGTTTTAAATCATCATTCGTTGTATTTGTAGCAGTAATAAATGAAGAGGCTGCGGTAGGAGAATTGTATCCTTCGCTGTAGCTCAGATTAAAAATCTGATGTTTCCATTCTTTCTGTAACGCAAAATGCGGGGTATAAGCCATTTCATATTTTTTATTGAATGACTGGTCTTTACGGCCGGCGATGAGACCTGGCAAGGCATAAAGATCTTTTCTGTCATAGTTGGTTCTATTCCCGCTGATCCCCGCCAACAAAGTAAGTCCCCAAGGTTTATACGTTAGATAATCAATGACAAAATAAGTGGATTGATTGTTATTGTATTTAAAATAAGAAGCTCCGGCCATTCCTGTTGTCTGTAAAGGTTCTGTTTCTGATCCGGTAAAGCGGTAACTTGAAGTTGTAGATACAGAATTCTGTATTTCAGCTCCGAAATCCAATCGGTTTTCAAAGTCTTTAAAATCGTTCTTTAATGTAAAAGTGGAACGTAACCCTACATTCGGAGCGCTTGTAATGCCATATGCTCCGGCCGAAACACTTTCTGTGTTTGCATTATAATAAAACAGGGTTGTATAGTTTCTTAAATTTGAAGTAAGACTTACCGTATTGCTCAATCCTACTCTTGTGGATTTTATTTTCGTCCCTGAATTTTTCCGGATATAAGCAGGGTTTCCATTATCAATACCTGCATAATAGTCATCGTAGGAAATCTGTCCTGAGGTATGTTCATAGGAATATGCCTGGCTTGCAAAGAAACTTAACTGGTCTTTTTTGCTTAATTTTACGGTACCGTTTATATTGAAGAAGTTTTTCAATCCTCCTCCATTCGGTCTGTATCCGTCTGTTTCAAGATGTCCGTATGCGGCACTTACTGAATAATTATCATCAGCAACATTCAACTGTGTTCTTGACTGAAAGGTCTTGAATGCTCCAAACATTGCATTTTCGGAAACGGATGCTCCTTTTGTAAAGTCCGGACGGGTATAGAAACGTACTGCACCTCCTACTCCTCCTCCATACATGGTAGCAGCAGGCCCTTTAATAACCTCAACGTTGGTTACGTAAGCAAAATCCACATCATCCAATACGGTAATTCCTTCGGCATTGGTCAAAGGCATATTGTTCCAGTAGGCTTTTACGCCCCAGTTATTAAATTTCTGATCATTCCCATAGCCCCTCAATACCAGCCTCTGCCCTCCGAAATTGGTTCGTTTGTCTACCTGAAGTCCAGACATTGTAGATAAAGTCTGATCTATTGCGGCAGGATTATTTCTATTCAGATCCTCTTCAGAAAGGGTTTCTACGGATTGTGCGTGTCTTTTGAATTCTGCACGCTCCTGTTTAATTTTTTTTCTTCCCAGAATATTGACCTCATCAATTGATCCTTCCTGTGTTTGCTGAGCATATGCAATTGTACAGCCTAACAAAGCTGCTATGCCTATATATTTTTTCATTTTTTAAATTTGTTACCATTAATATTATATTCGCCTAATTGTAAAGTACATTTCCGGCGGAGGAAAAATAATGGTTAAATAATGGGTGTTTTCCAGTTCATGAGAATGTCTGGAAACGGTTTCTGAAAAACGATTTGAAAAAAAACTGAATTCTTTTGTTTCAAAAACGGCAAAAGAGATATGGGTTTTAAACAGGCTTTTGTTGTGACCGGGTAGGTCTATCTGCAGCCGTAAGCATTTTTTTTTCGCTGCCAGCTTTCTGGAAAAGTCCAGCAGAGAATTGAGGATAATATCTTTTTTATCAATATAGCAGAAAATATATTTCTTTCCCTTGATCATACTGATTCTGATGATATCATATGAATATCCGTGGAGTGTAAACTCTTTTTCTTCTTTCCATTCCGCTTCTTCCAGGTCTTTTTCTGTAAAACAGATGGTTTCTGACTTTCTGAAATTACCTTCTACAATGCAGTATTGTGTTTTTTTATACAGCTCTCTTTTAACATCAGAAACTACAGAATACATCACATTACTGAATAATATGATTACCGGAATACACAGAAAAATAAAAAGTAGTTTTTTATTCAAAGAATGAAAGGTATTTAAGGAGCAGGTTCTTCAGATGACTCTACAGCAGTAAATTTTGAAATGCTTACTTTGTACAGTGTTGGTGATCCTTTTATGGTGTATTGTATCCAATTGTTTTTTGGATTTGTTTTTTGAGAAGCAGGATTTTCCACGGGGGCACCTGCCGGAAAATTATCAACTGTCACAGCGTCTTCATTATTTTTATAGGAAAGACTGCCTCTTACCGTTATTGTATTTCCTGTATTGCTTTGAACGAACGAAATGGCATTCCCTTCTGCCATCAATGTTTTTACGGTAATCACACTGTTATTTTTCTTTTTCAGTTTAAGAGTATATACGGCCCCTCTTACGCCTGCTCTTCCTCCTGTCCATTCGGTTTTTTCAGCAGAGATTACAGATACTGTCTTATCCTGATACAAAGAGGATACCGGCATCCCGCAGGAAGCCAGCGTCCAAAATATTATTAAATACAATTGATTATTCATTTTTCTAATCATCATCACCTCCAGTACGTCCTAATACCAGGAAGTTTCCACTATATACAATTTCTCCTTTAGATTCGGCTTTCAGTATATAAGTTCCGGGTACCAGCTTTTGTCCAAACTCTTCATCAGACTTTACATTTTTCTTGCTGTATACCAGTCTGCCTGATCCATCAACAATGCTTATATCTACAGTGCTGTATCTATTCGTATCAAATCTCAGATGAGAAATTCCCTTAGACGGGTTTGGATAGATAATATTCACATCTTTTTTAGATTTTGTTTCTGTTGTTGCCAATGAAGTCACAGTATTCTGAGTTGTCCAGGCTCCTCTTCCGTAAGTGGAAACCAAAACAGTTTTAGTGGCGGGTCTGTAATCTAAATTGGTAATTCTCACATTTCCTATATTTCCTGTTACAGAAGCCCATTCAGGAGTTAGAGACAGGAAGTTGGTAGTACCCCATACGCCCATTTCCGTTCCCACCAGCACTTCATCCGGATTGTCAGGGTTTCTTAATACAGTTCTTACAGGCATGTCCGGAAGGTTACCTTCTTTATTCTGCCATGTAGTTCCGCCATCTGTAGAATAAAAAACACTGGTCAGGTTATAGTTGGAGAAAGTGGTGATAATTTCATTTTCATTTGCTCCAAATTCTATATCAGATACAGTTCCAGTTACTGGTGAAGTTAATAAGGTTGCCGCGTAAGATGTAGTGTTGGCATTTGTCACTTTAAAGATTCTTCCCAGGTTGGTCCCTACAAAAAGAGAGGTAGAAGCTGTAGTATAGGGAGATACTTTCATCCAGGAAATCTGCTCTCCGGTTTGTGCAGTTCCTACCGTGACTGTATTGTTGGTAAATGATGTAGCCGTAGCAGAAAGTCCGGATGTTCTGAAAAGCGTAAGTCCGGAACGGTAAGAAAAGAAAACATCATTTATTCTGTCCAGCGCTATTTCGTTCACAAAGTGCCCTAAGCTTCTGTTAGCACTGGTAGAGATAAGGTTATATGCGTTATTTGTTAATAAATAGTGGTTATTGTTTGTATAACTTGCAATTTCGTAGTTATCCTGATCATCATATTCAGTATACATTCCGTCTCCACCTGTAGCAGACTGAGCCGTAAGGAAATTATTGGCCAGCGGTACACCATACAGCCACCATGATCCGTTATCCTGTGCTCCTGCTAGTAATTCTTCATCAGCAGGTGTTTTTACAGGGTTCAGCATTGCAGAGTAAAACTGCGTTACATTATATCTGGTATTTCTGACCGAAAATCCGCCTACGGATCCGATAGTGGATTTGTTAGCGGCATAATAGATTCCTCCGTCATTTCCAAACAACATCTGTCCTGTTGCGTAGTTATTATAAGGATTGAAAACAATTTCGTGCTGGTCCGCATGCACCTGTGAAACCTGCAAAGCAGCCATATTATTGTTATTGGACC